>NZ_DATCUY010000388.1:0-1882 GCF_036567245.1 Achromobacter sp. | reverse complement strand
TGGAAGTGCTGCATGCCGTCTTCCATGGGCGACTGGTAGGGGCCGGTTTCGTTCACGCCGCGCAGCATCAGCGCCTTGCGGCCCGCGTCCATGCGCTCGGCGATCTCGTCGTCCTCGATGGCCGTTTCCATGTAGGCGGCGCGCTGTGCCTCGACGAACTCGCGCTCGAAGGCGGCGATTTCCTCGGGGTAGTAGAACTCGACCACGTTCACCGTTTCCTGCGGACCCTTCGGATACAGCGTGGAGAGCACCAGCACGTGCGGATACAGCTCGATCATGTGGGTCGGGAAGTACGTGACCCAGACCGCGCCGAAATCCGGCGCGTCGCCCTCGCGGAACGCCAGCAGGCGGTCATGCCACTGCTTGTACACGTCGGACCCGGGCTGCGCCAGGGCGTTGTGCACGCCGACCTTCTGCAGGCTGTACCAGTCGTTGAACTCCCAGCTCAGGTCGTCGCAGGTGACGAAGCGGCCCAGGCCCGGGTGGAACGGACCGACGTGATAGTCCTCCAGGTAGACCTCGATGAAGGTCTTCCAGTTGTAGTTGCACTGGTGCACTTCGACGTGGTCAAGCACGCAGTCGCCGAAGTCAAATTCCGGACGCGAAAACAGCGGCGCCATGTCGGCGGCCGGATCGCGCGGGCCTTCGAACAGCAAGCCATGGCAATCGCGCAGGCGGAACTTCTGCAGGTTCATGCAGGGCGTGGTGGCGAACTGCGGCGCGCCCAACAACTCGCCCTGGTTGTTGTACGTCCAGCGGTGCAAGGGGCAGACGATGTTGCCGCCGCTTGCCTTCAGGTTGCCATGCGTATTGCAGTTGCCGGCCACATTGCCGGCCTCGCCGCCAAGCATCAACGCCTGACGGTGGCGGCAAACATTTGAGATGAGTTCGACGCCTTGCTGGTTGCGAACCAGCACGCGCCCTCCGTCTTCCTGGGCCAACGTACGCCAATCCCCGATTTCGGGCACCACTTTCTGGTGGCCGACGTATTGTGAGGATTGCTTGAAAATGAGTTCTTGCTCGCGGGCAAAGAGGGCTTCGTCAAAATACGCGCTGACGGGTAGCTGGGTGCGAGCTGGCACTACATGTGCCATCCGACCGATGTCGGTCATGATTCCCCCCGCTCGGATAAAAAAGCCAGGACGGAGAAGCATTTGCCTGGCGGCTTGAAATCCGCTGGGTGCAGTCCGTGCTGGCGCGAAGAAAAATCGGTGTCTGGCCGATCAAATAAGCCGTGAATTGTACCCCAAGCCCTTACCCCGCGCCCGTGAAGATCTGCGAAGCTTCGTGAAGTTATGCCATGCCCGGCTGATGCGAGCCTGCCGCGGCATAACCCCTTGAAGATGTAGGCCTTTCAGACGAAGCGCCGGGTCGCGGGATGGCGCCTCAACAGCCAGCTGCTGGCCGCCGACAGCGCGAACACGGCGGCGGCCAGCACGGGCAAGGTCCAGGCGTCATTGCGCGCGCCCGTCAGGGCGCCGGCGCGATGCGCCACGTCCAGGAACAGCGGATGGATCAAGTAGACGCCGAAAGTCAGCGGCGCCAGCGAGGCCAGCCGCGGCAGGCGCGGCGACGCAATGATCCATTGGAACGCGGCCAGCGACATGAAGGGCACGGTGAGGCTGAAGTAATCGTAGAAGTAGGTATCCAGCGCGCGGTTGCTCGACATCGCATACACGCCCAGCGCGGTCGCGGCCACGCTGGCTGCCAGCATCAGGCCGGGGCGGGGGATGCGCATCTGGCCGTCGAAGATCAGGCGGCCCGCCACGAAGTAGCCCAGATAGGGCAGGAACCAGGTCAGGAAGAAGCCGGCGGGCGCGCCCAGCGCGCGGCGGTACAGCGCGTCCAGGATCGCCACGCCCAGGATGCCCACCACCCACAG
>NZ_DATCUY010000387.1:0-10950 GCF_036567245.1 Achromobacter sp. | reverse complement strand
GCCGGCCTATTCGCGCGGCGCGTCCTGCTCGGCGCGCTGACGCGCCGGGCCGCTCGCGCGGCTCAGGTTGTACGCGGTATTCACCAGTCCGATGTGCGAGAACCCTTGCGGAAAATTGCCCACCAGCCGGCGCCGGCCGACGTCGTACTCCTCCGCCAGCAGGCCCAAGTCATTGCGCAGCGTCAGCAGATGCTCGAACAGGCGTTCGGCATCGTCGATACGCCCCTGCATGACGTAGGCGTCGGCCAGCCAGAAGCTGCAGGCCAGGAACACCCCCTCCTCGCCCGGCAGGCCGTCGCTGGCGTGCTGGGTGGAATAACGCAACAGCAGGCCGTCGCGCAGCAGTTCGCGTTCGATGGCGCGCACTGTTCCCGCCACCCGCGGATCGTCCGCGGGCAGGAAGCCCACTTGGGGAATGAGCAGCAGGCTGGCATCCAGTTCGTCCGATCCGTAGCTCTGCACGAAGCTGCCGCGCGCCGGGTTGTAGCCATGCTTGCAGATGTCCGCGCGGATGCGGTCGGCGAGGCGCTGCCATTCGTCCTTCGGTCCGCGCAGGCCGAAGCGCTCGCAGGACTGGACGGCGCGGTCGAAGGCGACCCAGCACATCAGCCGTGAATGCGTGAAGGCGCGGCGCTCGCCCCGTACTTCCCAGATGCCATGGTCCAGGTCCTGCCAACGGTCCTTGAGCGGCTCCAGCAGCACCTTCTGCAGGCGCCAGGCCTCGGCCAGCGGCGCCAGGTCGGCCGCGCGCGCGGCGTACAGGGTTTCGATGAGCTCGCCATAGATGTCCAGCTGGCTCTGGCCAGCGGCGCCGTTGCCGCGCCGCACCGGCAGGCTGGCCTCATAGCCCGGCAGCCAGGGAATTTCCAGTTCAGGCAGCCAGCGTTCGCCGGCGATGCCGTACATGATCTGCAATTGGTCCGGATGCCCGGCCACGGCGCGCAGCAGCCATTGGCGCCAGGCCTCGGCCTCTTCCCGGTAGCCGGCATTGAGCAAGGCGTACAAGGTCAGCGCCGAATCGCGCAGCCAGCAATGCCGGTAGTCCCAGTTGCGGCTGCCGCCCAGGGCTTCCGGCAACGAGGTGGTGGGCGCGGCGATAATGCCGCCGGTGGGCTGGAAGGTCAGCAGCTTGAGCGTGATGAGCGAGCGGACCACGGCATCGCGCCCTTCGTCGCTGCCCTCCCAGCGGCAGCGCTTGGCCCACTCCTGCCACCAGGAGATGGTGCGATCCATGCTTTCCACGCGGTCCGGCACGAAGTGCGGCGTGCGGTGCGAACGGTGATAGGACAGCGTGAACGGCACCACCCGCCCCGGGTGCACGGTGAAACGCGCCGTGGTCGTAAGCTCGTGCCCCGCCAGGTCCACCGGCGTATGCAGCTCGACCGCGTCCGGGCCGGCGATGGCGCTCAGGCCATAGTCGCGCCGGCGCACCCAGGGAACGGCCTGCCCATAGTTGAAGCGCAGCGCCATCTCCATGTCCATCTGCACGTGGCCGGATTCGCCGCGCACGATGCGCACCACGTCGGCGCGCTCATCGTCGTCGCTCAGGGGCATGAAGTCATACAGCAGCGCCGTGCCCGAGCTGGTTTCGTAACGCGTTTCCAGCACAGCGGTATCGGGCACGTAGCGGCGCGAGACCGCGTATTTCCGCGCATGCGGCGCGATGCGCCAGTGACCGTGCCGTTCATCGCCCAGCAGCGCCGCGAAGCAAGCGGGCGAATCGAAATGCGGCAGGCAAAGCCAGTCGATAGAGCCGTCGCGCGCCACCAGTGCGGCCGACAGCATGTTGCCGATCAAGCCGTAGTCTTCCAGGGGCTTGGACATGGTCTAGCCCGCGCCCCGGAATTCGGGATACAGGGTCATGCCGCCGTCGACAAACAAGGTCGTGCCGGTGACGTAGTCCGACGCGTCGCTGGCCAGCCATACCGCCGCGCGCGCCACGTCTTCGGGTTCGCCGATGCGGCCGTACGGAATCAGCTTCAGCAGCCTGGCCAGGCTTTCCGGCGTATCCCAGGCCGGCTGGTTGATGGCGGTGCGTATGGCCCCCGGCGCGATGGAATTGACCCGTATCCGGGCCGGCGCCAGTTCCTGCGCCAGCGATTTCATCAGCATGGACACGCCGCCCTTGGAGGCTGCGTAATTCACCTGGAAGGCCCAGGGGATGACCTCGTGCACGGAACTGATGAAGAGGATGTTGCCCGTCGCCAGCCCCTGCCGCGCCGGGTCGGCCGGCTGCGACTGGAACAGCCGGGCCGCGGCGCGCGCGCACAGGAACTGCCCCGTCAGGTTCACGTCGATGACGCGTTGCCAATCGGCCAGCGTCATGTCGGCGACCGGCGCTGGATGCTCTATGCCCGCATTGTTGACCAGGATGTCCAGCCGTCCGTAGTGCTGCAGCGCCTGCGCGAACAGGTGCTCGACCTCGGCCTCTTTGCTGACATCGCCGGCCGCCGTGACGGCCGACCCTCCCTGGCGCTGGATTGCTTCGGCGACTGCCGCCGCGCGCCCCTGGGAATCGCCGCCCGCGCGATGATTCACCACCACCCGCGCGCCAGCCGCGGCCAGCCCGATCGCGGTGGCGCGGCCTATGCCGGAGGACGCCCCTGTCACCACGGCCACCCGGCCGCGCAGTTCACTCGAGTGATGCATGCCTGCCTCCCTGGCGGCCGCTACCCATCGTGGCCGGCCGCCGCGTGTAGAAAGTCCAGGGTAGTCCCGCGCACAGGTTCCATGCAACCCGTTGCGCAGCGTGCATAATGACGGCGATGCCGGCCCGCGCTTCTCATGGAGCGACGGGCCGCAGGTCCATATGCCCACCCATAAGCCCTCGTTTCCTGGAGACGCCGTGCTGGATCCGATACTTGCAGAACTGTCGACCACCCTGCCAGAGGCCAAGTCAGTCGAACAGCTGACGCGCCCGCTGCTGGACATGCTGGGCGCGGTGACCGGGCTGGAGTCCACCTATCTCACGTCCATCGACCTGAAGGCGGATCTCCAGCACATCCGCTACGCGCGCAACGCCGGAGAGCTGCAGATCCCCGAAGGCCTGTCGGTGCCCTGGGACGACACGCTGTGCAAGCGTGCGCTGGACGAAGGACGCATGTGCACCAGCGATGTCTCCAGCTGCTGGCCGGATTCCGACGCGGCCCGCCAACTGGGCATACAAACCTATCTGAGCGCACCGGTGCGCACGGATGACGGCGTCCTGTTCGGCACCCTGTGCGCCGCCAGCGCCACGCAGCGCCAGATCGAGCCGCAGGCGGAATCGGTGCTGAAGCTCTTCTCCAGCGTGATCGCCGGCTTCCTGGAACGCGAAATGCTGATGGAGCAGCTGCACGCCGCCAATGTCCAGCTCATGTCCTATGCGCTGACCGACACGCTGACCGGCCTGCCCAACCGCCGTGCCCTTTACGAGGCGCTGGACCGGCTGCAGGCGCGCGCCATCCGCGAAGGCGGCAGCGTGCTGGTCGGCGTGGTCGACCTGGACGGGTTCAAGGGTATCAACGACGTCTACGGCCACCAGCAAGGCGACGTGTTCCTGCAGGAGGTGTCGCGTCGCATCGCCGCGGCCCTGCGCGGCTCGGACATGCTGGGCCGGCTGGGCGGCGATGAATTCGTGCTGATCGGGCCGGGCCCGGCCCTGGCAGCCGGCGACGGGCCGCATGGCGTGCACGCGCCGCGCGGCGATGCCGAAGAAGCCGCCCGTTCCCTGGAAGAGCGCGCCACCGCGGCCACCGTGGGCCGTTACCAACTCGGCGAAGAAGCCGTGCCGTACGAAGGCGCCAGCGTAGGCGTGGTGGCGCTGGACCCGCGCGGCCTGGACGCCGAAGCCGCCGTGCGTTTGGCCGACGCCCGCATGTATGAGGTCAAGCGGGCGCGCAAGGCGGCGCGCGTGATTCACTAGCGCAAGAAAGGCGCCCTGCTCAGGCTGCCGCGGGCGCTACCGCGGCGCCTTCTATGCCGTGGCGGCGCAGCGCGTTTGCGACGAAACCGCTGGCCTTCATCTCTTCGACAAACCCCGACAGGACTTCCATGGCTTCGGCGCCACGGTTCTTGGGCGCGCCCATGGCCTGGCGTATGGTCATGAAGCTGCCGGGCAGCAACCGCAAGCCCTGCAAACGCCTGGCGTCCGCCTCCAGCTGCTGCAGCACACCCGCCGCCACATCCGTGCCCTCTGCCAAAAAAGTGTCGACCACGGCCGGCGAGGTGGACGCACGCGTAATGGTCGCCCGCTTCAGTTCACGGCTCAGGTACAGGTCGTACGCGCTGCCCTGCCCGACGGTGACGCGATGTCCCTCGCGGTCGACCTCATCCAATGCGCGCAGCGCAGAATCCTCACGCACCAGGTAAGCGCCCTGGATCAGGACATAGGCGTCGGTAAAGGCAATGCCGGCCGCGCGCAGCGGGTCGATGGCGAAGAAGCCGATGTCCGCGTCCTCCCGCGTGACGGTCTCCACGGAAGCGCCCGCGCTATCCAGCACGACCAGGTCCAGCGGCACGCCCAGCCTTTCGGCGAAGGCGCGCGCCAGGTCCACGGACACGCCGGCCGGCGCGCCGGCGGTATCGCGCCCCGCCAGGATGGGATTGCCCAGGTTGATGGATGCCCGCAGCCGGCCGGTGGGCGCGAAGGCGGAAATGATGTTCGGATTCAGCTTCATAGGTTTGTGCAGGGTGAGGAAATCATGAACCATGGCGGCTGAAGACGCCGCCGCAGCAGAGGTCGATGCGCGTCGGCTCCAGCGTGTCGCCAAACCAGGCGTTCAGCGCCGCGCGCCGTTCGCCGACATATACCGGCTGCCCGTCGGCGCCGAGCTTCATGCCCAGGTCGTGGCCCGGCACCAGCAGCGTTCCGGGCGTCTTGCGCCACAGCTCCCAGATACGGGCCAGCGTGGCGCGGCTGGCGTCCATATCGGCGGTGTCGTTGACCGTGCCCGACAGCAGTTCGGCCCGGTTCTTCGCGGCATCGCCGGTGAACAGAACCGTTTGCCGGCCATCGTCGACGTAGAACAGCAAGTGTCCCGGCGTGTGCCCCGGCGACGCGATCGCACGCAGGTACGGCAGGAATTCGTCGCCATCGCGTATGCGCCGGACACGCTCCGACGACGCCAGTTCGCGCACGTAGAGCTCCGGCAGCGGATTGAACCCGGGCGGCTGGGCGGCCGCCCAGGCCAACTCCAGTTCGCCGATCCAGACGGTGGCGTTGGGAAACAGCGTGAAGTTGACGGCGTGATCATAGTGGGCGTGCGTCAGCACCACGTCGGTGATGTCGGCCGCGGCCACCCCGCAGCGGCTCAGGTGCTGGCCCAGCAGATGGCGCACACCGAATGCGCCCACATCCACCAGTATGTTGCGCCCGCCGCCCCGCAGAAGCGTGGTGGTGCTCCAGCCCAGTCCGCCATGGCACAGCGAACGCCCTGGGTAGCCTTGTATCAATACCTCGATGTCATACATGGCCTACTCCGCTTGCACATGCGCATCCGCGATCAGCTTGCGGTAGCGTTGCAGGTCTTCCTGGATGAGGCGCGCGAATTCCTGCGGGGTGCCCGCGACGATCTCGTTGCCGCCTTCGGTCTGGAGTTTCTGGATCACGTCGGGCTCCCGGGCTGCCTTGACCACCTCATCATGCAGGCGCGACAGGATCCTGGGATCGGTGCCAGCCGGCGCCAGCAAACCCTGGAATTGCGTGACCACGAAATCCTTGAAGCCCAGTTCCTCCATCGTCGGGATATCGGGCAGGCCTTGCGCGCGGTTCGGCCCCGACACCGCATACCCGCGCAGCTTGCCGGAGCGCAGATGTGGCGTCGCCGTCACCACCGTGTCGAACGTGAAGCTGAGCTGACCGCCCAGCACGTCGGTCAGGGCCTGGGCATTGCCCTTATAGGGAATATGCGTGAGCTGCGTCTGCGTCATGACCGCCAACAGTTCGCCCGCCAGATGCCCGCCCGCCCCCACGCCCGCGGAGCCGTAGCTTATCTGGCCCGGCTTGGCGCGCGCCGCCGCGATCAGGTCATCCACGCTGCGTATCGGCGATTGCTGCGGCACGACCAGCACGTACTGGTAGCTGGTGATCTGGCTGATCGGCGCCAGGTCGGCCACCGGATCATATGGCGTCTTCTTGTACAGCGAGGGATTCACCACCAGCGGCCCGCTCGCATCCAGCAGCAGCGTGTAGCCGTCAGGCGCGGCCTTGGCGACAAAATCGGTGCCTATCATGCCGTTGGCGCCCGGCTTGTTCTCGACGACGAAGGTTGCGCCCATGCTGACCGACAGCTTTTGCGCGATCACGCGGGCGGTGATGTCCGCAGCGCCGCCTGCGACGTAGGGCACGATCACGCGCACCGGTTTGCTGGGATAGTCCGACG
Organism: Achromobacter sp.; assembly: GCF_036567245.1. Lineage (GTDB taxonomy): Bacteria > Pseudomonadota > Gammaproteobacteria > Burkholderiales > Burkholderiaceae_B > Achromobacter. The sequence goes on along the minus strand of NZ_DATCUY010000387.1, from coordinate 4,588 downwards.
CCACCGCCGCGCCGGCCGCCATCATGCCCAGCGCGCCCGCCATCATTGCCGTGACTACGGCTTTGTATTTCATGTCTGTCTCCGAAATGCTGCCGCCCGTCCGCATCAGGCCGGCAGGGAATCCGCATGGCGGCGCAACAACGCCAGGACATCCGCGTCCAATGCAATCCCCTGCTCCTTCTGCCGCGCCATCTTGGCCAGTTCGATCTCGCCGGGCTGTATCACCGGCCGCGCGGGATCGGCCGGCGCACTGCCGTGCAGGATCTGCGCGAAGTCGGCCATGCGTTGGGCCAGCCATTGCGTCGAACCCAGTTTGCGTGTGTCTATCAACAAGAAGAAGTGGCCGAGGTTCTGCGGCTGATCGGGCGCATCCACCCATGACTTCACATGCGTCAGATAAGCCGCGTTCGACAGCAGCCCGGCGAACAGGTCGACCATCAGGGCCAGGCCGTAGCCCTTGTGCCCGCCGATCGGAAGCAGGAAGCCGCCAAGCGCATCCTTGGGGCTGGTCGTCGGCTGCCCGGCCGCGTCGGTGGCCCAGGTGTCGGGAATCTCCTGCCCGGCTTTCAGGGCGTTGCGGATCTTGGCGCGCGCCACCACGCTCATCGCCATGTCCAGCAGAAAGTGCGCCCCCTCCGGATTGGGCACGGCGAAGCCGATCGGACTGTTGCCGACCCTGGCGTCGGTGCCGCCCCAGGGCGCGATGGTAGTGGTGGCGTTGCTGCCGATGATGCTGGCATAACCCGCTTGCGCTGCGATCAGGCCATAGGGAGAAATGGGACCGAAATGATTGCTCTGGCGGGCGAACGCCATGCCTACCCCGCACTCGCTGGCGGCCTGCATGGCGGCGCGCAGGGCGTGCATGCCGACCAGCGGCCCGACGCCGTTGTCGCCGTCTACCAGGCGCAGGCCGGGCGCGGGGCGCTCCACCCGAATCTGGGCGCGGGGATTGATGCCGCCCACCTGCAAGCGCTCGCCATACGATTCGATACGGCTCAAGCCGTGGGTGGACAGGCCAAAAAGGTCCGCCAGCACCAGCACCTGAACGACGTCCGCGGCGTCCTGGGCAGGCAGTCCCAGGCTCTCGAAAGCGCGTGTCCCCAGGCGGGTCAGCTCCTCTTCGGTGATAAGAATCGGGTCTTGCTTTTGGCTACTCATGGCAATGCTTCTCGAGAAAGAATGGAGATTCGTGAAAGATGGATCATTCGGCGGACAGGCGGGCGCTGCGCACCACCTGCCCCCAGCGCTTCTCTTCGGCGTCGATGAAGGCGGCAAATTCGGCCGGTCCCGCGCCGGACGCCTCGCTGGCGTCGTGCGCCAGGCGTTCGCGCACGGAATCGGTCTGCAGCGCCTTGAGCGCGGCCTGGTGCAGGCGCTCGATGACGGGGGCCGGCGTGCCCGCAGGCGCCAACAGGCCGAACCACTGCGAGCTTTCAAAGCCCGGATAGCCCTGCTCCGCCACCGTGGGCACATCGGGGAGCACGGGCAGGCGCCGTTCCGATCCCACCGCCACGATGCGGATCTTGCCCGCCTGGGCATGCGGCAACAGTCCGGGCGTGCCGGCCGCCGCAGCGTCGATGTTGCCCGCCAGCAGATCGGTCACCTGCGCGCCGGTACCTTTGTAGGGCACATGCACCACGTCGATGCCGGTCGCAGTCTTGAGCATCTCGAACGCCAGATGGCCCGCGCTGCCGTTGCCGGCGGACCCGTAGTTCAAGGCTCCCGGCCGGGCGCGCGCCAAAGCCACGAACTCCGGCAGCGTGGACGCCTGGACCTTGCCGCCCACCGCGAACACCATGGGCAGCTTCGCCAGCAGCACGATGGGCGCGAAGTCGCGACGCGGGTCATACGGCAGCTTGGCCACCATGGACGGGTTCACGGCCAGCGTGCCCACATGGCCCAGGATGAGGGTGTAGCCGTCGGGTGCGGCGCGCGCCGCTTCCACCGTGGCGATCATCCCCTGCCCGCCACCCTTGTTTTCCACGATGACCTGCTTGCCCAGATCGCGCGACATCTCCACCGCCACGGCGCGCGCCACCACGTCCGAACTGCCGCCGGGACCGTAGGGCACCAGCAGGCGGATCGGGCGTTGCGGCCAGTCCCCGCTCTCGGCGCGCGAGGCCGGCGCCAAAAGCGCCATCAATGGCACGCAGGCCAGTGCAAGGGCGAATTGCCGGCGTAGGCGGCGGACGCGAATCATGAGCTTGTCTCCTGGTATGTGCCGCGCTCGGGGCGGCTTGGAAGACATGATGCGCAGCACGCACAATAGAGTAAAGTGCAAAAATTAGATCAATTCTTGACGAAAACGCATGAAATTCGATTTGGCCGATTTGCGCGCCTTCCTGGCGGTCGCCGACCTGGGCAGCTTCCGCGCCGCCTCCGAAGCCCTGCATCTTTCTCAATCCGCCCTGTCGCGGCGCGCCGACAAGCTGGAAGCTGCGCTAGGCGTGCAGTTGCTGACGCGCACCACCCGCAAGGTCGAACTGACGACCATAGGCCGCGGCTTCGTGCCGCGCGCGCGCAATGTGCTCAACGAACTGGAAAGCGCCCTGGTCGGCATACAGGACGTGGCCGAACGCCTGTCCGGCCTGGTCACCATCGCTTGCGTGCCTTCGGCGGTCGCCTATTTCCTGCCTGGCGTGATCCGCAGCTACCACGAGCAATACCCGCGCATACGCATCCGGATCATCGATGAGTCCTCGTCGCAGATCCTGACCGCCGTCGCACGCGGCGACGCCGACTTCGGCCTGACCTACATAGGCGCGAACGACGCCGACATCGAGTTCAAACCCTTGCTCGAAGAGCCCTTCGTGGCCGCGGTCAGCCGCCAGCATCCTTACGCACAAAAAGAGTCGGTCACCTGGGCCGACCTGGACGCCTATCCCTACATCAGCCTGGCCCAGGGCAGCGGCAACCGCTTCCTGATAGACCAGGCGCTGGCGCACAGCGGCGTGCGGCCTCGTCATTTCTGCGAAGTCCAACACGTGCCGGCGCTGGTGAGCATGGTCGAGGCTGGCCTGGGGGTAGGCGTCGTGCCACGGCTGGCCATGCCGGCCGGGGAACATGCCGATCTGGTCAGCGTGCCGCTGCGCGAGCCGGCCATCACGCGGACCATAGGATTGATCCATAGCCGGGGCAAGGCGATCAACCCGGTCGCCAAGCTGTTCTATGACCTGCTGGCGGCGCGGGTCGGTGAGCGGCAGGATGCCTGAGTGGAAGCCGGAAATGCATCTGCCCGACTGCCCGTGAGAGCGCCCCCGGGAATGAAAAAAGCGCCGCGGGAGAGCGGCGCTTTTTCCGGGAAGTACTGCCTGCTTACCTCACCTTGCCCTGCTTCCAGGCATCCAGCAGCTTCTCATAGGCAATCGTCTCGCCCTTGGGCTTTTCGTTGGCCAGCTTCTTCCATGGCGCGTGCTGGTCGGACAGCCACTTGCTGGGATCGCTCTTGGCATTGAGCTTGGGCGCGCACTGCGCCATGCCCGCCCGTTCCAAACGCGCCATGACCTGGTCCATTTCATTGGCCAGGTTGTCCATGGCGGCTTGCGGGGTCTTTTCGCCCGTGACCGCGGTGGCGACGTTCTTCCACCACAGCTGCGCCAGCTTGGGATAGTCAGGCACGTTGTTGCCGGTGGGCGTCCACGCCACGCGCGCCGGGCTGCGGTAGAACTCGATCAGGCCGCCGTAGTTCGCCGCGTTCTTGGTGAAGAACTCGCTATTGATGTCGCTGTCGCGGATGAAAGTCAGGCCGGTGATGGACTTCTTCAGCGACACCGACTTGGACGTGACGAACTGCGCGTACAGCCAGGCCGCGGCCATCTTGTCCGGGTTGGTGGACTTGAAGAAGGTCCACGAGCCCACGTCCTGATAGCCGTTCTGCATGCCATCCTTCCAGTACGGGCCATAAGGCGACGGGGCCATGCGCCACTTCGGCGTGCCGTCGTCGTTGACCACCGGCAGGCCCTTCTTGGTCATGTCGGCCGTAAACGCGGTGTACCAGAAGATCTGCTGGGCGATCTGGCCCTGGGCGGGCACGGGGCCGGATTCCGAGAAGGTCATGCCCATGGCCTGCTGCGGCGCGTACTTCTTCATCCAGTCCACGTACTTGGTCAGGGCATAGACCGCGGCCGGGCTGTTGGTGGCGCCGCCGCGTGAAACCGACGCGCCTACCGGCGTGCACTTGTCGTCGGCCACGCGGATGCCCCATTCGTCGATCGGCATGCCGTTCGGGTTGCCGATGTCGGCGGTGCCGGCCATCGACAGCCAGGCGTCGGTGAAGCGCCAACCCAGCGACGGGTCCTTCTTGCCGTAGTCCATGTGGCCGTAGATCGGCTTGCCGTCGATGGTCTTGACGTCGACGCTGAAGAACTCGGCGATGTCCTCGTACGCGCTCCAGTTGAGCGGCACGCCCAGGTCGTAGCCGTACTTCGCCTTGAACTTCTCCTTCAGCTCGGGGCGGGCGAACAGGTCGGCGCGGAACCAGTAGAGGTTGGCGAACTGCTGGTCGGGCAACTGGTAGAGCTTGCCGTCGGGCGCGGTCGTGAACTTCGTGCCGATGAAGTCCTTCACGTCCAGGCCGGGGTTGGTCCAC
>NZ_DATCUY010000386.1:0-3658 GCF_036567245.1 Achromobacter sp. | reverse complement strand
GCCGGCGTTTGGCGTGTATTCGGAAGTGGTTGCCACCTTTGCCCGCAAGACGCTGTTCGGCTACAAGTCCATGGTCTACGCCACGGCCGCCATCGGCGTGCTGTCGTTCCTGGTCTGGCTGCACCACTTCTTCACCATGGGAGCGGGGGCCAACGTCAATGCCTTCTTCGGCATAGCGACAATGATCATCTCGATCCCGACGGGCGCGAAGATCTTCAACTGGCTGTTCACCATCTACCGCGGCCGCCTGCGCATCACGACGCCGGTGCTGTGGACGCTGGGCTTCATGATCGTGTTCGTCATCGGCGGCATGACCGGCGTGATGCTGGCCATCCCCGGCGTGTCCTTCGTGCTGCACAACAGCTTGTTCCTGATCGCCCACTTCCACAACACCATCATCGGTGGCGTGGTGTTCGGCTGCATCGCGGGCATGACCTACTGGTTCCCCAAGGCGTTCGGCTTCACGCTCAACGAGCGCCTGGGCCGCTACTCGTTCTACTGCTGGTTCGTCGGTTTCTTCATGGCCTTCATGCCCCTGTACATCCTGGGCTTCAAGGGCATGACGCGTCGCCTGAACCACTACGACAATCCCGAATGGCAGCCCTACCTGCTGGTCGCGCTGGCTGGCGCCGCGCTGATCATGCTGGGCATCTGGTTCCTGCTGCAGCAAGTGTTCGTCTCGGTTCGCCAGCGCAAGCAGAACCAGGACGTCACCGGCGATCCCTGGGATGGCCGCACGCTGGAATGGGCCATCTCGTCGCCCGCGCCTTTCTACAACTTCGCCCACGTGCCGCACGTTGACTCGCTGGACCAGTTCTGGGAAGACAAGCAGAACGGCAAGGCCTACAAGCGCCCGGCCAAGTACGAAGACATCCACATGCCGCGCAACACCGCCATGGGCGTGGTTATCGGCGCCTTTGGCCTGGTCATGTGCTTTGCGCTGATCTGGCACATCTGGTGGCTGTCCATCGTCGGTTTCGTCGGCATGGTCGGTTCGTTCATCGTCCGCGCCTATGACCGCGACGTCGACTACTGGGTCCCGGCCGCGGAAGTCGAACGCATCGAAAACGCTCACTTTGACAAAATGCAGAAGGCCGCCTGAGCCATGATTCAAGCCGTAGCCACTCACCCCCACGCGGGTCACGACGATCACGCGCATCATGACGATGGATCCAAGACCGTATTCGGTTTCTGGGTCTATCTGATGAGCGACTTGCTGATCTTTTCGGTGCTGTTCGCCACGTTCGCGGTGTTGTCCAACGCCACCGCGGGCGGCCCGACCGGCAAGGAACTGTTCGACCTGAAGTTCGTGCTGGTCGAAACGCTGTTGCTGCTGTTCTCCAGCTTCACCTTCGGCATGGCCAACCTGAACGTGCACGCCAACAACAAGAGCCGTGCAATGGGCTGGTTGATGGTGACGTTCCTGTTCGGCGCGGGCTTCATCGCGATGGAAGTCTATGAATTCCATCACTTGATCACCGAAGGCGCGGGCCCGGGCCGCAGCGCGTACCTGTCGGCGTTCTTCACGCTGATCGGCACGCACGGCCTGCACGTCACCTTCGGCCTGATCTGGATCATCGTCCTGCTGGACATGATCCGCCGCCATGGCCTGGATTCGATCAACAAGCGTCGCCTGGCGTGCCTGAGCCTGTTCTGGCACTTCCTGGACATCGTCTGGATCTGCGTCTTCACCTTCGTCTATCTTCTGGGAGCCCTCTGATGTCGCACTCCGCTGCGGCCGCACACGGCCACGACGATCACGCCGCCGACCACGGCAGCCTGAAGTCCTACATCATCGGTTTCGTGCTCTCGCTGGTTCTCACCTTCGGCTCCTTCGGCCTGGTGATGAACGGCGGGCTGTCCCACGCCATCACCATCGCCGGTGTGGTGGCGCTGTGCGTGCTCCAGTTGCTGGTGCAACTGGTGTACTTCCTGCACATGGGCGCATCGAAGTCGGCCCGCGACAACCTGGCCACGTTCGTCTTCACCTTGATGATCATCTCCATCATCGTCGGCGGCTCCGCCTGGGTGCTGTACAACATGAACGTCAACATGGGTCACGCCATGTAATGACGGCTTGCCGTTGAAGCAAAAACTCAGGCGCCTGCGGGCGCCTGAGTTTTTTTGTCTGGCTATCCTGCGAGCGCGCCGGTCTCAGGGCGCCGGCCGCAGACTCAACGTCACGTTGGCGCGGCGCGCCAGTTCGCTTGCGCTCAGGCCCACGAAGGGCTGCACGCGCGAACGCTGGTTCGGGTCGCAGGCGGACGCGGCCTCGGCGCCGTCCAGCACCTGCCTGACGGCGCGCGCGCCAGCCGGCCCCAGGGGGCTGCCGTCCTGGCTCAATTGCCAGGCCAGCATGTCCGCCACCGCCGCGCCGCAGCGCCAGGGTGTGCGGTAAAGGCCGGCGTCGTGCTCCAGCAGCATTTTCGCCTTGGCCTCCTGTCCCAGTCTCAGCATGATGACCAGCGGCAATGCATCGGGGTCGGCCACGCCTTGGACACGGATGCCCTGGTCGGTGCGATCGGAAGCATCGGCGCCCGCTTGCAGCCATTCCAGGTACAGGTCGTCCGGCAGCCACGGCAGGCTCAGCGGCGCGATGCGATTGGCCAGCACGCCGGTCGCGTCGGACGCCTGCGTCAGGGGCACGCCGACGGCCAGCAGGCGCGCGGCGGTGGCGCGCAGCCGACCGCGCAGCCCATCCCATTGCGGGCCGTTCTGTTTGATCTCCGCGCGGACCTCGACCTGGTTCCACACGCTTAACAAGCTGGACAGCGACTCCGGCGTCAGCGGCTCTCGCGGCTTGCCGGAAGCCTGGGCCAACTGGTCCACCAGCGCGGGCTGTATGTAGCGCGCCGCCAGGCTCAGCGCTTCGTTCAAGCCGTTGCGTTCCAGCGCCTTGCCCGCGCCATAGCCGCCCACGGCCGGATCCGCGCCGTGGGCCAGCGCGAAGCTCACCCGTTCGGGGATCGGATAGGCCACCCCGGGCGCCAGCTCGCCGTTGAGGGATTCGCGCAAGGCTTCCAGCAGCGGCGTCTCCCACATGGCGCGGTTGCCGTAGTACATGCGGACATAGGCGGCGTTGATGTCCGCGCCCTTGGCCAGCAATTGCTCGGCGAACCAGAGCTTCTTCGTGCTTTGCATGGCGGCATGCAACAGCGAGCGCCCGTTCTTCTCGCGGATGTTCGGGTTTGCGCCCTTCTCCAGCAGGAAGAGCAGGTTGTCCTTGTCGTTGCCGTAGTAGGAAATCCGCCGCGTCAACAGCGGCATGCCGCTGCTGTCCACCGCATCCACGGGCGCGCCCGCCGCAATCAAGGTGTCGGCCAGGGCATAGCGCTCAGCGGGCGGGCGCGTGTCGTCACCGTCCGGCAGCGCGCTGGCCAATAGCGGATAGCCGTTGTTGGGACCATCGGCCCTGGCGCCCGCCGCCAGCAAGATGCGCACGATCTCCAGCTGCTTGCGCGATACCGCCGCGGCCAGCGCCGGCGTGCCGTTCTCATTGACGCCGTCGGGATCCTGCCCGCGCGCCAGTTCGGCTTGCACCGCGGCCGCGTCGCCGGCCTGGATCGCCTGGAAGATTGCCAGGCGCGGCCGGCAGGCCGCCGCGTCCAGGGCCGGAACGCTCAGCGCCGCTCCGATGCGGCCGGCGATATTGGCGGGG
>NZ_DATCUY010000385.1:0-9412 GCF_036567245.1 Achromobacter sp. | reverse complement strand
TTCGGGCGTGAGGCCGGCTGCCTCGGCCACTTCGGCCAGATCGGGGCCATGTTCGCCGCCGTAGCAGACCGGGATGTCGATCTCGCGTCCGCCCAGGGCGTCGGCGGCGATGCCTTCGGACAGCAGTTGTCGGATGCGTTCGGCCAGTTGCGCGTAAGTGGGGCCGCCGCTGGCGCCGGGACGATAGTGCACCGCCACCGCGACGAACGAAGGCACCACGTCGGTCACGCCGGCAAGCCGCGCATCGCGCAGCTTGCCGGCCGCGGCCAGACAGGTTCTGCCCACGGCTGCGTCGATCTGGTCGCCAAAGGAAACGATCAGGCAGCGGTCACCCTGCGGCAGGATGCGCCAGGAGGTTTCGGCCGGAGAAGGAGGTTCTGAATTTGCGTTCAACGACACGAAACCTGTAGAGACGGATTACTTGGCGAACAGCGAATCCATGTTCTTGAACGCCTTGAATTCCAGCGCGTTGCCCGACGGATCCAGGAAGAACATGGTGGCTTGTTCGCCCACTTCACCCTTGAAGCGGATGTAGGGCTCGATGACGAATTCGGTGCCCGCGTCGGTCAGCCGCTTCGCCATCGCTTCCCATTGTTCCATGGAAAGCACCGCGCCGAAATGGCGCACCGGCACATTGTGCGAATCCACGGCGCTGGTGGCCTTGTGGCCGCATTCGCCGGGCGCCAGGTGGGCGACGATCTGGTGGCCGTAGAAGTTGAAGTCGATCCATTCGGGCGAGCTGCGGCCCTCCGGACAGCCCAGTTTTTCGCCGTAGAAGGCGCGGGCTTCGGCCAGGTCACGGACCGGGAAGGCGAGGTGGAACGGCGGCAGGTTGGTTTGAGCGGTCATGGAAGGCTCCGGGTCAGGCAAAGGAAAAATGATCGATCAGATTGCGGGCCGTCGCAAGACTGCGCAGGCCTAGCATCAGCACTTAGTTTAAGTATTGTTTTTTTGATTGAAAAACGATATTTTTCGTGTCTTAGCATCGAAATTATTGATCGTGATCAAAGAGTTCAAGACCTTTCTGGCGGTGGCGCGGGACGGCACCTTCACGGGCGCCGGCGCTCAATTGGGGCTGACCCAGTCGGCGGTCAGCGCCCAGATCAAGCGCCTGGAGGAATACCTGGGCGTGGCGCTGTTCGACCGCAGCGCCCGCGCGGCCGTGCTGAACATCCATGGGCGCGAGATGCTGCCGCAGGCCGAGGAACTGGTGGCGATGGCTGAGCGCATGGCGGCCACGGCCAGCGCGGGACATGTAAGCGGATCGCTGCGCATCGGCGCGATTGCCTCGGTGCAGCAGGATCTGTTGGTGCAGGCGCTGGGAGAGTTCCGGGCGGGCTATCCCGACGTGCGCGTGCGGATCGTGCCTGGCGTGTCGCTGTCGCTATTGGGGCAGGTGGACGCGGGTGAGGTGGATATGGCGCTGCTGATCCGGCCGCCGTTCGCCTTGCCGCCGGAATTGGGCTGGCAGCCGCTGCTGCGCGAGGAAATGGTGCTGGCGACGCCAGAATCGATGCCGCCGGCGCCTTGGCGCGAGCTGCTGGCCACGCAGCCGTTCATCCGCTACGACCGGGCCTCGTTCGGCGGACGGGGGGTGGATCTGTTCCTGAAAAAGCAACGCATCAGGGTGCACGAGGCGGTGGAACTCGACGAGATCGAGGCCATCGCCAATATGGTGCGGCACGGCCTGGGGGTGGCGCTGCTGCCGCGCTTGCTGGGGCTGGATCTGGACAGCTTGCGCCTGGTGTCGCTGGACGAGGCGACCTTTTACCGAGAGATCGGGATCATCGGGCGGCTGCCGTTCGATGCGGCAAGCGTGAGGGGCAAGATGGCGGAATGCCTGGTCCGTGCGGCGTCAGCTGCCGATGGCGCGCATCGTCTGCTTCGCTAGTTCTTGCGCTTGCGCCACAGGTAGAGGCCGCTGCCCAGGACCACGATCGTGATCAGGTCCAAGGCGGCCCAGATCAGCTTCAGCGGCAGGCCGGCGGTATCGCCATAGTGCAGCGGCCGCGAGAACTGCAGTACGCGCAGGTACCAGGGCATCTCTAGCACCGCCGTCAAGCGGCCGGTGCGCGCGTCCACCAGGACGCCGTCGAAGAGGTGGGCGGCCAGCGGCGTTTCACCCTTGGCCCACAGCAGGTAGTGGTGGGGCAGGCCCAGGCCGGCGTCCGGGAAGCGCAGGGACTCCACCACGCGGCCGGGGACGGCAGCCTGCGCGGTGGCGTAGGCCTGTTGCGTCGAGGCCAATTGCGCCGGGCCGGCGGGCGGATGGCCGTCGGCCGTCGCCACGGCGGCCTGGACGTCGTGGGACAGCCAGTAGCGGAAGAGCGGCACCGCCAGTTCATGGATGGCGCCAGTGACGCCCATCATCAGCGCCCAGACCAACGTGACGATCCCCAGGAGGTTGTGCAGGTCCAGCCACTTCAGGCGCTTGGCGCGTGTGGCGCGGACGGTGCCGAACGGGGTTTTCTTCATGTAGGGGTGATAGAGGACGACGCCGGAAATCACCGCCACCGAGAAAAGCAGGGCCATGAATCCCAAAAATAGCTGGCCGGGCAGGCGGGCGTAGAGATCGATGTGCAAGCGCGTCATGATGGTAATGGCGCGCGTGCCCAGGCCTTCGTCGGCGCTGTCCACGGACTGTTGCAGCAAGCCGCTGCGAGCGTCGTATTGCAGCCGGATCGAGGATGTCCCGGACGGAGCCTCGTCGTCGGGGGCCAGCGCCAGGATGACGCTGGGGGAATGGGTGGCCACTTCGACCTCGACGACGCGATGCGCCGGATGACGCTGGAGAGCCTGGGCGATCAGGCCGTCGAGGGTGGGTGCGGACGGGTCCGGCGCGACGCTGGGCCGGGACGGTGGAGCGTCGAGCCAGTCCACGATTTCGTCGTGGAAGATCAAGGGCAGGCCGGAGACGCAGACCACCAGCATGAAGAGAGTACAGACCAGGCTGGTCCATTTGTGGACCAGATACCAAGTCTTGCTGCGCACCGCCCGCGCGGACGATGAGCTCCCCGCAAGCAACCGCATCAGAACTCCGCGGTGACGGACAGCAGAAGCGTGCGTGGCGCGGCCACCGTCAGGCCTTCACGCGCGGCCGACAGCCAGTAGTGCTTGTTGAACACGTTCTCCACCGTCGCCCGCAAGGTGACCGGCGTACGGTTGATATTCATCGCGTAGCGCGCGCCTACGTCGAAACGGGTCCAGGCGGGCAGCTGCTGCGTGTTCGCCGCATCGACATACTGCGTGCTGGTGCGCAGCACGCGCGCCATCAGGGTCAGGCCTTGCGCGAAAGGCGTATCCCATTCCGCCGAGGCGTTGAACTGCCAGCGCGGCACGGCAGGCGCGACGTTGCCGTCGTTGACGCCGCCTTCCGTCTTGGTCAGGACGCCAGCGGTGTAGGCCACGCCGCCCAAGAGCCGGACGTGGCGCGCCGGCTCGCCCTGGACCAGGAATTCCATGCCGCGGTTGCGCTGCCTGCCGGATGCCTGGTAGCGCAAGGTAACCGGGTCCAGGTAAGCGCTGGGCTGCTCGATCTGGAACGCGCTCAAGGTGGTTGCGACGGTGCCGAAGTCGTACTTGACGCCGACTTCATACTGCTTCGAGACGCCGGGCTTGAAGGTTTCGCCTGCGTTCACGGCCTCGGCCGGCGCGGTGCCGCCCTGGCTCAAGCCTTCGATGTAGTTGCCGTACAGCGCCAGTTGCGTGGTCGGCCTCACCGTCAGCGCGAACGCCGGAGTGAGTGCGGATTTGCCGTAGTCCGACATGCGCTCGCCGGTCGCGGGGTTGTAGTTCACCGATTGCACGCGCTGCTGGCGCAGGCCGCCGGTCAGCTGCACCGCGCCGTCCATCGCCGAAAGCGTGTCGGCCAGCGCAACGCTGTATAACCGTGTCTCGCTGGTCTTGCCCAGATCGTTGGGCTTGGGGATGTTCGGCTTGGCCAGATCGGCCGGGTCGTACAGGTCGGAGAAAACCGTGGTGGTGGAACGCACCCGCGCCGACGAGTAATCGATATCGAGGAAGCTGGCCGACAGCACCGGTTCGTGCTTGATCGGGCCGGTATTGAAGCGGCCGCGGATGCCGACCTCGCCGGTCTTGCTCAACAGCCTTTCGTTCAGGCGGGCGGGTACGGAGCCGATCATGCCGGCCGAGTCGAGCATCAGCCAGGTGGTCTGCAGGCTTTCGAAATCGTGCTTGCGCGCGCCCAGTGCACCGTACACAGTCCAGTCGTCGGACAGGTCGTACTCGGCGCGCACGTCGCCGGTCCACTCCTTGGCTTTCCAGTAGGTCCATTCGGGGAAGAAATTGCGCTTCGGGTCCGGTGCATGGCCGATGTCCTCGCCCGAGGGGGGCGGGAATAGCAGGCCGCTACGCGCGTCGGTCACGCGGTTCTGGTAGTTGATGTCGCCTTCGATGCGGAAGCGGTTGCCGCGGTAGTCCAGGCCGAGAGAGATCGCGCCCATGTCCTCGCCGGCGCCGGAGATGTTCATGTCGCCGCCGCTGCGCAGCACGTTCAGGCGCACGCCGGTGCGCTGGTCTTCGCCGAAACGGCGGGCAATATCCGCCTGCAGGCCGAACTGGCTGTCCTCGAGATAAGACAGCGTCACGCGATTCAAAGGCTCGGCGCCGGCGCGCTTGGGCACCAGGTTGATCGAGCCGCCCACCGAGCCGTACGGCGCCATGCCGTTGAGCAGCGCGTTCGGACCGCGCAGCACCTCGACGCGCTCGATTCCTATCAACGAGGTGGAGTTGCGGGGGGAAATGCCATACAGGCCGTTATAGGCGACGTCGTAATTGAACAGCGTGAAGCCGCGGACATTGAATTCGTCCCGGCCGGCGCCGCGCGAGTAGGTATTGCGCACCGAGGGGTCGTTGAGCAGTATGTCGCCGATGTTCTGCGCCTGCTGGTCTTCGATCAGCTTGGACGTGTACGAGGTCACGCTGAAGGGCGTATCGAGGAAATCCCTGTCGCCGAGCAGGCCGATCCTGGCGCCGCGCGCGACCTCGCCGCCCGGGTAGGGTTCGTTGTACGCCGCAGTGGCGGAGGCGGTGACCAACACGGCGGGCAGGGTGGTTTCGGCGGATACGGGCGCGGGCCGCAGCGAGTAGCCGCCGTCGGCTTGGCGCAAGGCTTCCAGGCCGGTGCCGTTGAGCAGCTGCCGGAATCCGCCATCGACCGTATGGGTGCCGCGTACCCCGGGGCTGGTCTTGCCTGCCGTCATGGCTGCGGGCACGCTGAGAAGAACATTGGCCTGATCGGCATAGCGGCTCAGCGCGCCGGCCAGCGGGCCGGCGGGGACATCGTAGGCGCGGACCGAGGTGCTTGTGGCTGCGGGTCCGGCGGCTTGAGCATGGGCCGTGCCGACGCCGGCGCCTGTCATCAGGATCGCGCCCAGCAAAGCTTTGCGCGCCACGGCGGCAGGGCGTGGCAACCGGGAAATGGACGACACGGGATGGGTGGGTGGCGACAGGCGGCGCATGGAACGGCTTTCCTTGGAATGGAGTTGGGCAAGGAGAGGTCCACCGCTTACGGGCATGGGGCATCGGCCGGCCGTCACTGACCGGTATTGCCGCAGGGGTGTGGCAAAGGTCGGCGGGGTCCTCTTTCCCTGTTGATCGAACGAACGGGAGAAAAGCGAACCGCGCTGTGAATTTTTTTCGGAGGCGCGCTCACCGGGGGGCTAGCGTTACCCACCAGGGCAGTGTGCGCTGGATACGTATCGGCAGGTCCCGCGCGAGCATGGCCAGCGTGAAATCCAAGTCATTGGCCGGATAGCGGCCGACGACGCGCAGGCCGGCGATACGGGGATCGACGCCGACATGCCCGACGTGATAGCGGCCCAGTTCCGCGATGAGATCGGCGAGGGACAGGTTCTCCGCCAGGATCACGCCCCGCGACCAGGCTTCGCGCGCGGGATCGGCCGGGGCCGCCGCGGAAATATCGTCCGCGGTGTAGCGCCTTTGCTCCCCGGCCCTGACGAGCGCATTGCGGCCGGCAAGATTCTGGATGCTTACCTCCCCGTCATAGACCGCCAGCAGGACATCTTCGTCCGTCTGCCGCACCGTGTAACGGGTGCCCAAGGGCTGCACGCGGCCAAAGCGGGTATCGACGAAGAAAGGCCGTCGCCACGTGTCCTGGCCAGTTTCGACAAGAATTTCGCCGTCGGCCAGCGTCAGCAGACGGTGATCCTGGTTGAAATCGACGTTGATGGCGCTGCGGGTATTGAGCCAGACGCGGGTGTCGTCTGCCAGGACAATGCTGCGTTGCTCGCCGATGCCGGTGGCATAGTCGGAGCGCCAGGCGGTCACGACGGCGGGCAAAGGCGTGCGCCGCCATGCGAGCCAAGCCAGGATTCCCACGCCGCCCAGCGCCAGGATATGGCCGACGGCCCGGCGGCGCGACGGGGGGCGACGGGAGGCGACCTGTACCGCTTTTTCCGCGGCTTCGCGCTCACCGTCGTTGCGCAGCAGCGCAAAGCGCCGGCTGACCGCCATGACATGCGCCCAGGCGCGGTGGTGCTCCGGCCGCGCATCCAGCCAGCATTGCCAGGCGGCGTGCTGCCGGGAGCCGGCTTCGGCATCCTGCAAGACCGCATACCACTCGGCCGCCGCTTTCAGGCTTTCATAATCCGCTTGTACGGGGAGGGGGCCGTCCGCAAGGACCGGTCGGGGCGGCGCAGGCATGGTCAGGGCCGGTGGATACTGGACAAGGCCAGCCCGGCGTCGATCAGCGCCAGATGCAGCATGGCCTGGGCCAGGTACTTCTGCACCATGCGCATGGACACGCCCATATGGTCTGCGATCTCGCGGGTGGAAAGCCCATGTATCTGGGCCTGGATGAAGGCTGTGCGCGCCTTTTCCGGCAGGCGTCCCAGCCATTCGCCGACTTCCATCAGGGTTTCGATGACCAGCGACTGGTGTTCCGGAGACGGCGCATAGGCCACGGGCTGGGCAGCAAGGCTTTCCAGCCAGGCGTGCTCCACTTCCCGCCGCCGCCAGAGATCGGTGCATAAGCCTTGCGCCATGGCGCGCAGATAGGCTCGAGCGGCGCCCGCACTGGCAAAACCATCGGGCGCCGGCCTGACGATCAGGCGCAGGAAGGCGTCGTGTGCCAGATCGGCGGCGTCAGCGGCATTGCCCAACCTGCGGCGCAGCCATCCCAGCAACCAGCCGTGATGATCGCTGTATAGAGCGTGCAGGTCTTGCTGCACGGGGAGATCGGCGGCGGACATCGGGCGGACCCAGGCGCGACAGGTGCGCCCTATTTGGCAAGAGTGGGAATGGTTATCGTTTATAACTGAAGTCCGACGCATCGCGCAATGCCGATACGTTGGACTCTGGGCTGGTGTTGGGCCACGGCAGCAAAAAGGGCCCGCTTGCGCGGGCCCCTTGCCATCTCGGCAAACCTTACAGCCGGTCGCAGCGGACCGTGATCGGATGGTCGCGCAAGGTGGTCATGACGATGTCGTTGACTTCGCCTTCCACGTCGGTGATCACGTAGCCGATCTGGCCGCGGGTCTGCAGGGTCTGGCTGACGATGTTCAGGCCGTGCTGCGCCATCAGGTTGTCCAGCGTCCCCAGCGCGCCCGGAGCGTTGCGGTGCACGTGCAGGATGCGAGTGCCGCCGGCCGGTTCCAGATAGGGCAGTTCGGGGAAGTTGACCGCGCCCTTGGTGGTGCCGGCCTGCAGGAAGCGCACCAGCTTCTCGGCCACTTCGCGGCCGATGTTCTCTTGCGATTCCTGCGTGCTGCCGCCGATGTGCGGGGTCAGGATCACGTTGGGCAGGCCGATCAGCGGGCTGGCCAGCGGTTCGTCCGCGCCCTTGGGTTCGGTCGGGAACACGTCCAGCGCCGCGCCGGCCAGATGGCCGGAGGTAAGCGCCGCGTGCAGCGCGTCGATATCCACCACCGTGCCGCGCGAGGCGTTGATCAGGATGGCGCCACGGCGCATGCGGCCGATGGTTTCCGCGTTCATGATCTTTTCGGTGGTCTTGCCGCCCGGCACGTGCAGGGTCACCACGTCGGCCTGCTCCAGCAGGTCATTCAAGGTGGCGGCGGGCCGGGCATTGCCCAGCGGCAGCTTGGCTTCGACGTCGTGATAGACGACGCGCATGCCCAGGCTTTCGGCCAGCGTGCTGATCTGCGAGCCGATGTTGCCGTAGCCCACGATGCCCAGCGTCTTGCCGCGGGTCTCGAAGGCGCCTGAAGCGCTCTTGTCCCAGTGGCCCAGGTGCACGCGGGCGTTCTTTTCGGGAATGCGGCGCAGCAGCAGGATGGCTTCGCCCAGCACCAGTTCGGCAACCGAGCGGGTATTCGAGAACGGTGCGTTGAACACCGGAATGCCGCGCTGCATGGCCGCGTCCAGGTCGACCTGGTTGGTGCCGATGCAGAAGCAGCCCACGACGCGCAGGTCGGGGTTGCCGGAAAGCAGGGCGGCATCCAGATGGGTGCGAGAACGGATCCCCGCCACCTGGGCGCCACGCAGGGCGTCGCTCAGTTGCGACGCCGGCAAGGACGCGGCATGCGTGACGATGTTGGAGTAGCCGGCGGCTTCGAAGACGGCGCGGGCGCTCGGGTGGATGTTCTCGAACAGGACGATTTGTGCCATGACAGCCTGAGGGGTGGGTGAGGAATCCGTTTTATTGATTGTGGCCCATTTTTGCTGCAGTGCAAGGAGTAGCCATTGAGGCGGTGTGGATGAATTGTTTCAGGTGCGCAAACGACTCGGGCATCGCCCGCAAAAGGAGCGATGCCCGAACAGGACGTGGAGGGTTCGCGGGTTAACGGTAGGCCTGGAACACCTTGGCGCCGCCTTGCTTGTCGACCAGGACCACGTCGTGCGGCGTCTTGCGGCCGCCGTATTCAGGGCCGTCCATGCCGGGCGAGCCCAGCGGCATGCCGGGCGCGGCCAGGCCGGCGGCGTCGGGCTTTTCCAGCAGCAGGCGGCGCACGTCGCTGGCCGGCACGTGGCCTTCGATCGCGTAGCCTTCGACGGCCGCGGTGTGGCAGGAGCCGTAATTGGCCATGCCGGCGTTGCGGCGGATGGGGCCGGTGTCCTGGACGTCATGGGTGGTCACGGCGAAACCGCTGTCGCGCATGTGCTTGACCCAGTCTTCACAGCAGCCGCAGGTCGGGGTCTTCCAGACCTCTACCTTGACGGGCGTCTGGGCGGTGGCGAAAGCGGGCGCGCAAAGGGCAGCGGCAAGGGCCAGGCGGCGCGTAAGACGGGAAAGGTTCATGATGCTCCGTTGCGGGACGATGTGAGTGCAAGCGTACTGTAGAAGAACGGGAATGACCCCATTCTGTCCTGCACATTACGTCTTTGTAATGTTGGCCGCCGATGCATGGCCGTCCGGCGCGCGCAGCGTGATGCCGACCACGGTGCCGTGCGCGCCCGAGGCCGCATCGACCTC
>NZ_DATCUY010000384.1:0-7653 GCF_036567245.1 Achromobacter sp. | reverse complement strand
CGTCACGGCGGCGCTGGCCACCATCGCCCGCATCGAGGCCGACATCGTCGACAGCGAGTTGCGAGCGCCGCGCGACGGCCGCGTGCAGTACCGCGTGGCCCAGCCCGGAGAAGTGCTGGGCGCGGGCGGCAAGGTGCTGAACATGGTGGACCTGTCCGACGTCTACATGACCTTCTTCCTGCCCGAGCAGGCAGCCGGCCGCGTGGCGTTGGGCCAGGACGTGCGCATCATCCTCGACGCCGCGCCGCAATACGTCATTCCCGCCAAGGTGTCCTTCGTGGCCAGCACCGCGCAGTTCACGCCCAAGACGGTGGAGACCGCCAGCGAACGGCAAAAGCTGATGTTCCGCGTCAAGGCCCAGATCAGTCCCGAGCTGCTGCAGCGCCATCTGAAGCAGGTCAAGACCGGCCTGCCGGGCGTGGCCTGGCTGAAACTCGACGCCGATGCGCAATGGCCCGCCAACCTTGAAGTCCAGGTGCCCTGATGGACTCCCCGGACACCGCGCCCGTCGTGACGCTGTCCGGCGTCAGCCTGCGCTACGGCAAGACCGTGGCGCTGGACGGCATCACGCTGGACATTCCCGCCGGCCGCATGGTCGGGCTGATCGGCCCGGACGGCGTGGGCAAGTCCAGCCTGCTGGCCCTGATCGCCGGTTCGCGCGCCGTGCAGGAAGGCAAGGTGGAGGTGCTGGACGGCGACATGGCCAGCCGCCGCCATCGCGACGCCGTCTGCCCGCGCATCGCCTACATGCCGCAGGGCCTGGGCAAGAACCTGTATCCGACCCTGTCGGTCGAAGAGAACCTGCAGTTCTTCGGCCGCCTGTTCGGCCATGACGAGGCCGAGCGCCGCCGGCGCATCGACAGCCTGACCCGCAGCACCGGCATGTCGGCCTTCCTGTCGCGGCCTGCCGGCAAGCTGTCCGGCGGCATGAAGCAGAAGCTGGGGCTGTGCTGCGCCCTGATCCATGATCCCGACCTGCTGATCCTGGACGAGCCCACCACCGGCGTGGACCCGCTGGCGCGCGCGCAGTTCTGGGACCTGATCAACCAGATCCGCCGCGAACGCAGCGGCATGAGCGTGATCGTGGCCACGGCCTACATGGACGAGGCGCAACGCTTCGACTGGCTGATCGCCATGGACGAGGGCCGGGTGCTGGCCACCGGCACGCCGGCCGAACTGCAACAACGCACCGGCGCGGACTCGCTGGAAGCCGCCTTCATCGCGCTGCTGCCGGAGGAAAAGCGCCGCGGCCACAAGCCGGTGGAAATCGTGCCGCTGGCCATCGACGAAGACGCCGAAGTCGCCATCGAGGCGCGCGACCTGACCATGCGCTTCGGCGATTTCGTCGCGGTGGACCACGTCAATTTCCGTATCCGCAAGGGCGAGATATTCGGTTTCCTGGGATCGAACGGCTGCGGCAAGTCCACCACCATGAAAATGCTGACGGGCCTGCTGCCAGCCAGCGAGGGCAAAGCCTGGCTGTTCGGCGCCGAAGTCGATCCCCGCAACATCGACACGCGCCGCCGCGTGGGCTATATGTCGCAGGCGTTCTCGCTGTATGGGGAACTGACGGTGAAACAGAACCTGGTGCTGCATGCCCGCCTGTTCCACGTACCGGAATCCGAGATCCCGGCGCGCGTGGAGGAGATGACGCAGCGCTTCGACCTGGGCGAGGCGCTGGACGCCCTGCCCGAGAACCTGCCCATGGGCGTGCGCCAGCGCCTGTCGCTGGCGGTGGCCATGGTGCACAAGCCCGAACTGCTGATCCTGGACGAGCCGACCTCGGGCGTGGACCCGGTCGCGCGCGACAATTTCTGGCGGCTGCTGATCGCGCTGGCTCGCCACGACCAGGTCACGATTTTCATTTCCACCCACTTCATGAACGAGGCGCAGCGCTGCGACCGCATGTCGCTGATGCATGCGGGCAAGGTGCTGGTGAGCGCATCGCCGGACGAGATCACGCGGATGCGCGGCGCCAAGACGCTGGAAGAGGCGTTCATCGCCTACCTGATCGACGCTGGCGCCGGCACCAAGCCGGAAGACACGCCCGCTGAAGCCGCCCCCGCCATGGAACCCGCACCCGCCGAGACGCCGGAACACCGCGGCTTCAGCCTGCAGCGCATGCTGAGCTACATGTGGCGCGAATCGCTGGAACTGCGCCGCGACCCGGTGCGCGCCACGCTGGCCCTGGCGGGGTCGCTGCTGCTGATGTTCGTGATGGGATTCGGCATCAGCATGGATGTGGAAGACCTGCGTTACGCGGTCATGGACCGCGACCAGACCGGTCTGAGCCACAACTACAGCCTGAACCTGGCAGGCTCGCGCTACTTCATCGAACGCCCGCCCATCACCAGCTACGAGGAGATGGACGCGCGCATGCGCAGCGGCGAGCTGTCGCTGGCCATCGAAATACCGCAAGGCTTCGCCCGCGACGCGGAACGCGGCAACGGCGCGCAGATCGGCGTCTGGATCGATGGCGCCATGCCGCAGCGCGCCGAAACCATACGCGGCTATGTGCTGGGCATGCACCAGGGCTGGCTGATGCAGCAGGCGCGCGAACGCCTGGGCGCAGGCGCCACCCTGCCCGTCAGCATAGAGACGCGCTTCCGCTACAACCCCGACGTGCGCAGCCTGCCGGCCATGGTGCCCGCCGTGATTCCGCTGCTGCTCCTGATGATGCCTGCGATGCTGACCGCGCTGGCGGTGGTGCGCGAGAAGGAACTGGGCTCCATCATCAATCTATACGTTACGCCCGTCACGCGGCTGGAGTTCCTGTTGGGCAAGCAGGCGCCCTATGTGGCGCTGGCCATGCTGAATTTCCTCTTGATGACGCTGCTGGCCGTGACGCTGTTCGGGGTACCGATCACCGGCAGCTTCCTGACGCTGCTCGCGGCCGCCCTGATCTACAACGTGGTGGCCACCGCCATCGGCCTGTTGGCCTCCACCTTCACGCGCAGCCAGATCGCCGCGCTGTTCTTCACCATGATAGGCACGCTGGTGCCCGCGGTGCAGTTCGCCGGCCTGCTCAACCCCGTGTCGTCGCTGGAAGGCGCGGGCCGCCTGATCGGGCAGATCTACCCCGCCACGCACATGCTGACCATCAGCCGCGGCGTTTTCAGCAAGGCCCTGGATTTCTCCAATCTGCAAGGCTCGTTCTGGCCGCTGCTGATCGCCATCCCCGTCATCCTGGGCGCCTCGGCGCTGCTGCTGAAGAAACAGGAGACCTGAGATGCGGCACCTGGCCAATATCTACCGCCTGGGCGTGAAGGAACTGTGGAGCCTGGCGCGCGACCCGATGATGCTGATCCTGATCCTCGTGTCGTTCACGCTGATGATCTACACCGCGGCCACGGCCGTGCCGGAAACGCTGCACAACGCCCCCATCGCCGTGGTGGACGAGGACGTCTCGCCCCTGTCCGCGCGCATCACCTCGGCCTTCTATCCGCCCCATTTCACGCCGCCGGAAGTGACGACGTCGGCCGAGGCCGATGCCGGCATGGATGCGGGGCGCTACACCTTCTCGGTCAACATCCCGCCGAACTTCCAGCGCGATGTGCTGGCCGGCAGGCCCGCGGAAATCCAGCTGAACGTGGACGCGACGCGCATGAGCCAGGCGTTCACGGGCAGCAGCTACATCCAGCAGATCATCACCGACGAGATCAACGAGTTCGTCAAACGCTACCGCGCGCCCAACGAGCTGCCGGTGGAGCTGGCCGTGCGCATGCGCTTCAACCCCAATTTGACCCAGGCCTGGTTCGGCGCGCTGATGGAGATCATCAACAACGTCACCATGCTGTCCATCATCCTGACCGGCGCGGCGCTGATCCGCGAGCGCGAGCACGGCACCATCGAGCACCTGCTGGTCATGCCGGTGACGCCGACCGAAATCATGGTCGCCAAGGTCTGGTCGATGGGGCTGGTGGTTTTGGCGTCCGCTGGGCTATCGTTGACGTTCGTGGTACGCGGCTTGCTGCAAGTGCCGATCGAAGGATCGGTGGCGCTGTTCCTGGTCGGGGCGGCGCTGCACCTGTTCGCGACAACCTCAATGGGCATATTCATGGCCACGCTTGCGCGCAGCATGCCGCAGTTCGGCATGCTTCTGGTACTAGTGCTGCTGCCCCTGCAAATGCTGTCGGGCGGCACCACGCCGCGCGAGAGCATGCCGCAGTTCGTGCAGGACATCATGCTGGCCGCCCCCACCACCCACTTCGTGGAGCTCGGCCAGGCGATTCTCTACCGCGGCGCGGGCATCAGCGTCGTGTGGCAACCCTTCCTGGCGCTGGCGCTGATAGGCTCGGTCCTGTTCGCGTTCTCCCTGGCGCGCTTTCGCAAGACCCTCAGCCAGATGGCGTGAGGCCTGTGTATTCGTTACCCCTTACCACTCTCTTAAAAGGACGGATGATGAAGAAGACAACTGCCTCCATGCCTCAAGGCCTCGCCAGCGCCAATGCCGCCTACTGCCAGCGCATGGCCCAGCTTGCGCAGGAAAGCCAGCAACGCTGGATCGAATTGGGCCGCCGCCTGGCCGGCGGCAACGCCGAGCAATACCTCGCCACGCTGGCGCCGCTGCAGCAGTCCGGCAACTGGCAGGAGATCGCTCCCGCGCTGGGCGAGATCACACGCAAACAGTGGCAAAGCCAGCTTGAAGCCAGCCAGGCCATCACCCACGCGCTGCTGGAAGAACAGGCCACCCTGGCCTCGGGCATCAGCGAAGCCATGACGGGTTGGCTGAAGCAGGCCAGCGGCGGCGCCATGGGCCTGGATGCCACGCCCATGGCCCAGATCTGGACCACCCTGTCCAACCAGATGGCGTCCGCATGCTCGGCCATGCGCGACGCCAACAAGCCGGGAGCCCACCATGACGGCTGAACGCAAGGCGCTCGTCACCGGCGGGGCCGGCTGCCTGGGGCAGGCCATCGCGCAGGCCCTGCACGATGCCGGCCATAAGGTCATCATCACCTATCACTCCAGCGAAGACGCGGCGCGGGCCTGGGTCGACGCGGAAGCGGCCCTGGGCCGCCACTACGCCATGTACAAGGTGGACGTGGCGGACTACGACTCGTGCCAGGCGCTGGCGCGGCGTCTGGAGGAAGACGGCCACCAGATCGACATCCTGATCAACAACGCCGGCCTCACCCGCGACGCCAGCCTGCGCAAGATGAGCTACGACAACTGGACCGACGTCCTGCGCAGCAACCTGGATTCCATGTTCAACATGACGCAGCCGCTGTGCGGCGCCATGGCCGACCGCGGTTGGGGCCGCATCGTCAACATCTCTTCCGTCAACGGCAGCAAGGGTTCGTTCGGCCAGACCAACTACGCGGCCTCCAAGGCCGGCATCCACGGCTTCACCAAATCCCTGGCGCTGGAACTGGCCAGGAAGGGCGTGACCGTGAACACCGTGTCGCCAGGCTACCTGGCGACACGCATGGTGGAGGCGGTGCCCGAAGAGGTCTTGAAGGAGAAGATCCTGCCGCAGATCCCGCTGGGCCGGCTGGGCCGCCCGGAAGAGATCGGCGCGCTGGTCGCCTTCATCTGCAGCGACGCCGCCGGCTTCATGACGGGCAGCAATGTCGCCATGAACGGCGGCCAGCACATGTACTGAGCGGCGCCGGGCCGCCGCAGGGTCATTCCTGCGGCGCGCCCAGCTCTTCCAGCAGGAAGTCGACGAAGGCGCGCACCTTGGCCACCATGTGGCGGCGCGACGGATACACCGCGTACACGTAGGTCTCGTCGGGCTTCCAGTCCTGCAACACCGCCTGCAGCGCACCGCTGTCCAGGTCCTGCTGCACGTAGACGCGCGGCACCAGGCTGACGCCGAAGCCCGCGCGCAGCGCATCGCGCACCGCCAGGCTGGAACTCACCCGGTAGCGTCCGCGCACCGGCACGCGCTCGGTTTCGCCCGCGCGCTTGAAGGTCCATTCGTCCGCATGGCCCGACAAGGTGAACTGCACGCGCTCCATGCCGCGCAGCGCCAGGGGCGAGGCCGGCACGCCGTGACGCTCGAAGTAGACCGGCGCGCCGCAAAGCACGTGGTCCAGCGTCATCAGCTTGCGCGCCACCAGGCTGGAGTCCTCCAGTCTGTCGGTGCCGCGGATCGCCAGGTCGTAGCCTTCCTTGACGATGTCGATGCGACGGTCCTCCAGGTTGAGGTCCAGCGATACCTGCGGATAGCGTTCCAGGAAGCGCGGCATGGCGGCGGACAGCCGGACCAGGCTCAGCGACATGGGCGCGCTGACCCGCAAGGTGCCCGACGGCGCCTGCTGCAGCGGCCCCAGCGATTGCTCGGCTTCGCTCAGGTCGTCCAGGATGCGGGCCACTTGTTCGTAGTAGCGCGCGCCGGCTTCGGTCAGGCTCATGCGGCGGGTGGTGCGATTGAGCAGCCGCGCCGCCAGGTGGGCCTCCAGTTCGGCGATGTTCTTGCTGACCGCCGCAGGCGACAGCCCCATCTGGCGCGACGCGGCCGCGAAGCCGCCGCGCTCCACCACCTGCCTGAAAACCTTCAGCGCCGTCAGATGATCCATAGATTATTCACCATTAGTGAATGATATTGCCAATGGAATGGATATTATCGCCAAGCGGCGATTCAATTAGCCTGTGGACATGGAGTCGGCGCTCATGTGGCGAACCGGCAACCCCAGCAAATCCCAAGGATCGCAGCCATGAACCACGCCCTGACCGACGCAATCGCGCAACGCAATTCCGCCAATTTCTTCGACCCCGCCCGCGGCGTGGACGACGACAACATCCGCAACCTGATCTCCTGGGCCACCCGCGCTCCCACCGCCTTCAATCTGCAGAACTGGCGCTTCATCGCCGTGCGCAGCCAGGACGGCAAGCGCCGCCTGCGCGAGCTGGCCTGGAACCAGCCCAAGGTGAGCGAAGCGGCGGTGACTTTCATCGTGCTGGGCGTGCTGCCCCGGGCCGCCTGGATGGCCGACCGCCTGCAAGCCTCGGTGGACGCGGGCTTCATGCCGGCGGCCATGGTGCCGTCGTGGGAAGCCGCGGCCAGCCGCCTCTATACCGACTCGCCGCAGACCCGTCGCGACGAGGCGGTGCGCAGCGCCACCTTCGGCGCTTCCACCCTGATGCTGGCGGGACAGGCCCAAGGCCTGGCGGCCAGCCCGATGACGGGTTTCGACGCGGCCGGCGTGACCGAGGCCTTCGGCCTGCGCCAGGAAGAAGTGCCGGTCATGCTGGTCGCCATGGGCTACGCGCAGGACGGCAATTGGCCGCAGAAGCCGCGCCGCCCCGTCTACGACGTGCTTGAACTCGCCTGAGCCCTTGCCGGAGCATGACCATGAACCGCGGTTCCGATCTGCTATTGACTGCGCTGGCGCCCGCCATCTGGGGCAGCACCTATGTCGTCACCACCTTGATGCTGCCGCAGGACTATCCGCTGACGGTCGCCATGCTGCGCGCCCTGCCGGCCGGCCTCCTGCTGCTGTTGGCCGTGCGCCAGTTGCCCCAGGGCATCTGGTGGCTGCGCACCTTCATTCTGGGCGCGCTGAATTTCTCCGTCTTCTGGGCCCTGCTGTTCGTGGCGGCGTACCGCCTGCCGGGCGGCGTGGCCGCCACGCTGGGCGCGATCCAGCCGCTGGTGGTCATTCTGCTGGCGCGCAGCCTGCTGGGCACGCCCGTGCGCGGCCTGTC
>NZ_DATCUY010000383.1:0-3754 GCF_036567245.1 Achromobacter sp. | reverse complement strand
TCTACAGAAAGCTCAATCATGAAGTTTGACTCCGAATCGCAGGGCGATGCCCAGGCCGATCACGACCAGAACGATATTGATGAAGGAAAGCGCGGCCACGATGTCGATGGCGCCCGAGGCCCACAGCGACACCAGCATGGAGCCGATGGTCTCGGTGCCGGGCGACAGCAGGTAGACGCCGGTGGAGTATTCGCGCTCGAAGATCAGGAACATCAGCAGCCAGGAGCCGATCAGGCCGTATTTGGCCAGCGGCACCGTGACGTGGCGGGTGACCTGGCCGCGGCGCGCGCCGGCGCTGCGGGCGGCTTCTTCCAGTTCGGGTCCGACTTGCAGCAGGGTCGAGGAGATCAGCCGCAGGCCATACGCCATCCACACCACCGTGTAGGCCAGCCACACGCTGAAGATGGTGCTGCGCATGGCGCGCAGCCATTCGATGAAGTTCTCGCGCAGCCATTCCGCGAAGGGCAGGGCCGACAGCCAGCCGCCTTCGTCCAGGGCATTGTCCAGCCACATCGGCACGAACAGGAACACCCACAGGAACGCCAGGCCGGCCAGCAGGCCCGGCACCGCGCGCGGCACCAGCACGCTGTAGTCCATGAAGCGCGTGATGTTGTCGGGCTTGCGGTGCATGGCCAGGCCCACGAACATGTAGCACATCACGGCCAGCGCGCCGCCGAACACGCCGATGGCCACCGAGTTGACGATGGCGCGCATCAGGTTGGGCTGCGCGAACACTGTGCGGAACGCGTCCAGCGACAGCACGTCGAACAGCGACACGCCCATGCCCCAGTTGGACACGAAGGCGCGCAGCAGTACGCCCAGCAGCGGCACCACGATGGTCACCAGCAGCCAGAACGCCACCACCGCGCCGGCCACCCAGCGCCACTTGCCCAGCGGCAGGGCGCGGGCGCGCGAGGCCTTGCCCTTGACGGTGACGAAGCGGTTGGCGGTGCGCATCAGACGGCGTTGCAGCATCACCAGCGGGATCGTCATGCAGATCAGCACCACGGCCACGGCGGCCATCAGGTGGTAGGACGGGATGCCCAGCTTGTTGGTGAGCTTGTACAGATACGTGGCCAGCACCAGGTTGCCTTCGGGGTCGCCCAGCACCAGCACCAGGCCGAACACTTCCAGGCCCAGGAAGAACAGCAGCACGGTGGCGTACAGCATGGCCGGCCGCACCATGGGCAGGCTGACCGACACCATCACGCGCAGCGGCGAGGCGCCGGCCACGCGCGCGGCTTCTTCCACGTCCGAGCCCATGCTGCGCAGCGCCGACGAGATGTACAGGTAGGCGTGCGGCACGTGGGTCAGGCCGGCGATGACGACGATGCTGGTCAGCGAATAGACGTTCCAGGGCACGAAGCCCAGCAGGTTCTGCGCCCAGATCGAGAAGAATCCCACGGGGCCCGCGGCCACCACATAGCCGAAGCCCAGCACCATGGGCGACACGAACACCGGCACCAGGATCAGCGGCTCGATCCAGCGGCGGCCCGGCAGGTCCGTGCGTATCATCAGGAAGGCCAGCATGCCGCCCAGCGGAATGGCGATGACGGCCAGGCCGAAGGCCAGGATGAAGCCGCTTTTCAGGGCCTTGTAGAAATCGGGGTCCGCGAAGATGAAGCGGAACGCGTCCAGGCTGAAGGTCTTGGACGGGGCAAAGAAGGGCGCGGACAGAAAGCTCTGGATGATGATGAACGACAGCGGCACATAAATGGCCAGGGCTGTGATCAGCACCACCACGCCGCGGGGCAGGGACTGCCATTTCGAGCGCAATGACTGCATGGGAAATCCTGTGTTCTTGAAGGGTGCGACAGTCGCGCGGCCGGGTCGGGGGCGACCGCCCCGGCGCCCCATACGCGTAGCGGATGGCGGCCTACCGCCCGCTTTACCGCCCCCCGGGCGGGCCTGCCCCTACCCGGGCGGCGCGACCGTCGCGTCACTTTGAATACAGGATTTCCCCATGCAGTCATTGCGCAGAAAATGGCAGTCCCTGCCGCGCGGCGTGGTGGTGTTGATAACAGCCCTGGCTATCTACGTGCCGCTGTCGTTCATCATCATCCAGAGCTTTCTATCCGCGCCCTTCTTTGCCCCGTCCAAGGTTTTCAGCCTGGACGCGTTCCGCTTCATTTTCGCGGACCCGGATTTCTACAAGGCGCTGAAAAGCGGCTTCATCCTGGCCTTCGGGCTGGCCATCATCGCCATTCCGCTGGGCGGCATGCTGGCCTTCCTGATGATCCGTACCGACCTGCCCGGCCGCCGCTGGATCGAACCGCTGATCCTGGTGCCGGTGTTCGTGTCGCCCATGGTGCTGGGCTTTGGCTACGTCGTGGCCGCCGGCCCGGTGGGCTTCTTCTCGATCTGGGCGCAGAACATTCTGGGCTTTGTGCCCTGGAACGTTTATTCGCTGACCAGCATCGTCATCATCGCCGGCCTGACGCACGTGCCGCACGCCTATCTGTACATCTCGTCGGCGCTGCGCAGCATGGGGTCCGACGTGGAGGAAGCAGCCCGCGTGGCCGGCGCATCGCCGCTGCGCGTGATGGTGTCGGTCAGCCTGCCGATGGTGCGCCCGGCCATGCTGTACGCCACCGTGCTGCTGTTCTTCCTGGGCCTGGAAGTGTTCGGTCTGGTGCTGGTGCTGGGCGATCCGGAAGGCAACCTGGTGCTGGCCACCTACCTGTACAAGCTGACCAACAAGCTGGGCATTCCGTCGTATCACCTGATGGCGGCCGTGGCCGTGATCCTGATCTGCATGACGATCCCGCTGGTGATGCTGCAACGTCGTTTGATGCGCACCGCCAACCGCTTCGTTACCGTCAAGGGCAAGGCCTCGCGCGCGCGCCCGTTGCCGCTGGGCAAGTGGCGCTGGGCGGCGGGCGCGGTCGTGGCGTTCTGGTTGGTGGTCACCATCGTGGTGCCGCTGCTGGGCGTGCTGCTGCGCGCGTTCGTGTCCAACTGGGGCATGGGCGTGTCGCTGTTCGACGTGCTGTCGCTGGACGCCTTCCATACGGTCTTCGCGCAGCCCAACCTGATCCGCGCCATTGTGAACTCGGTGGCCATCGGCGTGTTCGGCGGCGCGCTGGCGGTGATGTGCTACATGTTCGTGGGCCTGGCCATGCACCGCAAGCCGGACAACGTCACCCGCTTCATGGACTACAGCGTGCTGGTGCCGCGCGCCGTGCCCGGCCTGCTGGCCGGCCTGGCCTTCCTGTGGGTGTTCCTGTTTGTGCCGATGTGGCTGGACAACGCCCTGGACGTGGACGAAAACGGCTGGCTGTCGGCGCTGCCGTTTGCCGAATGGCTGCGCGAGAACTTCATCGAATGGCTGCGCGCCATGCGCAGCACCATCTTCAGCGTGTGGCTGGCCTACACGGTGGTATGGATGGCTTACGGGCTGCGCTTGATTTCGTCGACCCTGCTGCAAGTAGGCCCCGAGCTGGAAGAGGCCGCCCGCAGCGCCGGCGCGCGCCGTGGCCAGGTCACGCGCCACGTCACGGTGCCGCTGGCCAAGTACGGCCTGATCGGTTCGTGGCTGCTGATGTTCCTGATCTTCGAGCGCGAATACTCCACCGGCGTCTACCTGCTGTCGCCCGGCACGGAAACCATCGGTTCCATGCTGGTGTCGCTGTGGGCCTCGGGCGCCATCGACATCGTGGCCGCGCTTTCCTTCATCAATATCGTTCTGGTCGTGATCGGCCTGGGCATCGCCCTGCGATTCGGAGTCAAACTTCATGATTGAGCTTTCTGTAGA
>NZ_DATCUY010000382.1:0-1722 GCF_036567245.1 Achromobacter sp. | reverse complement strand
ACCGCCAACGGGCGGCGTGCGCACCCATGTTGTGCATGCGGCACCAGATCGGCCCCTGCCGCATCGCGCACCGCCTTCACTGGCGCGTGTGTCGTTTCCCCCCTTCATATAGCGGACCGTGCGTGCGCGCGCGGTTGGCATGCCTTTTGCTTTTAGGTCCTCGTTGTCGGGTGTTTTCAGATCGTTCTCGCCGGCGCGGCCGGCACATTCCATTCAGGAGTCACCATGAAACGCAGATTAGCCCTTAAGCAACTGACCGCCGTGAGCCTGTTGGCCATGTCCGGATGGATGCCGCAGGTACTCGCCGCCGAGGACACCATCAAGGTCGGCATCCTGCATTCGCTCTCGGGCACCATGGCGATCTCGGAAACGTCGCTCAAGGACGTGGCCCTGATGACCATTGACGAAATCAACGCCAATGGCGGCGTGATGGGCAAGAAGCTCGAAGCCGTGGTGGTGGACCCTGCGTCGAACTGGCCGCTGTTCGCCGAGAAGTCGCGCCAGCTGCTGTCCCAGGACAAGGTGGCGGTTGTCTTCGGCTGCTGGACCTCCGTGTCGCGCAAGTCCGTGCTGCCGGTGTTCAAGGAACTCAACGGCCTGCTCTTCTACCCGGTGCAATACGAAGGCGAAGAGCTCGAGAAGAACGTGTTCTACACCGGCGCCGCGCCCAACCAGCAGGCCATACCCGCCGTCGAATACCTGATGAGCGAAGACGGCGGCGGCGCCAAGCGCTTCGTGCTGCTGGGCACCGACTATGTCTACCCGCGCACCACCAACAAGATCCTGCGCGCCTTCCTGCATTCCAAGGGTGTCAAGGACAGCGACATCGACGAGGTCTATACGCCCTTCGGCCATTCCGACTACCAGACCATCGTCGCCAACATCAAGAAGTTCGCCACCGGCGGCAAGACGGCCGTCATCTCCACCATCAACGGCGATTCCAACGTGCCTTTCTACAAGGAACTGGGCAACGCCGGCCTGAAAGCCACCGATGTGCCGGTGGTCGCGTTCTCGGTGGGCGAGGAAGAACTGCGCGGCGTGGACACAAAGCCGCTGGTGGGCCACCTGGCCGCGTGGAACTACTTCCAGTCGGTCAAGAACCCGGTCAACGAAACCTTCATCCAGAAGTGGAAGGCCTATGCCAAGGCCAAGAACCTGCCCAACGCGAATACGGTGGTGACCAACGATCCGATGGAGGCCACCTACATCGGCATCCATATGTGGAAGCAGGCGGTGGAACAGGCCAAGACCACAGACGTGGACAAGGTGATCGCGGCCATGGGCGGCCAGAAGTTCAATGCGCCCGATGGCTACACCATCGAGATGGACCAGACCAACCACCACCTGCACAAGCCGGTCTACATCGGCGAGATCAAGGCGGACGGCCAGTTCAGCGTGGTGTGGAAGAGCAAGGGTCCGATCCGCGCCCAGCCCTGGAGCCCGTACATCGCGGGAAATGAAGGCAAGCAAGGCCTCTAACGACCTTTGGAACAGCAGCCATGCGCATCGCGGCAATCGCACTCTACTTGCGTCGTTTCCTTCTG
Source organism: Achromobacter sp. (assembly GCF_036567245.1). Taxonomy (GTDB): domain Bacteria; phylum Pseudomonadota; class Gammaproteobacteria; order Burkholderiales; family Burkholderiaceae_B; genus Achromobacter. Next base: position 178 of record NZ_DATCUY010000382.1, on the reverse strand, counting down.
GCATGGCTGGTGTCCTTGCCGCTCGCGTCCGCTCCGGCGGCGGCAAGCGGCGTGGATCCGGCCCTGCTTGCGCCGCTGGCCAGCGACGACACCGACGCCAGGCTGCAGGCGATTGCCGCGCTGGGACAGCTTCCCGAGCCCGGCGCCGCAGCGGTGCTGCAGGCGCTGGGCGAGGACC
>NZ_DATCUY010000381.1:0-6921 GCF_036567245.1 Achromobacter sp. | reverse complement strand
GTTGCCGGCGGGGCGGGCGGGCCTGGATCTTTTTGGCTCCTACTGATTAGGGCATCTGGACCTAGCGTTCTGGCCCCATCCGGGCAAACTGGCTCCAGTGTCCTGTCCCGCAGATGCGTCCGCATGACGAAGTTCATCCATAGTCGTCAGGGCTAGGCGCAAACCGCAGCGATACCCGTAGGTATCGCGAGGATTTGCAACGACGCACTGGCGGCTATGGGTGGATTTCGTGCGGGCGTATCTGCGGGACAGGACACCAGCATGCCGGTCGCGCCGGAGCGCGGCCGTTCCCTCCCGGAGATCTCCATGAACGCGATATTCCGCCTCATCCGCCGCTGCACCCTGGCCGGCCTGGCCGCCGCGCTGCTGGCCGCTCCCGCCTATGCCCAGACCAAGCTGGTGGTGGGCTACCAGCTGATCGTCGGGCCGTTCCTGTCGGCGATCGCCGACGGCAGTTTCGACAAGGCCCTGAAGGATGCCGGCTACCAGGTGGACTGGCGCCAGTTCACCTCCGGCGGCGACATTTCCACCGCCCTGGCCTCCGGCAACGTGCCGGTCGGCGTGCTGGGTTCCACCGGCATCACCGCCGCCGCCACGCGCGGCGTGGACATGGAGCTGTTCTGGATCCTGGACAACATCGGCAAGTCCGAAGCGCTGGTGGCGCGCAACGGCTCCGGTATCAACAGCACGGCCGACCTGAAAGGCAAACGCGTCGCCACGCCGTTCGTGTCCACCTCCCACTTCCACTTGCTGGTGGGACTGGAGCAGGTCTGGAAGATCAATCCGCGCGACGTGCGCATCCTGAACATGCAGCCGCCGCAGATCGTGGCCGCCTGGCAACGCGGCGACATCGACGCCGCCTACGTCTGGCCGCCCGCCCTGACCGAAATCGCCAAGACCGGCAAGATCATCGCCGACTCGGAACAGATCGGCGCGGCCAGCGTGCCGACCTTCGACGGCATCGTGGTCGACCGCGCCTGGGCCGCCAAGAATCCCAAGTTCATGGCCGCCTTCACCAGCGTGCTGGCCAAGTCCTACGCGGACTATCACGCCAACAGCGCCAAATGGACCGCCGACTCGCCACAGGTCAAGAGCATCGTCAAGCTGATCGGCGGCAAGCCCGAAGACATGGTCGAGGCGCTCAAGCTGCTGGTGTTCCCGACCGTGCAGGAACAGGCTTCCAATGTCTGGCTGGGCGGCGGCAAGGACTCGGGCGCCGCGCGCGCCTTCGCCGCCAGCGCCAAGTTCCTGAAGGACCAGAAGCAGATCGACAAGGCCCTGGCCGACTACAGCCCGCACGTCACCGACAAGTACGCCAAGGCGGCAGAGAAGTAAGCGGCGCGCCCGGCCAGGCGGCCCGTCCGGCGCCGCCTGCCTCGCGCCACGCAGGGCTGCGCGCAGCCCGTCGCACCAAGGGGAGCCGGCATGACCATGCAGTCCACGTCCGCCACGCAGAGCCTGTGCGCGGAGAAAGTCAGCGTCACCTACCCCGGGCTGCACGACAGCGGTCCGGTCATCGCGCTGCAAAACGTCAATCTGACCATCCAGCCGGGCGAGTTCGTGGTGGCCCTGGGCGCTTCGGGTTGCGGCAAGACCACCCTGCTCAGCCTGCTGGCCGGGTTCCTGTCGCCCACCGAGGGCGAAATCACGCTGGGCGGCAGGCCCATCCTGGGGCCAGGCGCCGACCGCGGCGTGGTGTTCCAGAAGCACGCCCTGCTGCCCTGGCTGAACGTGCTGGAGAACACCGAGTTCGGCCTCAAGCTGCAAGGCGTGGACAAGGAAACCCGCCGCGCCCGCGCCCGCCGCAACCTGGAACTGGTGGGCTTGCAGGAGTTCCACCGCCACATGATCTACCAGCTGTCCGGCGGCATGCAGCAGCGCGTGGGCATTGCGCGCGCGCTGACCTGCAACCCCGCCATGCTGCTGATGGACGAGCCCATGGCGGCGCTGGACGCGCTGACCCGGGAAACCATCCAGGAGCTGTTGCTGGATATCTGGCGGCAGACCAACAAGATGTTCTTCTTCATCACGCACAGCGTGGAAGAAGCGCTATTTCTGGGTTCGCGGCTGATCGTCATGTCGCCCCGCCCGGGCCGCATCACGCACACCTTCACGCCGGACTTCAACCGGCGCTACCTGGAGACCCGCGATGGCCGCAGCATCAAATCCAGCCCCGACTTCATCGCCATGCGCGAACAAGTCCTTGGCATCATCTATGGCGACGAGCGAGCCTCCTCCCCCCAAGGCTTCCATGGCTAGCAGCCGCACGGGACACAAGCCCGCCGCGCCTGGCAGGGTCTACGGCGCGCCGGGCGCGGGCTACAGCGGCCACATCAGCCTGATCACCAGCCTGGCGCTCATCGGGCTGTGGTTCCTGGTGACCAGCGCCGGCTGGGTGCGGCCATTGTTCCTGCCCTCGCCCTTGGCGGTGTACGACAAGTTCGTCTCGGCCATGACCGACGGCGTGGCCAACTCCACGCTTACCGAACATGCGCTGGCCAGCCTCTCGCGGGTGTTCGGCGCCTTCTTCCTGGCCTGCGTGACCGCCATCCCCGTCGGCATCCTGATGGGCGTGAACCGCTACGCGCGGGGCATCTTCGATCCGCCCATCGAGTTCTACCGCCCGCTGCCGCCGCTGGCCTATCTGCCGCTCATCATCATCTGGTTCGGCATCGGCGAATTCCCCAAGGTCCTGCTGATCTACCTGGCGATCTTCGCGCCCATGGCGATCGCGGCCCGCGCCGGCGTGCGCTCGGTCTCGATCGAACAGATCCACGCCGCCTACGCCATGGGCGGCACGCCCGCTCAAATCGTCTGGCACGTGATCCTGAAGGCCGCCATGCCGGAAATCTTCACGGGCATGCGCATCGGCATCGGCGTGGGCTGGACCACGCTGGTGGCCGCCGAAATGGTGGCCGCCGACCGCGGGCTGGGTTTCATGGTGCTGAACGCCGCCCAGTTCCTGGCCAGCGACACGGTCATCATGGGCATCATCGTGATCGGCGTGTTTGCCTTCGCCTTCGACCTGCTGGTCCGCTATCTGGAGAAGTTCGCCATCCCTTGGAAGGGACGGGTCTGAACGTCGCCCGGGCAATCCCTCATTTCTTCCCCCATCCGGCTCCTCTATCCTCAAGAACGACGCCTGCGCAGCGGCTACCGGCTGCGCGGCCGATACAAGGAGCCGTCATGTCCAGCCAGGCCTCGATGCTCAAGCCTGTGTTGTGGGAACGCCTGTTCGAACGCGAAAGCGCGCCCAACCTCAGCCTGCAAGGCTGCGTACGCCAGATGCTGGTGTCCGCCATCCTCAGCGGCCACTTGCCGCCCGGCACGCCGGTGCCGTCCAGCCGGCATCTGGCCGACCAGCTGCGCATTGCGCGCAACACCGTCGTGTTCGCCTATCAGCAACTGGTCAGCGAGGGTTATCTGGTGTCGCGCGAACGCAGCGGCCACTTCGTCAGCGACACGGTCATGCGGGGCCACTCCGGGCCCGCCTCCGATGCCCCGCCCGCCGACGGCGGCGAGCCCGACGTGCGCTGGGACGAAAGGCTGCGTTTCCGCCCATCCCGGCAGCGCAACATCACCAAGCCGCGCGACTGGCAGAAGCAGCCTTATCCCTTCGTCTACGCGCAATTCGACCAGGACCTGTTTCCCACCGCCGAATGGCGCGAGTGCTGCATCAAGGCGCTGTCGGTGCTGGACATCCGCAGCTGGGCGCCCGACCTGATCACCCATGACGATCCCGCCCTGATCGAACAGATCCGCACCCAGGTCCTGCCGCGCCGCGGCGTCTGGGCGGACGCCGAGGAAATCGTCATCACCGTGGGCGCGCAGCATGCGCTCTATCTGCTGGCCGACCTGCTGGTCAACGAGGACACCGTGGTCGGCATGGAAGACCCCGGCTACCCCGACGCCCGCAACATCTTCGCCAGCCACACGCGCAACCTGCTGCCCTTGCCGGTGGACGAACAAGGGCTGTGCAGCGGCACCCATCTGCTGGGCTGCGACTACATCTTCGTCACGCCCGGCCACCAATGCCCCACCACGGTCACGCTGTCGCCGGAGCGCCGCCAGAACCTGTTGACGCTGGCGCGCCAGGCCGACAGCCTGATCATCGAAGACGATTTCGAAAGCGAAAGCCGCTGGGGCGAAGGCGCGATTCCCGCGTTGAAGAGCCTGGACCGCGACGGCCGCGTGATCTACGTGGGCAGCCTGGCCAAGTCTTTCGCCCCGGGCTTGCGCATCGGCTACATCGTGGCCCCGCGCGAGCTCACCGCCGAACTGCGCGCCCTGCGCCGCCTGATGCTGCGCCACCCCTCGGCCTACATCCAGCGCGCGTTTTCGCTGTTCATTTCGCTGGGCCACCACCATTCGCTGCTGCGCAGGCAATCCCAGGCCTACCAGGAGCGCGGCACCGAGCTGGCCCGCGCGCTGGCGCGGCACCTGCCTGATTTCAAGTCCATCCCCATCACCGGATCGTCGTTCTGCTGGCTGCAAGGGCCGCCCTGGCTCAACGCCGCCGAGCTGTCCGAGGCGGCGCTGGCCGAAGGCGTGGTGGTCGAGCCGGGCGACGTTTTCTTCATGAACGGCGCCGACGCGCCACGCAACTTCCTGCGCGTCGGCTTCACCTCGATCCGGCCGGAACACATCGAGCCTGGCATCGCCAGGCTGGCCAAGGTGGTCGAGCGCTACCGCCATGCCGCCGCCGGCAATAAAAAGGCCCCTGAGGGCCCGGACCTGCACACGCTAGAGCATTTCGTCTCGTAGGTAGTACCAGCGGTACAGCAAGCCCTGGCCCAGCCTGCGGAACGGCGCGAACATATGACCAGGCAAGGGCGAATCATAGATCGGCAAGTCCCAGGCCACGCCATCCTTGCCCATCATGCGCTGCGCCAGGCGCTTGCCGGCGTGGGCCGAGAACGCCACGCCGTTGCCGCCGTAGCCGAAGGCGTAATAGACCGGCTGCGCCGGATCGGGCTGCGTCACGCGCGGCATCATGTCGTGGCTCACGTCCACCCAGCCCCACCAGGAATAGTCCACGTCCACGCCCGCCAGCGTGGGAAACTTGCGCGCCAGTCCTTCGCGCAGCAGCGCCAGATGGCGCGGATGCTGCGCGTCGGCGCCGCGCAGAGCGCTGCGGCTGCCTATCTGCATGCGGCCGTCGGGCAGCAAGCGGTAATAGAAGCGCAAGGTCCGCGTGTCGGTGATGAACACCGTGCTTTTCAGGCCCGCGGCGTCGCGTTCCGCCGGGGTCAGCACGCGCGTCACCAGCGAGTTCGACAGCACCGGCATGATGCGGTTATCCAGCAGGCGATTGACGCCTTGCGCGGTGTAGCCGCCGGTCGCGAACGCCACCCGCCGGGCGCGGACATAACCGCCCGGCGTCTGCAGCCGCACGCCGCCGTTCTCCGCGCGCCAGCCCAGCACGGGACTTCCCGGATGGATGCGCACGCCCAGCGCCCGCGCCTGCCGCATGTAGCCATAGGCGAGCTTCAAGGGGTGCACGCCCACACCGTCCGGCTCGTGCATGGCACCCACCGCCTCGCGGTCGTACACGTAGCGCTCGCGCAATTCCTCCTTGCTCAGCATCCTGGCGTCGTAGCCGAACACTTCGCGCATCACGCGGGCTTCGTTCTCCAGGAAGGCCATCTTCTTCTGGCGGTGTGCCGTGTAAAGATGGCCGCCCGGCTGCGCGTCGCAATCCACCTGGGCCACCAGGCTCTTCCAGTACTCGAAGCCTTCGCGGATCTCCGCGTCCAGGCGCTTGGCGGTCGCCAGGCCCCAGCGCTCGATCCATTGCGAGCGGTACAGGCGCCCGGATGCGTTCTGCCCCTGGCCGCCGTTGCGGCTGGTGCAGCCCCACACCACCCGGTTGGCTTCCAGCACCACGGCCTTTACGCCAAAATCGCGCGCCAGGGTCAGGGCCGTCGACAAACCGGTGAAGCCCGAGCCCACGATCACCACATCGGCATCGATGTCGCCGTTGACGGGGCCATCGTCCTCGGGCGGCTGGCCGGCGGTCGCGACCCAGTAGGTGGGCGCGTAGTCCTGGCCGCGGCCGGGCGGGGACACCAGCGGATCGTAGGCCGGGTTGTACGCGCTGATCGCCGTCCGGCCAGCAGGGGCCGGACCTACAGGTTGGAAGGACATTTGAGTATCCATGCTGCGTTCCGGTTGCAGGGTGCGGGAGGCGTTCTCAGCCGCGCGCCGGCAAGGCCGGACGCTGCTTGCGGTAGGCGTTCTTCACGCGGATCTTGCCCTCCTGGAAGGTGAACACGTCCACCATGTCCGCCTCCACGCGGGAACCGTCAGCGGCGGTGCCCGTAAAGGTGGACTCGGATACGCCGCGGTCGCCCGCGACCCAATGCGTGCCGTTGCGCCACTGCGCATCGGGAAAATTCGCCCAGGCTGCCGCGAAGGCCGCGCGCACCGCGTCGCGCCCTTCATGGCGCGCGCCCCATCGTTCCGGGCCGGCCACGGTTTCGAACACGCAGTCCTCGCTCATGAAGGACATCAGGGCATCGATATCGTGGCGGTTCCAGGCCGCCGCGAATTCGGCCAGCATGTCGGCGGTGACGGTCTTCTGCATTGCATACCTCCGATAGACGCCAGCGCAATGTGCGCCAGCATTCAGATCAAAGGTAAGTGAGCCCCCAGGCAGGGTCTAGAACCAGAAGCGGGAAATCGCTTGCACCAGACTGGCGCTCAGGCCGCCGCCGGCGCCAGCCAGACATCCATGGCGGCAGGATCGATGGCCCCGCGCAGGCCTATGAGTACCAGCGACGGCGCATCCACACCAGCCGGCGGCCTGGCCTGCGTGTCGTAGCGCACACGCCGCCCGGCCAGCTGGACCAGCACCAGGCCATGCCTGTCGGTGCGCACCCAGCCCTTGGCGCGCAGCAGCGGCCTGGGCGCCTCGCGCAG
>NZ_DATCUY010000380.1:0-16082 GCF_036567245.1 Achromobacter sp. | reverse complement strand
CGGATGCTTGCGGCTGGCGCGGCAGCGCAGGCGCGGATCCACGGGCGGGTTGTAGGCCAGCCCGATGTGGGCCGCATCAGAAGCTACCGCTTCGACCACCTCGTTCACCGAACCCACGTTGACGCTGATGTTGATCTGCGGATATTCGATGCAGAACGGCCCGACCACGTGCTCCATCAGGCCGTCGATGAAACCTTCGCTGATCATCAGCTGCACGTTGCCGCGCTGCATGCCGCGCAACTCCTGCAGGCGCGCGTTCAGGTGTTCCTGCTGGGCGCGACAGCCGCGGTGGTACTCCAGCAGCATGTCGGCGGCCTCGGTCGGCGTCAGCCCGCGCGAACGCCGCTCGAACAGCTGCACGCCCAGTTCCTTTTCCAGCAGCTGTATCTGCCGGCTGATGACGGAGGCCGCCGTATCCAGCTTGTCAGCCGCGCCCCGGATCGAGCCGCAGGCCATGACCTCGTTGAAGTATTTCAGGCGGACCTGGCTGATTTCCTGCATGGCGCGCATTCCTGGCGCGCTTGATCGCGCCGGTTGAGGGTGATTCCGGAGTTGCCCGTAGTGTTGCCCATAGGGCAACGATAATTTATCACCCCGGTCATTGTTCGGAACGCCACAGTCTTCCAATAATGGCGGCCCGGACGCCATAGGGCTTCCGGCGCAACCCCAGCCACCGCGGGCGCCAGACCCGCGCGAGGAGACATGCAATGCCAAATCCGACCACGCCGGGCGCGGACCCGCGCCTGGCCCCCCTGTACCGCAAGATCACATGGCGCCTGCTGCCCTTCTTGCTGCTCTGTTACGTCTTTGCCTACCTGGACCGCATCAACATCGGCTTCGCCAAGCTGCAGATGCAGCAGGACATCGGCATCTCGGACGCCGTCTACGGTCTGGGCGCCGGCATCTTCTTCCTGGGCTATGTCCTGTTCGAAGTGCCCAGCAACCTGCTGCTGACCCGCATCGGCGCGCGCCGCACGATCAGCCGCATCATGGTGCTATGGGGCCTGACCTCGGCCTCGATGCTGTTCGTGCAGGGCGAATGGAGCTTCTACATCCTGCGCTTCATGCTGGGGGTGTTCGAAGCCGGCTTCGCGCCCGGCATGATCTTCTACCTGACCTATTGGTACTCGCAGTCGCGCATGGCCGGCGTCATGGCGGTGGTGATGCTGGCCGGCCCCATCGGCGGCATTGTCGGCGGCCCGGCATCGGCCTGGATCATGACGGCGTTCTCGGGCGCGCACGGCCTGGACGGCTGGCAATGGATGTTCCTGCTCGAAGGCCTGCCCTGCGTGCTGCTGGGCGTGGTGGCCTACCGCTACCTGGACGACAAGCCGGCCGAGGCCAAGTGGCTCAGCGCAGAAGAAAAGACGCTGCTGGCGTCCGACCTGGAAACCCGCGGCGCGCAGCAGAAGCATGCCTTCAAGCAGGTGCTGCGCGACCCGGCCATCTACGGCATGGCCCTGACGTACTTCTGCCTGATCTGCGGCATCTATGCCGTGAGCTTCTGGCTGCCCACGCTGCTCAAGCTGGCCGGCGTGCAGGACACCATGGAAATCGGCCTGTACTCCGCCATTCCCTACATCGCCGCGGCCGCCTTCATGCTGTGGTTCGCGCGCAGCTCGGACCGCATGCAGGAACGGCGCTGGCATACCCTGGTTCCCGCCCTGCTGGCCGGCGTATCGCTGTGCGTGGCCACCGCCGCGCCCACGCAATTCGCGCTATCCCTGACGTCCATCACGCTGGCCACGGGCTTCATGTGGGCCTCTTACACGGTATTCTGGGCGATTCCCTCGCAGTACCTCAAAGGCGAAGCAGCGGCCGGCGGCATCGCGCTCATCAACAGCATCGGCCTGCTCGGCGGCTTCCTCAGCCCGTCCATCATCGGCTGGTCCAAGCAGGCCACCGGCACGCTGGCTGGCGGCCTGTACGTGATCTCCGCCTTGCTGGTGGCCGGCGCCCTGCTCCTGCTGGTGAACCGTCCGCCCCGTCCCGCGCCCGCCCGCGCCTGAAATCCGACCCACAGGAAACGATCATGCATATTCTGGTTGCTGGCTTCCAGCACGAAACCAACACCTTTGCGCCGTCGCTCGCCGCCTACGACAACTTCGTGCGCGGCGAAGGCTTCCCGGCCATGGTGCGCGGCAAGGACATGCTGGCGCTGCGCGAGGTCAATATCCCCGCCGGCGGCTTCATCAATGCAGTGCTGGCCCAGGGCCACACGGTGGAAACCGTGATCTGGGCGGGCGCCAGCCCCTCGGCCCACGTCACACGCGACGCCTATGAACGGATCGCCGGTGAAATCCTGGATGCCGCCCGCAACGGTACCTATGACGCCGTCTACCTCGACCTGCATGGCGCCATGGTCGCCGAGCACCTGGACGATGGCGAAGGCGAACTGCTGGCACGCATGCGCCAGATCGTCGGCCCCGGCGTGCCGGTTATCGCCAGCCTGGACCTGCACGCCAACGTCACCGCGCAGATGCTGCAGGCAGCCGACGGCCTGGCTGCGTTCCGCACCTACCCGCACGTGGACATGGCGGACACCGGCGCGCACGCGGCGCGCCTGCTGCAGGCCCGCATCGCGGCCGGCGACAACTGGAGCCGCAGCGAGCGCCGCCTGCCCTTCCTGATTCCGATCAACGGCATGTGCACGATGCTGCAGCCCTCCAAAGGCGTGTACGAACTGCTGGAAAGCCTGGAACAAACGCCAGGCGTGGCCTCCATCTCGTTCGCGCCCGGCTTCCCGGCGGCAGACTTCCCCGAGTGCGGTCCGGTGGTCTGGGCCTATGGCACGGATGCGGCAGCGGTCGAACGCGTGACCGAAACCCTGTATCAGCGCGTGCTGGAACTGGAGCCGCAATGGTCGCCCGACTTCCTCGAACCCTCCGAGGCGGTGCGCCGCGCACAAGCCCTGGCGGCGGGCGCATCGCGCCCCGTGGTCATCGCGGACACGCAGGACAACCCGGGAGCGGGCGGCGACGCCAACACCACGGGCATGCTGCGCGCGCTGGTGGAAGCCGATGCGCAGAACGCCGCGCTAGGGTTGTTCTGCGACCCTGAAGCCGTGCGCCTGGCCACCAAGGCCGGAATCGGCAACAAGGTCCGACTGAGCCTTGGGGGCCAGTCCGGCGTCGCGGGTGATTCGGCTTTCGAAGGCGAGTTCGTGGTCGAAACCCTGTCGCCCGGCAAACTGCGCTTTAACGGGCCGATGATGAATGGCATGGACGTGGACCTGGAAGCGGTGGCCGGCCTGCGCATCGGCGGCGTGCGGGTGGTGGTCAGCGCCACCAAGTCGCAAATGCTGGACCGCAACCTGTTCCGCGTGGGCGGCGTGCAGCCCGAGGAAATGGCGATACTGGTGGTGAAGAGTTCCGTGCACTTCCGCGCAGACTTCCAGCCCATCGCCCACGAAGTGCTGGTGGCCAAGGCGCCCGGCCCCATGCAGGCCGACCCGGCCGACCTGCCCTGGACCCGGCTGCAGCCCGGCATCCGCGTGCGTCCGCAAGGCAAGCCGTTCTCTTATTGAGCGCCACCCCCGCCGCGCGTCGGCGGGGTTTGCTTTCGCGCAGGGCAGTGGCAGACTGGCGGCATGAAGAAGCTCTACACGCTAGCCTACCCCAGCCTCAGCGCGCCGGACTCCCGACTCATCGAGGAGTTCCGGCGCCAGCACGACGGCCAGCATCCGCTGGTGAAGGCGCACTTCACCATGGCATTTGGCTGTGCGGGCATCGATGAACAGGCCTACCAGTTGCACCTCGAAGAGGTTGCCCGCCTGCACGGCCCGATAGATTTCGTCTGCCGCTACGCCATGCTGGGCGCGGACGCGGCGCACGCGTATGCATACCTGGTCCCCGACGAAGGCCATAGCCAACTGTCGCGCCTGCATGACGCCTTGTACCGCCAGGTGCTGGCGCCGACCTTGCGCCTGGATATCCCCTACGTGCCGCACATCACCATGGGATCGTCCACCAACCGGGCGCTGATGAAATCCCTCTGCGACGAACTGAACCGGAACGGACTCGACATCCGCGGCTCGATCGACAGTTTGACGATGGCAGTCCTGGAAAACGGCGTGATCACCGACCTGACGTCGGCGCGCCTTTCCGGCTGAGGGGCGGGACCGCGCCCGCCCCTGCGCGGCGGCCTACTTCAGCTTGGCCTGCGGACTGACGAAGTCCTCCAGGGTCAGGCCCTTTTCCTTCAGGATGGCTTCCAGCAGCGGCTGCAGCTTGCCCAGGCTTTCCTGCACGGTTTCGCGCACGGTATCGACCACCACCTGGGTGCTGCGTTCGATTTCGATATTGACGAAATCGCCTACCTGCTTGTCCTCGAACACCGTCATGCGGCGGGTTTCCGGAATCAGCCAGACCTCGAACCAGCCTTCGGCGCGGTTGACTTCCGATACAGTCAGGCTGGCGCCGTTGATGGCGATATAGCCCTTGGCGAAGACGTACTTGCGGAAAGCCTCCGGGATGCTGAAACGCATCAGGCGGTTGGTGTCGGACGATTTCACCATCACCACTTCGGAGGTGAAATCTACGTGTCCGGACAAGGGGTGGCCGCCTATCTCGGCGCCATCCTTGGCAGCCCGCTCGACGTTGGCGCGGTCGCCCTCGCGGTAGCTGCCCAGCGTGGTGATGGCCAGGCTTTGCAGCATGACGTCGAAGGTGGCCTGGTTCTCGGACAGGATTTCCGTGACGGTCAGGCAGACGCCATCCGTCGACACGCTGGCGCCAATGGCCAGGTCGACGCAAAAACCAGGGGGAAAATCCAGCGTGAAAGTGCGCAGGCCTTCGCGATCCGCGATCTTGGCGATCTTCGCGGTGCCTTGAACAATACCGGTGAACATACGGATCCTGAATGCGGGGCGGCGCGCCCCTGAAGCAAAACATCAACGTTAACCGATATTTTGCCAGGGGCTGCGCCGCCCGCAAGCCGGGATCAGTGGCGGATGGCGATCGTCTTCAGGGTGGTGAAGCCGTACAGCGCTTCAAAGCCCTTCTCGCGGCCATAGCCCGATTGGCGCGAACCGCCGAAGGGCAGTTCCACGCCGCCGCCGGCGCCGTAGTTATTGATGAACACCTGGCCGGCGCGCAGCTTGCGCGCCAGGCGCAACTGGCGGCCGCCGTCGCGGGTCCAGACGCCAGCCACCAGGCCGTACAAGGTGCCGTTGGCGATTGCCAGCGCCTCTTCCTCGGTGTCGAACACCATGGCGGCCAGCACCGGGCCGAAGACCTCTTCCTGCGCCAGGCGGCTGTTGGGCGGCACGTCGCGGAACAGCACCGGCGGCTGGTAGAAGCCGGCCTCGGGGGTACCTTCCTTCAACTTGCCGCGCGCGGCGACTTTCATGCCTTCGGCCTCGGCTTCGGCCAGGAAGCCGCGCACGCGGTCCTGCTGCCGCGCATTGATCAGCGGACCCACGTCCAGGTCGGCCGCGGCCGGACCAGTGACGGTGGCCGAGAACGCGTCGGACAGGCGCTTGAGCACGGTCTCGTACACGCCGCGCTGGATCAGCACGCGGCTGCCGGCCGAGCAGGTCTGGCCCGCGTTCTGGATGATGGCGGCCAGCAGAACCGGCATGGCGGCGTCCAGGTCGGCGTCGTCGAACACGATCTGGGGCGACTTGCCGCCCAGTTCCAGCGTGACCGGCACGTGGTTCTCGGCGGCGGCATGCGCCACCATCTTGCCCGTCTGCGGCGAGCCGGTGAACGAGATGTGGTCGATGCCAGGGTGGGCGGACAGTGCCGCGCCGGCCTCATGACCATAGCCCGTGCAGATGTTCAGCGCGCCGGCAGGCAGACCCACTTCGGCGGCGATTTCCGCCAGCTTCAGGAGCGACAGGCAGGCGTCCTCGGCAGGCTTGACCACGCAGGCGTTGCCGGCGGCCAGGGCCGCGCCCACGCTGCGGCCGAAGATCTGCAACGGGTAGTTCCAGGGCACGATGTGGCCGGTGACGCCGTGCGCTTCGCGCACCGTCAGCACGGTGAAGCCCGGGGTGTAGGGAATGGTCTCGCCATGCAGCTTGTCGACGGCGCCGGCGTAGAACTCGAAGTAGCGGGCCACGGCGGCGGCGTCGGCGCGCGCCTGCTTGATGGGCTTGCCGGTGTCGGCCGATTCCAGCTGCGCCAGCTCTTCCTGGCGCTCCAGCAGCGCGAAGGCGATGCGCATCAAGAGACGACTGCGCGCGGCGGGCGCCATCTGGCCCCACTCGCCTTCAAAAGCCTCGCGCGCCGCGGTCACGGCGCGGTCCACGTCCGCCGCGCCGGAACGCGCAATCGCCTCGAAGGGCTTGCCATCGGACGGGTTCAGGACGGGAATGGTTTCACCGGTGGCAGCGGCCACCCATTGGTTGGCGATAAAGTTCTTCTGAGTCACGATGTGCGGAGTAAAGTAGCGGCCGGACGGCCGGTTGCGGGATGGTGGCGTCGCGCGCGAGTCGCGTTTTGGCTTCGAGCCAAGGTACGGGAGCGGCTCGCAACTTGTCAATTGAATTGACAGCTTTTGTCCCAAGGGTCAGGATATTTTCTGTTCACCTCGGGTAATCCCTAATAATTCAGTGGCTTAATGTCACTCCGGATTTGTCACGGCGACTGACAAGCCCAGGTATATAGATAGCGCAGGAGCGCCTATGAGCAATGTCCGTGATCCGCAGCTTGAATCGCTGCTGGAAGCCGTGAACCGCCCCCGCCCCGAACTGGACGTGCTGGCGGAAGTGGCCTCGGGCCTGGGCTATGTGCGCGCCGAACGCTTTGCCGAGCGCGTCTACGAAAGCCTGTTCTATGCCATCGCCACCGGCAAGATCGCGCCTGGCAGCAAGCTGCCCACCGAACTGGAGCTGGCCGCATTGTTCGAAGTCTCGCGGCCGGTGGTGCGCCAGGCACTCGACCGGCTGCGCGAGGACCAGTTGGTGGATTCCATCCGCGGCTCGGGCAGCTACGTGCGCGCCAAGCCCGACCTGATGGGCGGCATGCCGGCCGTGGACCCCGCAAGGCGCGTCGGCCACATCCTGGAAGGCCTGGAACTGCGCATGGTGATCGAACCCGAATGCGCCTACCTGGCCGCCCTGCGCCGCACCGATGAAGACCTGCGCGAAATGGACCGCATGCTGACCGGCTACGAAGAAGCCGACGCCTCCGGCGCCATCGCCCATCACCACGACTACGGCTTCCACCGCGCCATCGCCGCGGCCACCAGCAACCAGCGTTTCGTGCAGGTGCTGAAGTCGCTGGAGTACGACGTCAGCCACGCCGTGAACGTCATGCGCCATCTGGTCCACAGCCAACCCTGGAAGCGCACCCGCGCCGCCATCGAGGAACACCGCCACATCTACCGGCTGATCCAGGAACAGGACGCCGAAGGCGCGCGCAACGTCATGCGCGCCCATATCGAAAAAGCCCGCAGCCGCATGCTGAACAGCGGTTCGGAACACTGAGCAGGAAGCCATTTGAATATGTCATCGCAGCAACGCCCGTCCTTGAACCTGGACCAGCAACTCGTCATCGTCACCGGCGCCAGCCGCGGCCTGGGCGCCGCCATCGCACGCGCCTTCCTGCGCGAAGGCGCCAAGGTCGTCGTCAACTATCTGAACAGCGCCGAGCGCGCACAGGCCCTGGCGGCCAGCGCGCCGGACCAGGCCATCGCAGTGCAGGCCGACGTGCGCGATCCGGCCGCCGTCGCCGCCATGTTCGCGCAAGCCAGCGCGCACTTCGGCCAGCCCGTGGGCACGGTCGTCAACAACGCCCTGCCCGCCTTCCAATTCAACGGCGACGCCCGCCCGCTAGCCGGCGCGCTGGACTGGGCGCAGATGCACGCACAACTGGAAGGCAGTGTGCGCGCCGCGCTCAACACCACCCAGGCCGCCCTGCCCGGCATGCGCGCCGCCGGCGGCGGACGCATCATCAACGTGGGCACCAACCTGGTCCAGAACCCGGTGGTGCCATACCACGACTACACCGCGGCCAAGGCCGCGCTGCTGGCCTTCACCCGCACCTTGTCGCATGAACTGGGCGCCGACGGCATCACCGTCAACATGGTTTCTGGAGGCTTGCTGCGCACCACCGACGCCTCGGCGGCCACGCCGGACGCGGTCTTCGACATGATTGCCGCGGGCACGCCGCTGCGCGAGGTCACCACGCCCGAGCAATTCGCCGACGCTGTGCTGTTCTTCGCCAGCCCCTGGTCGCGCGCGGTGACGGGGCAGAACCTGATCGTCGACGGCGGACTGGTGAAGGGCTGATCGATGAGGCGCCTGGCCGGCGCTGCACCTTTCTGGCCGGCGCGCAGCGCTATGCCTGCAGCCGCCTGGCGCTGATTTCGACTGCCGCGTACTTGATGCCCTTGAGCGCGGCATCCTCCGTCACGAAGGCGGAATCGCCCACGCCTATCCGGGTCCATGCGCGGCTTGGCGCCGTGCGCACCCAGGCCTCGTAGCCCTGCTGCGCCGCAAGCGGCCTGAGTTCGTATTCGAGTTGGTGGCCGTTGAGCCTGATCACTCCGGTTCTCATTGTTTTCTCCCCGCGCCTCAGCGCCGCCCCGCGATGGCGCAGGCACGCATCACGCCGCGTCCCGGACCCATCATGGGCGTTCCCTGGTAGTCCTGCGCCCGCACCACTTCCGAAACGCGCCGTCCATCCGCCATCCATTGGCGGGCAACGCTGACGACGTCAGTGAATTCCGGTTGCGGCCCGTCCAGCAACCAGCCCACGATGGGGACGCCCGGAATACCGGCTGCGCCGGGAGAAATCTGATCCAAATCAAGGGGCTTCATACTCCTCTCCGTTCAGGGAACTGTAGGGAGCGTAGACGCGCGGTCAAATCTCAGGGATTAGAAAACCGCAAAAAGTAGAACATTTTGTATATCTACCGCTCGCAACCGGAACGGATCATCCCCGGCAGGCCGCAGCGAGCGCCATGGAAATAAACATTCACACATAAACTATCTGGATGACGCCGCGTGCCGCCGTCCCTGACGTTTCTCCCACCAGATCACCAAGCCAGTACTCGACAGCATGGCCACCGCCGCGGGAAAGAGGCGCAAGCGCCGTAGCGCGGCATCGCGTCAAGGGAGAGGCAGTGGGAAAAGGCCTGCGGGCTAGACCGGGCCGTCGCGCTCCGCGGAGCCTGGGATGTCAATATCGCTGACGGGAGGAACCAGGCCGGCCATCGACCACAGGCGGCCAGCCTTGTCGTAGGCTTGGCGATGGGCGGCATCGGCGGCAAGCCATTGGGCCAGGTCCGTTTTGGCTCTTGCGTCGAAGGTCTCGCGCTCGTGCAGGCGCAACACCCAGGACCAGGCGATATCCCAAACCGGATCCTGATTTGGAATCACGTCATCGCGCATCGGCTACCTCGTATAGCTGGAAGACCAGGTGGCGCTATCGTATAGCAAAAAATTTAAGCAATAGCTTTCGCGACCGCCCCCTTCGCGCTCAACGACCTCAGCCTGATGGCCGCGCCGTCACACCTCCAACAAATCCCGGCAGCAAGCGACGGCTTGGGTCGCGTCGCGGAGCATGAAGTTCACAAGCGTGGCCGAGCAGCCCATTTGCCGAGCGACCTCCCGCTGCGTCAAGCCGCCCAACCTGTAGAGTTCGAAAGCGCGCCGCGTCCTGGTTGGCAAGGTGCCAAGGATCTGGTCGATGGCATCGATCACCTGGCGTTCCTGAAAGCGCCGGTCCGGCACGCAGCCGCCGGCCACCTGAGGCAATTCCCCGTCGTCCGTGTAGATGCGGTATGTCGATTCGACGGCCTGGCGACGGCAATGGTCCAGCGCCAGATTGCGGACCACCTGGCAGCAGTAGCTATAGGGCTTGCTGACATCGCGCGCGCACGATCCTTCCATGAGTTTCAAATAGGCGTCTTGAGTCACTTCGTCCGCGATTTCTGGAGTGCCGACGATTCTTTGTGCGATACGGCGGAGTTGCGCCCGATGGGCAATAAAAACGTCTCCAAGCCCCGCTCCCTGCGTACCCATGGACATCGAAGTGCCTCCGCATACAGATTGATGGTGACGTGTAAAAGCAAAATATCGAGAAAAATAAACATCAACGAAAAAGCCCCTGTCCATCGCCGCGACGCGGTCCCGCAAGCCTCGGACTGGGCTTCAGCGCGGACGCGCGTCGGCCCCGGCTGCGCGGCCACGGTATCATCTGCCTCTATCCCCGGCGGCCGCCAAGCCCGCCCCCGGATCTGTCGCCAGACATGTCGCCTACACGAGTTTTGGCGGACGGCATCCCAGAGAACCACATCAACAAACGGTCTACGCGAAACATGAAATTAGCCACCTGGAACGTGAACTCCTTGAACGTGCGCCTGCCGCAGGTGCTGGACTGGCTGGCCGCCAATCCGGTCGATGTCCTGTGCATCCAGGAACTCAAGCTCACGGATGACAAGTTCCCCGAGGCCGCCTTCACCGAAGCCGGCTACCACGCTGTCTGGGCCGGCCAGAAAACCTATAACGGCGTTGCCATCATCTCGCGCGTGCCCGGCACGTCCATGGTGCGCAACATCCCCGGCTATGAAGATCCGCAGCAGCGTGTCCTGGCGCTGACCTTTCCCAGCCCCGAAGGCGACGTTCGTGTCGTCTGCGCCTACTGCCCCAACGGCCAGTCCGTGGGCTCGGACAAGTACGCCTACAAGCTGGACTGGTTCGAAGCCATGCGCGCCTGGCTGGCCGACGAAATCAAGCAGTACCCACGGCTGGCGGTGCTTGGCGACTACAACGTCGCGCCGGCCGACGAAGACGTGCATAACCCCGAGAAATGGGAGGGCCAGGTGCTGGTGTCCGAACCGGAACGCAAGGCTTTCGGCGCCCTGCTCGACCTGGGACTGGCGGATTCCTTCCGCCTCTTCGAGCAGCCGGAGAAATCCTTCAGCTGGTGGGACTATCGCCAGTTCGCGTTCCGCCGCAACGCCGGCCTGCGCATCGATCATGTCCTCTTGTCCGCCCCGCTGGTCAAGCGTTGCATCGCCTGCGCCATCGACAAGGAGCCGCGCCGCAACGAGCAGCCCTCCGATCACGCCCCGGTCGTTGCGACCTTGGAATTCGCCTGATTTTTTGTTCGGCGGCATGTTGCGCAGGCCGGGAATATTCCTGTATAGTTTTGGTCTTGCTTCATTGGGGCGGTAGCTCAGCTGGGAGAGCGTCGCGTTCGCAATGCGAAGGTCGGGAGTTCGATCCTCCTCCGCTCCACCAAGATTCCCGCCAAGACAGGGCACTACATTTAGCGATGTAGTGCCCTGTTTTGCTTTATGGTGCGGCGCCCGGGGAACTTCGATCGCGCGCGCGCAGGTCAACTCAATAGTCCTAGCAGGGCAGCGCGAGCGACGGCTGCCGTCCGATTTCGGGCCCCGAGCTTGGAGATCGCGTTCTTCGTATGGAATCTGACCGTCGACTCGGCAATTGCCAGTATTTCGGACACGTCGCTGCTGGTCTTTCCGTCCGCCGCCCATTTTAGAATTTCGGTCTCGCGACGGGTCAGCGGAATATCAGGCGCCAATTTGAATCGCGGCAGCAAGACCTTGCTGAATGCCAGGTGCGCCGCTGTCACCAGCCATCGCATCCGCAATTCCTTGCTGAGCAACTCCGCGTCGGAAAGCTGCTCTTTCTGCCTGGCCAGCGTCAGCATTCCCACGGTTCCGTATGCGTCCAGGTTCGACTGAGCCCATCCTACACAGAGCCCCACCGCCTGCGCCTCGTCCCAAAGCTTGGGCGTTTCGGCAAACACCCTGTCCGACCACACGATAGGTATCGCGGAGCGGCTGCAGTGTTTAACGGTGGGGTCTACCTCCAGGTAGCGCGCCTGCGCGTACCGTTCCTGCCACGCGGTCGGATAATCACTGATCATTACAAACGGAGGGTTGGTAAACGGCAGGGCCGCCCGCAAACCATACGCGCAATAAGAAAACCCCAGTTCTTGTGCCACGGCCGCCACCTCGGTGAAAACGGCTTGCTCAGAGGTGGCGCTATTGGTCGCCAATAGAAGGTCTTGTGCCCACGACTTCATTCCAAATTCCGTCCCCGTGCATTTGCATCGCTATTACTTGAAAGGTGCACGGCTAAAAAAACAAAAAAAGAGCGCCGCTGTCACAATATAGTTAAACCCTTGAAATATTTCAAAATATAATAAAATGTGATTACCCATTCACTTTTTATTTAGTCTCCAGCGACGGCGGAGAAAATGGAAAATCCGGTTTTTCAATAATATTTTCCCGATCACCGAACTCTTAATATCCATATGGATATAGCAGCCATCCAAGACCTGCCGATCCTCAGGCGCTTGCGTCGGCGCGCATCATGGTGGCCGCGTCTCGCAAGGCATTCAGGAACAGCGAGGCGGCGGCGGCGGCGCGCGCATCGCGCCGCGTCATGATGCCCACGGGGTGCAGCCGCGCCTGCAAGGCCAAGGGCAGGATCGCCAGTTGCCCGTTTTCGGCCAGGGCCCGCGCCACGCGCAGCGGGATGGCCGACAGCAGCGAGGTCCGCTGCAACAGCGAGACGATGGTCAGGATGGCGCTGGATTCGATGGCGACTTGCGGAAAGCCCGCGCCGCGCGCCGAGACAGCGGCGGCAACCATGCTGTAGAGCGCCGCGTTGCGCGACGGCAGCACCCAACGGCAACGGTCCAGCGCTGCGCCGCTCAGGCGGCGGCGCGCAGCCAGCGGATGGGCCGGGCCGCAGACGACGGCGGTGGCCTCGTCGTAAAGGATCTCGCATTGCAGGTCCGCGTCCGCCCCTTCCACCCCCAGCCGTCCCACGACGCAGTCCAGTTCGCCTGCACGCAAGGCCGGCAGCAGCTGTTTCTCCAGGCCTTCGGACAGTTCGATGCGCAAGGCGGGATGTGTCTCTTGCAGGCGCTGCACCGCAAGCGGCACCAGCAGATGCGCCACGACCGGAAAAATGCCCGCGCGCACCTTGCCGGTCGCGCCGTTGGCCGCTGCCGCGAGTTCGGCGTGCGTTGCGTCCAGTTCGTTGAGCAGCAGGCGCGCGCGATCGATCATCAGCAGGCCCAGCGCGGTCGGCGCGACGCCGTGGTGCGAACGTTCGAACAAGGACTGGCCGGCCAGCGCCTCGGCCTCGCCCAAAAGCTTGCTCAACGCAGGCTGGCTGAGGTGCATTGCTTCGGCCGCCCGGTGCAGATTGCCCACGCGCCCCAACTCGTCCAGCAGGACCAGGTGGCGGATGCGCAGGCGCGACCGCAGTTGCTGCAAGGTGGGAGTTTCCGGCATGGATTTCGCTCGGCAAGTTGGTTATCGATTGATAAGGAATTGCAATTATCTAGTTATCGTCAACACGCCCATACTAGGATCATCCCGCTAGCCGGGGCATATCCAGAAAAAGGGGAATAGCCATGTATCGTCGTCTTGCCGCGCTGGCTCTGGCCTGCGCCTTGGCGCCTTGCGCCGCTGCCGCTGACATCCGCATCGGCGTGATCGCCAGCAGTACCGGACCCGGGGCTTCCATGGGCTCGCTGTACCGCAGCACCGTGCCGCTGCTGCCCAAGACGCTGGGAGGCCAGCCGGTGGAATACATCGCGCTGGACGATGCGACCGATCCGTCGTCGGCGGTCAAGACGGCGCGCAAGCTGGTCACCGAAAACAAGGTGGACGCCATCATCGGCCCAAGCAATGTGCCGACTTCGATGGCCGTCACGGAAGTCGCCCGCGAAGCGCGCACGCCGCAGTTGTCGCTGGCGCCCATCGTGGTCAGCCCCGACCGCGCCGAATGGATCTTCGTGGTGGCCCACGGCATAGACCTGATGGTGGACTCGCTGACTGCCGACATGGCAAAGCGCGGCGTGAAGACCGTCGCGTACATCGGCTTCTCGGACGCCTGGGGCGACGCCGTCTACCGCGCGCTGCAGGAATCTGCCGGCAAGCGCGGTATCAAGGTGCTCAGCAACGAACGCTATGCCCGCACCGACAATTCAGTCACGGCCCAGGTGCTGAAGATCGTTTCGCTCAACCCCGGCGCCGTGCTGGTCGGCGGCTCGGGCACGCCGGGCGCCCTGCCTCATCTGTCGCTGCGCGAGCGCGGCTACCAAGGCGTGCAATACAACACGCATGGCGTCATCAACAAGGATTTCCTGAAGCTCGGCGGCAAGGGCGTGGATGGCGTGATCGTGCCCAGCGGCCCGGTGCAGGTGGTGGAACAGCTGCCCGCGGACAGCCCGATCAAGCCGGTCGCCACGCGTTACGCCCAGCAGTACGAAGCGACCTACGGCGCCGACTCGCGCAACGCCTTCGCGCCCTACACCTACGACGCCTATCTGTTGCTGGACGCGGCCGTCGCCAAGATCCCCGCGCGCACCCAGCCCGGCACCCCGGCCTTCCGCCAGGCGCTGCGCGACGCGTTGGAGAGTCTGCAGGGCACCGTCGGCACCCAGGGCATCTACATGATGTCGCCCACCAACCACAACGGCCTGGATGAGCGCGGCGTCGTGCTGATGCAGGCCCGTTCGGGCGCCTGGCAGTTCCTGCCCTGAGCCGCCCTTTTGCAGCAGGAGTCCGCATGACCGGCGTACACATTCCCTATGGCGTGTATTGGAGCACCCCTTTCTCGCGTTGGCAGGGCAGCCTGTCGCGCCTGCACAGCCTGCGCTTCGCGGCCTGGACCGCGCGCCGCGAACTGGAGCGCCGCGGCATCACCCCCACGGCGCTGCAAAGCGCGGTGCTGGGCTGCTCGGTACCGCAACAGGGCTCGTTCTATGGCCTGCCCTGGGTGGCCGGCATGCTCGGCGCGCCCCATCTGGCGGGGCCGGTAGTCTCGCAGGCCTGCGCCACGTCGGTACGCGGCCTGGCCACGGCCGCGGCCGAACTCATGCTCGGCCACGCCGAGACCTCGCTGGTCCTCATGGCCGACCGCGTGTCCAACGGCCCGCAGCTCTACCACCCCGATCCGGCCGGCCCTGGCGGCTCCGGTTCGCACGAAAACTGGGTGCTGGACAACTTTACGCACGATCCGTGGAGCGGCCTGTCGATGTTGCAAACCGGGGAGCGCGTGGCCGAGCGCCACGGCATCTCCACGGACGAACAGAATGCGGTCACCCTGCGCCGCTATGAGCAATACGCGCAAGCCTGCGCCGACGGCCGCCGGTTCCAGCAGCGCTACATGACACTGCCCTTCGAGGTGCCCGACGCGCGCTATGCCAAGATTGCATCGGTGCTGGAAGGCGACGAAGGCATCCACGCCACCACCGAGGCGGGCCTGGCGCGCCTGGCACCGGTGCTGCCCGGCGGCACCATCACCTATGGCGGCCAGACCCATCCGGCGGACGGTAACGCGGGCATGATCCTGGCGACCGCCGGGCGCGCACGTGAATTATCGCGTCGGCCCGAGATCGGCATCGAGATCCTGGCCTTCGGCCAGTCGCGCACCGAAAAAGGCTACATGCCGCAGGCGCCCATCGAAGCCGCCGGCAGCGCGCTGCAACGCGCCGGCCTGTCGATGGCCGACCTGCACGCGGTGAAGACGCACAATCCCTTTGTGGTGTCCGACATCGCGTTGGCGCGCGCCACGGGGTTCGACGTAATGGCCATGAACCAGTACGGCTGCTCGCTGGTCTGGGGCCACCCTCAAAGCCCAACCGGGCTTCGGTCCGTCATCGAACTCATCGAGGAACTGGCCGAGCGCGGCGGCGGCCTGGGCCTGTTCACGGGCTGCGCAGCCGGCGACAGCGCCATGGCGGTGGTATTGCGCGTGGACGCCGGCGGAGCCGCCCGATGAACCACGCCAGCCTTGAAGGCGTCCTGCGCATTCCCGCCCTGCTGGCCCGCGCGGCGCGCGACTGTCCCGAACGCACCGCCCTGGTCTGCGGCACGCGCCGCATCGACTACCGGCGCTACGCCGCCGAAGTCTGGGCGACCGCCCGCCATCTGCGCGCCCACGCTGCCTCGGGCGCGCGGGTGGCAACGCTGCTGGGCAACTCGGACCTGGCCTGCGTGATGACGCTGGCGCTGCAATGTTCGGGCAACCAGCACGTGCCCCTGAATCCGCTCTACACGGCGCGCGAACTGGAGTTCATCCTGCGCGACGCGCAGCCCGCGCTGCTGATCGCCGATGCGCCGTCGGCCGCCGTCGCGAC
>NZ_DATCUY010000379.1:0-12088 GCF_036567245.1 Achromobacter sp. | reverse complement strand
TTTCTGGCCGGTGGACATCGCGGATGATGCGCAGCTGGCGCGCGGCGTGGCCGATGCGGCAGCGCATTTCGGCCGCATCGATTACCTGGTCAACCTGGCCGCGACTTACCTGGACGACGGCGCCGCGTCGGGCCGCGCCGATTGGCTGCGCGCGCTGGACGTCAACGTGGTCAGCGCCGTGATGGCCGCGCGCGCGGTCCATCCTCATCTGCTCGCGGCCGGTGGCGGGGCCATCGTCAATTTCACCAGCATCTCCTCGCGCGTCGCGCAGACCGGACGCTGGCTCTATCCAGTCTCCAAGGCGGCGCTGCTGCAGGTCACCCGCAGCCTGGCGATGGACTATGCCGCCGACGGCATACGCGTCAACTCCGTGTCGCCGGGCTGGACCTGGTCGCGCGTGATGGACGAGCTGACGCAGGGCGACCGCGCCAAGACCGACCGCGTGGCCGCGGACTACCACTTGCTGGGACGCGCCGGCGATCCGGCCGAAGTGGCCGAGGTGGTCGCCTTCCTGCTTTCAGACCATGCCAGCTTCGTCACCGGCGCCGATTACGCGGTGGACGGCGGCTACTCGGCCATGGGTCCCGAACAGGCCAAGCCCGCGATTCCGCGCCTGGCCGCCTGAACACTTAAAGGAGAGCAATCATGCGTCGAATCGCAATCGTGGGTGGCGGGCAGGCGGGCTTGCCCCTGGCGCTGGGACTGCTGGACAAAGGCTATGAGGTGACCGTGGTCACCAACCGCGAACCGGACCATATCCGCCAGGGAAAAGTGATGTCCAGCCAGTGCATGTTCGATGCCTCGCTGCAGGTAGAGCGCGACCTGGGCCTGAACCAATGGGAAGCCGAATGCCCGACGGTGGACGGCATCGGCCTGGCGCTGCCGCATGCGGAGCGGCCCGGCCACAAGCTCATCGATTGGGTGGCGCGCCTGGACCGGCCGGCGCAGGCGGTGGACCAGCGCATCAAGATGCCGGCGTGGATGGAGCTGTTCGCCGCGCGCGGCGGCAGGCTGCTGATCCAGGACGGCGGCGTGGCCGAACTGGAATTGCTGGCGGCCTCGCACGACCTGGTGCTGCTGGCCGCCGGCAAGGGCGAAGTGGTCAAGCTGTTCGAGCGCGACGCGCTGCGCTCGCGCTTCGACCGGCCGCAGCGCGCGCTGGCGCTGACCTACGTGCACGGCATGCGCGCGGCGCCGGATCATTCGCGGGTTGCCTTCAACCTGATTCCGGGCGTGGGCGAGTACTTCGTGTTCCCGGCGCTGACCCGCAGCGGCCCCTGCGAGATCATGGTGTTCGAGGGCGTGCCCGGCGGCCCGATGGATTGCTGGCGCGACATCAGGTCGCCGCAGGAACATCTGGCGCAAAGCCTGCACATCCTGCACACCTACCTGCCGTGGGAGGCCGAGCGCTGCGGTTCGGTGGAACTGACCGACGCCAACGGCATCCTGGCCGGCAGTTTCGCGCCCACGGTGCGCAAGCCGGTGCTGACCCTGCCGTCGGGCCGGCTGGTGTTCGGCCTGGGCGACGCGGTGGTCACCAACGATCCGATCACGGGGCAGGGCTCGAACAACGCCACCAAGGCCTGCGCCGTCTACCTGGACGCGATCCTGGCGCATGGCGACGCGAGCTTTACCGCCGAATGGATGCAGCGCACCTTCGAGCGCTTCTGGGACTACGGCGGCGCGGTGGTGGAATGGACCAACTCCATGCTGTTGCCGCCGGCGCCGCACCTGCTCAAGCTGCTGCAGGCGGCGGACCACACGCCGGCGATCGCCAGCGCCATCGCCAACGGCTTCAATCATCCGCCCTCGCTGTACCCCTGGTGGGGCGACGCCACGGCCTGCGATGCCTTCATCGCGGCGCAGCCCGCGCGGGCGGCGGCATGACCACGGGCTGCGCAGCGGGCCTGCCCCTGGACTGGGGCTGCACCGATCTGCACCCCAAGGTCCTGCGCGGCGTGCTGGGCAGCTATCCGACGGGCGTGGCCATCGTCGCCACGCGCTGTCCGGACGGCCGCCAGGTCGGGCTCACCATCAACTCCTTCGCTTCGCTGTCGCTGGATCCGCCGCTGGTGTTGTGGAGCCTGGTGAACCATTCGCCCAACCTCGCGGCGTTCCGCGATTGCAGCCACTTCACCATCAGCGTGCTGGCCTGCGGCCAGGAAGAGCTGGCCATGCGTTTCGCCAGTTCCTCCGTTCCGGACAAGTTCGCGGGAGCGCCGGTGCATGAGGTGCCGGAAGGCGTGCCCGCCATCGCCGGGGCCGTCGCCACGCTGGTCTGCGCCAACGACCAGCAAAGCCCCGCGGGCGACCATCTGCTGCTGTTCGGCCGGGTGTTGCGGGTGGCCAGCGTGGCGGCCACGCCGCTGGTATTCCATGCCGGGCGTTTCACGGCACTGACCGCCGCCTAGCGGCCCACTTTTCATCGGAGCGCATCATGCCCCTGGAGTCAGAGGCGCAGGTCATCATCGTCGGCAGCGGCATGAACTCGCTGGTCTGCGCGGCCCTGCTGGCGCAGCGCGGCAAGTCGGTGCTGGTGCTGGAACGCAACGACAGGCTCGGCGGCTGCATCCGCACCGAGGAACTGTTCCCCGGCTACCGCCACGACGTGCTGTCCTGCTGGTATCCGCTGTTCATGGGCAGCCCCGCCTATGCGGCGCTCAAGCCTGCGCTGCGCGAGGCCGGACTGGAATTCATGCAGGGCGAGTACGCCACTGGACTGGTGCTGCCGGACGGTTCGGGCCTGGCGCTCAAGCAGGACGTGGCGGACAGTGCGCGTCGGCTGGACGCCTGGGCGCCCGGCGACGGCGCGGCCTTCGCCGCCATGGCGCAACGCCTGTTCGGCGCAGACGCCGCGCTGACCTTCGGCCTGCTGGGCCAGAACCCCTACGGCGCGGGCATGCTCAAGCTGCTGTTCGGCGAATGGCGCAAGCGCGGCATGGACGGCCTGGCCGCCTTCGCCGCCGATTCGATGGAGAGCTTTCGCCGCTGGTCCGAGCGCGCGCTGCAGTCGGACGCCGCGCGCGCCCTGATTGCGCCCTGGGTGCTGCATACCGGGCTGGGTCCGGACGACGCTTGCTCCGCGCTGATCGGCAAGCTGACCTTTGCAGCGGTAGTGGCAGGCGGCATGCCGGTGGTCAAGGGCGGCGGCAGCGGCGTGGTGGATGCGCTGGCCGCCGTCATCGAACGGCACGGCGGCCGTTTGCAGACCGGCGCGCACGTCGAACGCATCGTCACCAGCGGCGAGGGCAGGCGCCGCCGAGCCGTGGGCGTGGTGGCGGCGGGGCGCGAGTACCGCGCCACCGAGGCGGTGGTCTGCAATGTCCCACCCGGCATGCTGTACGGGAAAATGCTGCCCGACGCGCCGCCCGCAGTGCGCGATCGCGCCGCCCATTACCGCTACGGCCGCGGCGGCATGCAGATCCATTTCGCGCTGGATGCGCCGCCGGACTGGCTCACGCCAGAACTGCGCCACGTGCCGCTGGTGCACCTGACCGAGAGCATGGAGCAGGTCTGCGCCTCGGTCACCGAGGCGAACAACGGCCTGCTGCCGGCGCGTCCCACGCTGGCCATCGGCCAGCCGGTCGCGGTCGATCCCACGCGCGCGCCGCCAGGCGGCTGGATCCTGTGGGTGCAGATGCAGGAGCTGCCGGCGCTGATCAAGGGCGATGCCGCAGGCGAGATCGCGGCGCCCGCCGATGGCCGCTGGAACGAGACGGTGCGCGAGGCGATGGCCGACCGTGTGCAGGCGCGCATGGAGCGCGTGATGCCAGGCCTGGCGCGGCGCATCGTTGGCCGGCGCGCCTACTCGCCGGCGGACCTGGAAGGCCTGAACTGCAATCTGGTCGGGGGCGATCCCTATTCGGGCGTGTGTTCGCCCGACCAGTTCTTCTGGCTGCGGCCCTTTGCCGGCGGCCATGGCGCGCGCGGCCACCGCACGCCGCTGCGCAATCTCTTCCACATCGGCGCCGCCACCCACCCGGGTCCCGGGCTGGGCGGCGGCTCCGGCTATCTCGTCGCACAACAAATAGGCAGGAGGGGAACATGAGCGGACACCTGAAACTCCGGCGGCTGGCCAGCGCCACGGCATTGGCGCTGGCCAGCGCGGGGGCGCAGGCCACCGAGGGCGGCGGCCTGGGCATCTACCCGGACGGCCTGGAGAACTTCATGTCGGGCGCGCTGCCGCCGCCCGGCGTGCACATGCTGGTCTATGCGGGCGGCGCGCGCTACGACACGCTGCGCGGCAACGACGGCAAGCGCGTGCCGGTGCCCGGCTTCAAGGTCGACGTCAACGTGCTGGCGCCGCGTCTGATCTGGGTGACGCAGCAACAAGTCATGGGCGGGCAACTGGCCTTCCACGCCATCGCGCCGCTGCTGGACGTAACCGCCAAGGCCGCCGGCCAGCGCAACCGCAGCACCGGGCTGGGCGACATGACGCTGGGCGTGGCGCTGGGCTATCACCCGTCCGAAAGCCTGCACTACGTGGTCGGGCTGGACATGTACGCGCCTACTGGCGAGTACGACCGCAAGGACCCGTCCAGCCTGGGCAAGAACTACTGGACCGCGCAGCCGGTGTTCGCGCTGAGCCGCATCAGTCCGGATGGCTTCAACGCCGACCTGAAGGTGATGTACGACTTCAACTTCACGAATTCCGCCACCGACACGCGTTCTGGCCAGGCGCTGCACGCCGACTACGCGCTGGGCTGGGGCGTGGGCAAGGGCTGGGTGCTGGGGGTGGGCGGCTATGCCTTCCAGCAGGTCACCGACGACAGCGGCCCCAACAGCGCCGCCGGCCGGGCCCGCGGCTTCGGCGTCGGCCCTTCGGTACGCTACATGAATGAAAAAGGCTGGTTGTTCACGGCGAAGTGGCAGCAGGACTTCAAGGTCAAGAACCGGCCCGAAGGCGCGCAGCTGTATGTGAAGCTGGGGATTCCGTTCTAAGGGGGCGGGGCGCTGCCACGTCCTGTTGCTCAGTCCGTGGAGGGGGGGCTGCTGCGGGCCAGCAAGCCAGCGGCCGCTCTGCAGCACTATCATGGGATAAATGGTCCACGCCATATGGGCCGCCGGCAGCGCGCGTCTGCCCATTTTTCAACAGGAATTCCCATGACCACCAAAGCCTACGGAGCCCATGCGGCCGACCTTCCCCTCGGGGCCATGGACATCACGCGCCGCGCCCCTGGCGCGCATGACGTGCAGATCGAGATCGCATACTGCGGCGTATGCCATTCCGACCTGCACCAGGTGCGCTCGGAATGGGCCGGCACCCTGTATCCCTGCGTGCCGGGCCACGAGATCGTTGGGCGCGTATCTGCCGTGGGCGCGCACGTGTCGGGTTTCAAACCGGGCGATCTGGTTGGTGTCGGCTGTATCGTCGACAGCTGCCAGCATTGCGCCGACTGCGACGCGGGGCTGGAGAATTACTGCGACCACATGGTCGGCACCTACAACGGCGCGACGCCGGACGCGCCCGGCCACACCCTGGGCGGCTATTCGCAGCGCATCGTGGTGCATGAGCGCTACGTGCTGCGCATACGCCATCCCGAGGCTCAGTTGGCCGCGGTGGCGCCGCTGCTGTGCGCCGGCATCACTACCTATTCGCCACTGCGGCATTGGCAAGTGGGGCCCGGCCACAAGGTCGGCGTCGTCGGCATCGGCGGCCTGGGCCATATGGGCATCAAACTCGCGCATGCCATGGGCGCGCATGTGGTGGCGTTCACCACGTCCGAATCCAAGCGTGCAGCGGCCCAGGCCCTGGGCGCGGACGAGGTGGTGGTGTCGCGTAATCCGGGCGAGATGGCGGCGCACGCCCAAAGCCTGGATTTCATTCTCAACACGGTGGCCGCGCCGCATGACCTGAATGCCTTCTTCGCGCTGCTCAGGCGCGACGGCACGATGACACTGGTGGGCGCCCCGGCCACGCCGCATGACGCGCCCGACGTGTTCGCCTTGATCATGAAGCGCCGCAGCCTGGCGGGTTCGATGATAGGCGGCATACCAGAGACGCAGGAGATGCTGGACTTCTGCGCTGAGCACGGCGTGGTGGCGGATATCGAGATGATCCGCGCGGACGACATCAACCATGCCTACGAGCGCATGCTCAAGGGGGATGTGAAGTATCGCTTCGTCATCGATATCGCCAGCCTGGACGAGGTCGCGCGGGGCTAGGCTGCGAGGCCTCGCATGCCTCAGCCGCGCCGCCGCAGGCTCTGGCTGGGGCTTACGCCGTAGCGTTCCTTGTAGCCGGCGCTGAAGCGGCCCATATGCGCGAAGCCCCAGCGCAGCGCCACGCCGGCGATATTGCGGCTTTCGCCCGACACCAGCTCGGCGTGCGCGCGTTCCATGCGCAGGTCGCGCAGGTAGTGCATGGGGCTGACGCCCAGGAATTCCTTGAATCCCGCATACAGGCTGCGCACGCTGACGCCGGCGATGCGCGCCAATTGTTCGGTGCTGACCGGTTCGTGCGCGTGCGCTTGCAGATAGTCCTGGACGCTGCGCACGTGGCGCGGCAGCACTGCGCCGCGGCGGCCGGGCAGGGCGCCGGTGTAGTTGTGGGGCTGGCCAGATAGCAGGGTGGCGGCGACCAGCTGTTCCATCTGATGCACGATGAGCTTGTGTTCGGCCAGGTTCGCGTGCTGCGTGGAGCAATCCAGCAGATAACTCATCAGGCAGCGCCAGGCCGGGCATTCGCGCCAGCGGAATCCCAGCTGGAAGCGCAGCGGCCGGTCCAGCGCACAGCCCAGATGGCCCACCAGGGTGCGCTCCAGCAGCGAGCGGCCCACGCGCAGCATGAACTGGTCGTTGTCCTCGGCCCAGCGCATGGCCAGGTCGTCGTCCGGGCTGACGACCGAGGCGACATCGGGCGTCGAATCCACTTGTTGCGGGCCGCTGCTGATACGGGCACAGCCCGACAGCGGCATCTGCACCAGGAAGAAGTCTTCCAGCGGGCCGGGCCGGATCTCGACGTTGGCGCCATAGCGCAGGCGGTTCAGCGAGACCTCGCCCAGCGGCTGGTGGTGCATGCGCGCATCCAGGCGTTGCAGTGCGCCGACCACGCCCAGGTGGTGCGGGCGCATCACGCGGCCGACCATGGAGCGGGCTTCGTCCAAATCGCCGGAAGCGAATAGCTGCTGCGCCGGCAGGCCCAGAACCGACTCGATTCGCGGCGCGGCCGGCGGCCAAGAAGTGCTGGTGGCGGACTGCGTCGTGTCGAGCATGGCGGGGACTCCACTGGCGGGGTCTTGAAGGCTTTGATAGTAAAGCTGCGCCGGACTGGACGGACTGGTGGAAAACCCGTCCAGGGGCGGCGGGTTCTATCCGTTTTTTGCGGCGAGTGTCCGCGGAGCGCAGAAAATCAAGGCAAATTCATATTGACAACCAGTTTCCATTAATGGAAACTGGTTGTCAATAAACCAGGCCGAAGGAGACCACGCATGAATCCGACCAAGGAAGAACGGCTCACCGGGGTGATCCTGACGCTGTTCCAGTTGAACGGCGCGCTGCTCGACTGGGGCGATGCCTTCGTCGCGCCGCAGGCGCTGACCAGCGCGCGCTGGCAGATGCTGGGCGCCCTGGCGCTGGCCGGCCAGCCCCTGAGCGCACCGCAGCTTGCGGCCGCCATGGGCGTGACCCGCCAGGGCGCGCAGAAGCAGCTCAATCTGCTGTCCGAAGCGCAACTGGTGGAGGTCCGCGCCAATCCGCAGCACAAGCGTTCGCCGCTATATCGGCTGACCGATGAGGGCCGGCGCGTATATGGCGCCATCGACGCGCGCTGGAAGGAGCGCGCGCGGCAACTGGCCGGCGGTTTCAGCGCGGCCGAACTTGAAACGGCGGGGAAGGTGCTGACCGGCTTGCTGGCCGCGCATGTTCCCGCGCCATCGGAGCAAGATCATGAAACATAGAATCCATGCGGCTGCGGCCGTGCTGACGCTGCTGTTTCTCGCGGCATTCTGGATATCGACGGCGGTGTCCGAACTGTTCCTGGCCGCATCCGCGGTGGCGCAGGTCAAGCTGGCCATTGCCTATGCGTTGCTGGGCTTCGTGCCGGTCATGATGCTGACCGCCGCCAGCGGCTTCATGATGGGCGCCAAGGGCAGGCATCCGCTGCTGCTGGCCAAGCGCAGGCGTATGCCCTTTATCGCGGCCAATGGATTGTTGATTCTTGTGCCCGCGGCGCTGTTCCTGGCGCTACGCGCGCAGGCAGGGCTGTTCGACGGGGTGTTTTACGGGGTGCAGGCGCTGGAGTTGGCGGCGGGCGCCGCCAATCTGGCGCTGATCGGTCTGAATATCCGCGACGGCATCAGGCTCGGGCGCTTGCGGCGGCGTCCGGAGGGGCGGGTCCTGGCCTAGTATCCCGCCCCGCATTGCGGGACGGGATACCAGCCGGCCCTATGGCCTCAGTGCATCTTGCCGTAGCGTCCGGCGTTGAAGTCCTGGATGGCCTCGACGATTTCCGCCTGCGTGTTCATCACGAAGGGGCCGTAGCCGACCACCGGTTCGTCGATGGGCTCGCCGCTCAACACCAGGAACATCGCGTCGTTGTTGGCTTCGACGGTGATGTCCTCGCCTTCCAGGGAGAACAGCGCCAGCTGCGCGTCGCGCGCCACGGTTTCGCCGTTGACCAGCACCGTGCCGCGCAGCACCACCAGCATGCTGTTGCGGCCTGCGGCAACGGGGAAGGTCGCCGACTTGCCGGCGGCCAGCTTCACGTCCCACACGTCCATCGGCGTGAAGGTGCGCGCCGGCCCCGCGTGGCCTGCGTAGTTGCCCGCGATCACGCGCAGCGTGCCCGCGCCGTCCGGCAAGTCCACCACCGGGATGTCCGCGTTGAGGATGCCCTGGTAGCCGGCCGGCGCCATCTTGTCCTTGGCGGGCAGGTTGACCCAGAGCTGCACCATTTCCAGTTCTCCGCCCTGGCGGGTGAAGGCGTGGGAATGGAATTCCTCATGCAGGATGCCCGAGGCCGCCGTCATCCATTGCACGTCGCCGGGACCGATGACGCCGCCGTTGCCGGTGGAATCGCGGTGCTCGACTTCGCCGCTGTAGACGATGGTCACGGTTTCAAAGCCGCGGTGCGGATGCTGCCCGACGCCGCGCGGATGCTCGGCCGGTTCGAACTGCGCCGGGCCGGCATAGTCCAGCAGCAGGAACGGGCTGGTGTTCTTGCCTTTGTCGTTGTAGGAGAACATGGAGCGCACCGGGAAGCCGTCGCCCACCCAGTGGGGACGGGGGCTGGCATGCAATCCGAGAATCTTCTTCATGGTCGTATTTCCTGTTGCGCGGCCCCAGCGGGGCCGTTCGTCATAGTTAATAAGATAAGGGCGCCACCCCGCTGGCGGTAGTCCCTGGCATTGATAAGCACTGTTCCATGCATCGGACAGTGGGGCCGGAACTTGCGGCTGGCGTATCCTTCGGGCATGGAAGACGGCATGCACACCGCCCTGGCGGGCGGCAACAACGATCAAGTCCAGGGCTTCGCGCCGGTGGCGGGGGCGGGCGCGCGAGTGCTGGTGCTGGGTTCGATGCCGGGGGTGGCATCCCTGAGGCAGGGGCGCTACTACGCCCATCCGCGCAATGCCTTCTGGCCCATCGCGGCCAGCGTCTTCGGCTTCGATCCCGGCCTGGATTATGCGCAGCGCCTGCAAGCCTTGCAGGCCGCCGGCGTCGCCCTGTGGGACGTGCTGCAAGCCTGCGAACGCCCCGGCAGCCTGGACGCCGACATCCGCGGCGACACCCTGGTCGCCAACGATTTCGCCGCATTCCTGGAACGCCACCCCGCCATCGTGCGGATCTGCTTCAACGGCGGCAAGGCCGCGGCGCTGTACCGCCGCCACGTGCTGCCCGGGCTGGCCGTCCCGCTGGAGTACATGGACCTGCCGTCGACCAGTCCGGCGCACGCAGCGGCATCTTTCGAGCGCAAGCTGGCGGCCTGGAGCAGGGCGCTCAAGATCCAGGATTGACGGTTCGCGAACCCGGACCGGGCTGGGACGGAATTAGCCTGTCCCTGATTTTCCTCTTATCCGTCCCCGGTTTGATTCTTATCAAGCCTCTATATAACTCCAAGTGATAAGTTAATTCCCGTAACAGAATTAACGCTTGGAGAAGCACTATGAGTACCCGCGCCAGCCCCCCGGAACCGCCACTACCGGGTAAACGGGGCTTTCTGAAGGGCTTGTTGGGGTTGGGGGCCGCGGCCACCGTCATCCCCATCCGCGCCGAGGCTACGGGCATCAACGGTCAGCCGCCGCGCCGCCCCGGCATGGCCGGCAAGCGCTATGGCATGGTCGTGGACATGCGCAAGTGCATCGGCTGCCAGTCCTGTACGGTCAGCTGTTCCATGGAGAACCTGCCGCCCATCGGCCAGTTCCGCACCACCGTCCTGCAATACGAAGTCATGCCCGATGCCGGCGGCCCGGCCTCCATGGTGATGCTGCCGCGCCTGTGCAACCACTGCGACAACCCGCCTTGCGTGCCGGTCTGTCCGGTGCAGGCCACCTTCCAGCGCGAAGACGGCATCGTGCTGGTCGACAACGAACGCTGCGTGGGCTGCGCCTATTGCGTGCAAGCCTGTCCTTATGACGCCCGCTTCATCAACCACGAAACGCAGACCGCCGACAAATGCACCTTCTGCGAGCACCGCCTGGAAGCGGGGCTGCTGCCGGCCTGCGTGGAAAGCTGCGTGGGCGGCGCCCGTGTCATCGGCGACCTGAACGATCCCGACAGCGCGATTTCCCAACTGCTGGTCGAGCACAAAGCGGACATCAAGGTGCTCAAGCCCGAGATGAAGACCGATCCCCACGTCTACTACATCGGCCTGCCCGATGCGTTCGTCCATCAGGTCGACGGCCAGGCCGGCGTGCGGCTGGCTGGCGGCCATTGAGCCATCGAAGGGGATGAGCATGCAGATCTCTGAATTGTTGACGCCGGTCTACGACGCCGCCTGGCTGCCGTGGGCCGTGCAGTATTTTTTCCTCATCGGCATCAGCGCCACCACCGCGCTGACCGCCGCCTTCGCGGCCTTCGGCAGCACGGGCTCGCCCGCGCGCCGGCTGTTGCCCGCGGCAGTGACGGTGCTGCTGGTCAGCGCCATCGCCGCGCCCGTGTCCTTGCTGGCGGACCTGCACCAGCCTGGCCGCTTCTGGCATTTCTACGCGCATGTCACGCCCTGGTCGTGGATGTGGCTGGGCGCCTTGCTGCTGCCGGTGTTCGTGACGCTGGCGCTGCTGTTCTGCGCTGCCTGGTGGTGGGGCCGCATCGGCTGGGTGCGCGTGCTGGGCATGGCGCTGGCGGTGTCGGCGCTGTCCATCCTGGTCTATACCGGCGCCGAAGTCATGGTGCTGCGTTCGCGGCCCTTGTGGCACACGGTATTCCTGCCGGTGAACTTTGCGCTGACCGCCTGGCTGGGCGCGCTGGGCGCCATGTTCCTGGTGGGCCGCTGGCTGCGCGGCGGCACGCAGGCCATGCCGGTGGAGCTGTTGCGCAGCCTCAGCCTGACCGCGGTGGTGATGATGGCGCTGGGCGCCGGCGCCTGGACGCTGCTGGGCCTGCTGGGCATGGACCCGTCGTTTGACGCCGCCCTGCGCCTGTTCGCGGAGTTTCCGATCTGGCGCGTGAGTCTGGCGGGCGCGGTGGCGACCGGCTTCTGCATGATCGCGCTGCTGCAACGCCCGGCGCGAACCTTGGTCGCGCCGCTGCCCTCGGCCGCATTGGCGCTGACCATGCTGGCGGCCGCATGGATCTTCCGCTGGGTGGTCTTCATGAGCGTGCAGGGTGTGCCGAAATACGGCGCGGGACTCTATCTGTACGAGATGCCCTGGGGTAGCGACGGCTTGCTTGGGATGGTGGGCGTGCTGGGTCTGTGCGTGGCGCTGATCGCCGCGGTGACCTACGCCCTGGAGCTGTTCCCGGCGCGCACGCGGGGCCTGGCGGCCTGAGCGCCGCCGCATGGACCTGCGTGTAGACAGGTCCCGGACGAAAGAACCTGGAATGGAAGCAATGGACAAGCAATACGAAGACGACAAGCGCGGCGCCCCGCCGGACGAGGCTCCCGACCAGCCGCGCGACGAGGCGCGGCGCAAGCTGATGGTGCGCG
>NZ_DATCUY010000378.1:0-2540 GCF_036567245.1 Achromobacter sp. | reverse complement strand
ACGCGCGCGGCGCCAAGCCCGCGCATGGCCGCGCCGCCTACTGCCTGCGGCGCAACAGGGCGTACAGGATGATGGCGCCGAAGGTAGCGGTGCCGATGCCGCCCAGCGTGAAGTTGCCTAGCTTGACCGTGAAGTCGCCCGCGCCCAGCACCAGCGTGACCGCGGCCACGATCAGATTGCGGTTGTCGCTGAAGTCGACCTGGTTGACCACCCAGATGCGGGCGCCGGCGATGGCGATCAGGCCGAACACCACCACCGACATGCCGCCCAGCACGGGCGCCGGAATCATCTGGATCAGCGCGCCGAACTTGGGCGAGAAGCCCAGCACAATGGCGATCACGGCGGCCACCACGAACACCAGCGTCGAGTAGATGCGCGTGACCGCCATCACCCCGATGTTTTCGGCGTAGGTGGTGACGCCCGTGCCGCCCACGGCGCCGGACACCATGGTGGCGACCCCGTCGCCGACGAAGGCGCGGCCCAGGTAGCGGTCCAGGTCCTGGCCCGTCATGGCGCTGACCGCCTTCACGTGGCCCAGGTTCTCCGCCACCAGGATGATGGCGACCGGCACGATCAGGCCCATGGCCTCGGCCTTGAACACCGGCGCGGCAAAGTGCGGCAGGCCGAACCAGGCCGCTGCGGCCACGCCGGAGAAATCGATCGGCTTGCCCAGCCCCATGCCGTTGGCGAGGATGCCGTACACCACGCAGGCCAGGATCATGCCGACCAGGATCAGCAGGCGCTGGACCATGCCCTTGGTGAACACGGCGATGCCGCCCACGCAAAGTATGGTGACCATGGCCATCACGCTGTCGAAGCCCGATGCGCCCATCGCGCCCTTGGCGGCGATAGGCGCCAGGTTCAGGCCGATGACCGCGACCACCGCGCCGGTGACCACGGGCGGCATCAGGGTGTCGATCCAGTTTGCGCCGCCCCCGGCGCGCGCGTTGACGAACCAGACGATCAGGCCGATCAAGGTGTAGGCCAAGCCGCAGGCGATGATGGCGCCCAGCGCCACGCCGATATTGGCGTTCGCCCCACCGCCGGCATAGCCGGTCACCGCGATCACGCCGCCGATGAAGGCGAAGCTGGAGCCCAGGTAGCTGGGAACGCGTCCGCCGACGAACAGAAAGAAGATCAGCGTGCCGATGCCCGACATCAGGATGGCGACGTTCGGGTCGAAGCCCATGAGCAGCGGCGCCAGCACGGTGGAGCCGAACATGGCGACGACGTGCTGGGCGCCCATGGCCACGTTCTTGGGCCAGGACAGCCTTTCGTCGGGCGCGATGATGACGCCGGGCTCGGTGTCGTCAGCCAGGCGCCAGCGCGGAAAGTAGGAATTGGACATGGATATCCCAAAATAGGTGTTGGGTGTGAGCGGGCGCCAGTGTAAAGGGGGCCGCAAAGGGGCGGCAATGCTTAAGTTCGTCGTCAGAATGCCGTACTAGTGAAAACCCCGAAATCCTCATAGGCGGCAGGAGCAATCATGGCGATCGATCCCATCAGCGGCAGTTCCCGAGTCAACAGCCTGGCAGACCTCTGGGCCCAGAGGATCCAGGCCAACAAGGAAGCCAAAAGCGCCTCGGATTCGGAATCGAGCACGGTGTCCGCAGACGGCAAGATCCGCATCAACAACCCCGGCGGCCTGAAATTGGGCAACGTGCAGGCCGCCAAGGAAGTCGAGGACAGCAGCAACGACGACGCATACACGCGCCAGATCAAGGAACTGCAGAAGCAGCTCAAGCGCGTGATGGACCAGATCGCCCAGGTCAAGGCCAGCGGCATGCCCGCCGAAATGAAGGCCCAGCAACTGATGGCGCTCAATGCCCAGGCGATGCAGATCCAGCAGCAGATCACCGAAGTGATGGAGCAGCAGGCCCAGGCCATGCAACGTGGCGTATCCGCCAGGGCCTAGCGGGCAAGGCAAGGCGCCCCGCCCGGCCGGGGCGCCCGCATTGATGGCGCGCATCAAAATTTCTGATTGGACGCTGCCCAGTCCTGCCAGTACTGTCTCCGGACAAATCTAAAACCACGGAGACAAACCATGCACGCAATGCGCACAGCCCTCGCAGGGGCGCTGCTGGCCGTTTGCGCCGCGCCGGCCCTGGCCGGCACGGTGACGGTGATCACGTCGTTCCCCAAGGACCTGACCCAGGCCTACAAGACCGCGTTCGAAAAGGCCAATCCCGGCATTACGCTGGAAATCCTGAACAAGAACACCGTGTCGGGCATCGCCTACGTGCGTGAAACGCCCGCCGGCCAGCGCCCCGAAGTGTTCTGGGCCAGCGCGCCCGACGCCTTCGAGGTGCTGGGCCGCGACAAGCTGCTGGCCAAGTCGGCCGACGTGGCGAACAAGGACGTGCCGGACAAGATCGGCAACTACCCCATCAACGATCCCGGCGGCATGTACCTGGGGCAGGCGCTGGCCGGCTACGGCATCATCTACAACACGCGCTACATCGCCGCGCACAAGCTTCCCGCGCCGGTCGAATGGAAGGACCTGCTGGCGCCGCACTGGTTCGGCCACGTCGGCATCACCT
>NZ_DATCUY010000377.1:0-9621 GCF_036567245.1 Achromobacter sp. | reverse complement strand
CGAGCGCAGCCTGGGCAACGCCACGGTGGAACCCGTGACGGCTCAGGTGACGATGAAGGCCATGGTGATAGACGTGGTGATGGTATTGGCCTGGGGCGCGATCATCCCCGGCCTGATGTGGCTGGGCGCCGCCGCCGGGTTTTGAACGGCGGCAGGCTCCGCGGGATCTGGCCAGGCGAAACCTGCCCGCGCAGTACGCCGACGGAAAGTTGGCCAAGGACAGGCCGCGAACCGGCACTGCCCGGCCGAGTACCCGTCAGCTCGAACCCAGCAGGATGACGCCGGCCAGGATGGACAGGCAGCCTAGCAGGCGGCCGATTCCGACCTTTTCCCGCAGCAGGAACATGCCGGCCAGAGTACCCAACATCATGGACATTTCCCGCGCAGGAGCCACCAGGCTCAGCGGTGCGCCATTGCGCAACGCGTACAGCACCA
This sequence comes from Achromobacter sp., assembly GCF_036567245.1. GTDB lineage: Bacteria > Pseudomonadota > Gammaproteobacteria > Burkholderiales > Burkholderiaceae_B > Achromobacter. The sequence goes on along the minus strand of NZ_DATCUY010000377.1, from coordinate 9,186 downwards.
GGATGTAGCCCAACGGCGACAGCAGGCCCACCGCCAGCGCCAGATGCCAGTGCCCGCGCATGGCCTCCCAGGCCTGGGGGCGGCGACGCAGCATGTGGGGGGTCATCATGGTCGTGCGGGTTACACAGGTAAACCAGTCGAACAGCACCGGGCTGATCAGCAGCACCTTCACGCCATAGGCGTCGACGACGGTATAGGCGGCGATGAACAGGCCGATCACCACGCCCCAGCGCACCCCTATCCAGGCCTGCGCCTGCTTGAAGATGGCCAGCCGGCCCTGGGTCGCGATCAGCAGCACGCCGGCCACCACGCAGAGCATGCCGATGATGCCGGTGCTGGTGGCGGGTTCGCCCAGCAGCAGGAAGGCGCCGGTGGTGGACAGCAGGGGGCCGGTGCCGCGGGCGATGGGGTAGACCACCGACAGGTCGGCCACCTGATAGCCCCGTTGCAGGCACAGGCTGTAGCCCAGGTGCAACAGGCTGGAGGTCAGGATGGCGGCGACCACCGGCCAGGTCCAGGTCATGCCGTCGTGCAGCAGCACCCAGATGACCCATGGCGCATACAGCACCGAGGCGCACAAACCATACGCGAAGACGAAAGGAGCGCCCACCATGGCCGCACGCTTGGCGAGCAGATTCCACGTGGCGTGGGCCATTGCCGCCAGAACGACCAATATCAGGGACGAGTACGACATGAGGGAACAGCGTCAGATGACGTGTTTGTTACAGAAGACGGAAGGGTACTCCAAACCACGAGAACCGGGGTCATGTTACCTGATGCCTGAGGCGTTTTTTGGTGTAGAATCATTGGTTTGCCAAATCTCATCCTCTGCTTGCGGCACATGCAACGGGGGCTGGCCTCACCGCCAGCTAGCCGTGCAACACGTGACGGATGCGAGCTACGCGCCTCGCGCAGTCTTGCAAAAATCGCGTGAACAACATCGAACGGCAAAAGTTTTAGTCCGCAAAGACATGATGATCTAGGAGTTCTCATGAACCTTATCGCTATCCTGGAACAGGAAGAAATTGCCCGTCTGACCGGCGGTCAAGCCAAGCCTGAATTTGCTCCTGGTGACACCGTCATCGTGAGCGTGAACGTCGTTGAAGGCACCCGCAAGCGCGTGCAGGCTTTCGAAGGCGTCGTGATCGCCAAGCGCAACCGCGGCCTGAACTCCGCGTTCACCGTGCGCAAGATTTCGTCGGGTGAAGCCGTGGAACGTACGTTCCAGCTGTACTCGCCGCAAATCGCCGGCATCGAAGTCAAGCGCCGCGGCGACGTGCGCCGCGCCAAGCTGTACTACCTGCGCAACCGCTCGGGCAAGTCGGCGCGTATCAAGGAAAAGCTGGTCAGCAAGCAAGCCTCGGCGGCTTGATCGCTTATCGGCACACGGCCCTACCAGTGTCGGACGCTCACGCCATCCAGCGTTTTCGTTCGGCACGGGTTTCCGGGTTAAAAAGGCACCTGCGAGGGTGCCTTTTTCTTTTTGCTGAGCCGTATGTCTGATTCCTCGTCTTCCCCGCGGCCCAGGCGGCCGCTGGCGCGTCCCGGCTTCGATCCGGCGACGCAACCCTGGGTGGTGGCCAACGAGTCCTTGCCGGCCGTGCCCAGCCGTCTGCTGACCCCGGATTCGCTGCGGGGCACGCTCAGCCAGCCCTCCACCTGGACGCTGGAGCTTTCGCGCGACACCGACCTGCGCTATCCCGGCCGCGAAGGCGTGCCGGTGCCAGCGGCCGTGCTGATTCCCCTGGTGACCCGCGACAACGGCGTGCACATCATGCTGACGCAGCGCGCCGCGCATCTGCACGACCACGCGGGCCAGATCAGCTTTCCCGGCGGGCGCATCGAAACCAGCGATCCCACGCCGGAGGCCGCGGCCTTGCGCGAAGCGCAGGAAGAAACCGGGCTGCCGGGCAATCACGTGGAAGTGCTGGGCAGCATGCCGCCGTACCTGACGGCGACGGGTTTTTCCATCATCCCGGTGGTGTCGCTGGTGCGTCCGGGCTTCGACCTGGCGCCCGACGCGTTCGAGGTGGCCGAAGTGTTCGAGGTGCCGCTGTCGTTTCTGATGGACCCCGCCAACCACCGGCTGTACGAAGCCCGCCTGGACGATGGTCGGGTGCGCCAGTATTACGGCATGCCTTACGGCAAGCATTTCATCTGGGGCGCGACGGCCGGCATGCTGCGCAACCTCTACCATCTGCTGCGCCACGGCTTTACGCCGCGCTGATCTTGTCGGGCGCGTTTCGCCACAATGACTACGGCCCCTCGACGGGGCCGTAGTCATTGTGGGACCGTTGCAGGGATCCGGCGTCTGGCTTTGCTGAACAGGGCGCCTAGTAGCGCTGCTGCCCCGCCAGGTTCTCTTCCAGGATGCGCTGGTACAAGGCGTAGCGCGCCGGATCGATCGCGCCCGCCTGCAGGGCCGCGACCACGCCGCAGCCCGGCTCTTGCCGATGGGTGCAGTTGTAGAAGCGGCACTGCTCGATGGGTTGGGTGAACTCCGGGAAGCCGCGGATGATGTCCTCGCGGCTCAGGTGCTGCAGGCCGAACGCCTGGAAGCCCGGCGAGTCGATCAAGTCGCCGCCCGGGGCGGGCAGGTGATAGAGCCGCGTGCTGGTGGTGGTGTGCTTGCCCATGTCCAGGGCGGTCGAGTGCTCGCGGGTGGGAGCAGCCGCGTCCGGCACCAGGGCATTGAGCAGGGTGGACTTGCCCATGCCGCTCTGGCCCAGCAGCAGGCTGGTGTGTCCGGCCAGGCGCGGCGCAAGCAGGGTGTGCACCTTCTCGGGTTCCCGCGCGCTGAGTTCGATCACGTCCACACCCAGCGCCGCGATCGGCGCCAGCCGCGCACGCGCCGCCGGCAGTTCGTCCGCCAAGTCGGTCTTGTTGAGGATGATGATGGGCGCGATGTCCGCGCTCCAGGCGCCCGCCAGGGCGCGTCCGGTCAGGTCGTCCGAAAAAGTGGGCTGCACGGCGACAACGATCAGCAACTGGTCGACGTTGGACGCGAACTGCTTGGAACGCATTTCGTCCGATCGATACAGCAGATTGCGGCGCGGCAGGATGGCGTCGATGGCGCCTTCGTCCTTGCCCTGCGGCGTGATGCGCACGCGGTCACCCACGGCGGCGCCTGCCTTCTTGCCGCGGGGGAAGCACTTGCGCAGGGTGCCGTCTGCCAGCTCTACGGTGTAGTGGCGCCCGTGGGCGGCGATGATGCGGCCTTCGTTGGGTCCGGCGGCGGGCGCGCTCATGCAGCGGCCGCCGTCAGGTGGCGGATGCGCACGGCGGCGGGTGGGTGGCTGTCGTAGAAGGCGGAGTGCACGGGGTCGGGAGTCAAGGTGGCGGCGTTGTCGTCGTAGAGTTTGACCAGCGCGGATACCAGGCGTTCCGGCGAGCTTTGTTCGGCCGCATAGCGGTCCGCTTCGAACTCGTCGCGGCGCGAGTACCAGCTGGCCACGGGTGTGAGCATGAAAGTGAAGACGGGGATGACCAGGAAGAACAGCAGCAGCGCCATGGCATCGTTGCGTCCGCCCAGCTGCGGCATGACGCCCAGCCCCACGTAGAACCAGGGTTGCTGCGAGATCCAGCCCAGGATGGCGAAGAATGCCAACGCGGCGGCGAAGCTGAAGACGATGCGCTTGACGATGTGGCGCTTGGCGAAATGGCCCAGTTCGTGCGCCAGCACGGCCTCGATCTCGTCGCCGTTCAGGCGCGCCAGCAGGGTGTCGAAGAACACGATGCGGCGTGAGCGGCCGAAGCCAGTGAAATAGGCATTGCCGTGGGCCGAACGGCGCGAGCCGTCCATGACGAAGAGGCCATTGAGCGCAAAGCCGCAGCGCTGCGCCAGGCGCTGGATGCGCCCAGCCAGCTCCGGGTCGGACAGCGGCGTGAATTTGTTGAAGAGCGGGGCGATGAGCATCGGGTAGATGATCAGCAGCGCCAGGTTGAACGCCGTCCACAGCGCCCAGGCCCAGACCCACCAGTAGGCACCCGCGCTGCCCATCAGCCAGAGCACGGCCGCCGCCAGCGGCAGGCCCAGTACCGCCGCCACCAGCAGGCCCTTGGCGGCATCGGCCACGAACAGCGCGGGCGTCATGCGGTTGAAGCCGAAACGCGCCTCCAGCTTGAACTGCCGCCACAGCGTGAAAGGCAGGCCCAGGACGCCCAGCAGCAGCGCCACCACCAGCAGCAGCAGAATCTGCCGCAGGAAGTCGTTGCTGGTAAGCTGGGCCACCATCAGGTCGATGAGTTGCAGCCCGCCCATCAGGGTCAGGCAGACCAGCAGGATGGCGTCATAGGTGCGTTCCAGCATGCCCAGCTTGACCCGCGCCACCGTGTAGTCGGCCGCGCGCTGGTGGCTGGCCAGCCCGATACGGTGAGAAAACTCGGCAGGCACCTGGTCGCGGTTGCGCGCGACGTGGCGGATTTGGCGGCTAGCCAGCCACAGGCGCACGGCGATATCGGTCAGCAGGAAGGCAACGAACAGCAGTGTGAACATGGGCGATGCGGCTTGCTCAAATAGGTATGTGCGAAAATCGCGTGTTTTATAGGCAAATTATATGGCTGTGAACGAAAACCGCCTGGTTTGGCTGGACATGGAAATGACCGGCCTGGATCCTGAGAAAGAAAGAATCATCGAAGTCGCCGTGGTGGTGACCGAGCCTGACCTGACGGTCGTGGCCGAAGGCCCCGTGCTGGTGGTGCACCAGCCCGACAGCCTGCTCGACGCCATGGACAGCTGGAACAAATCCACCCACGGCAAGAGCGGACTGATCGACAAGGTCAAGGCCTCCACGATTTCCGAGGCGCAGGCCGAGGATACGCTGTTGGCGTTTCTGGCGCAGCACGTGCCGGCGGGCAAGTCGCCGCTTTGCGGCAACACCATCAGCCAGGACCGCCGCTTCATGTTTGCTTACATGCCGCGCCTGGAGCAGTTCTTCCACTACCGCAACCTGGACGTGAGCACGCTGAAGGAATTGGCGCGCCGCTGGGCGCCGGCCGTGTACAAGGGCTTCGAGAAGAAGAGCCGCCACGAAGCGCTGGCCGACATCTACGAATCGATCGACGAGCTCAAGTATTACCGCGAACACTTCCTGAAGCTGTAAGCGGCTCCCGCCCATGCCCGCCGCCCCGTCCGCCTGCGAGCCGCTCATCGGGGATCACCCGTCGATGGCGGCCTTGCGCGATCTGGTCGGCCGGGTCGCGCGCAGCAAGGCCAGCATCGTCCTCATTTACGGCGAGACCGGCACCGGCAAGGGTCTGGTCGCCCGCAACCTGCATGCGCAGTCGGCGCGCGCGGCCAAGGGCTATACCGAGATAAATTGCGCCGCCATCCCGGGCAATCTGCTGGAATCCGAACTGTTCGGCCATGAGCGCGGCGCGTTCACCGGGGCGGTGGCGCGCAAGACCGGGCTGCTGGAGGCCGCCAACGGCGGCAGCGTGTTCCTGGACGAAATCCGCGAATTGGATCCGGTCATGCAGGCCAAGATCCTGACCCTGCTGGACAGTCGGCGCTTCCGGCGCATCGGTTCAGTCCAGGAAGTCTCGGTCGACGCCCGCTTTATCGCCGCCACCAACAAGATCCTGCTGGGGGAGGTGCAGGCCGGCCGCTTTCGCGACGACCTGTATTACCGCCTGCAGGTGGTGTCGATCAACCTGCCGCCGCTGCGCGAGCGCGGCGACGACGTCATCGTGCTGGCGCAGCGCTTCCTGGAACGCTACAACGCCACCCACGGCAGCCGCTTTACCCTCATCGACGCCGAGGTGCAGCGCATTTTCAAGGCCTATGCCTGGCCGGGCAATGTGCGCGAACTGAGCAATCTGCTGGAGCGGATCTGCATCCTGGAAGACGGCGATACGGTGCTGGCGCGGCACCTGCCGCAGCGCATCCTGCGCGAAGCGGGCAAGCCCGCGTCGGCGGCCGCGCCCTCCAGTGCCGGCAGCTATACCGAACAATCCGCGCAGTTCCAGCGCGGCCTGATCCGCTCGGCCCTGCTGGCCCAGGACGGCAACCTGGGGCGCGCCGCCGAGTCCCTGGGGCTCACGCGGCACGCCCTGCGCCACCAGATGCTCAAGCTGGGGCTGGACGGCTGAAGCCTATTCCGCGCTGATGTTGTGCTTGCGCGCGATGCCTTGCCACAGGGCCAGTTCCTCGCGCACGCGCGCGCCGAACTCGGCGCTGTCCATGCGGGAAGGCACGGTGCCGTCCAGATCGAGCAGCGCCTTCATTTCCGGCGAGGCCGAGATCTCGACGAGCGCGGCGTTGAGCTTGTCGATGTAGGGCTGCGGCGTACCCGCCGGCGCGAACACGCCCACCCAGATCTGCACCGAGTAGCCCGGCAAGGCTTGCGCGGCAGGCGGCAGGTCGGGGAAGGCCGGGGAGGGACCCTGCGCCGTGGTGGCCAGCAGCTTGACCTTCTTGCCCTGCACCACGGGGGCCAGCGTGCTGTAGTTGGACAGCATGACGTGGATCAGGCCGCCAGCCAGGTCCGAGGCGGCGTTGGCTGCGCCCTTGTAGGGCACGTGGGTCATGTCAGTGCCGGCCGCGTCGTCCAGCATGACCGTGGCCAGATGCGCCAGCGAGCCGACGCCGGCGCTGCCGTAGTTCAGGGCGCCCGGCTTGCCGCGCGCCGCTTCCAGCAACTGCTTCAAGGAGGTGTAGGACGTCTGCGCCGAGGCGGCGATGACCAGCGGGCCCTGTCCTATCATCGCCACCGGCGCGAACTGCTTCAGCGGGTCATAGGGCAGGTGCGGCTGGGTGGCGGCAGTAGTGAGGAAGGTCGACGAGGTCAGGAGCAGCACCGAGCCGTCCTTGGCCGAGCGGGCGACATACTCGGAGCCGATCGCGCCGGCCGCGCCGCCGCGGTTTTCCACGATCACGGTATTGCCGAGGCGGGCCGCGAGTTGCGGCGCGATGGCGCGGGCAATCGCGTCATTGCTGGCGCCGGCGGTGAACGGCACCACGATCTTGACCTGCTTGGGCACTTCCGTCTGGGCCGCTGCCGCGCCGGCCAGCAGGGACGCCGCCAGGAACAACGTTGTTTGCATTAGCGCTTTCATGATCGATTCTCTAGGAGAGCGGAGGTTGGAGCGGGCGCCGGATGCGGCGCCCGCGGCGTTCAGTCCGGCATGGAGACTTCGACGTCCAGCAGCGGCGCGTACTGCTGCGCGCCGAAGATGTCGCCGTCGCCCGCGGAGCCGCTGGGAGCCAGCCGGTAGATCGTGAACTTGATGGCCAGGCCGGGATCGTAATGCACGAAGTCCGATATGCGGCTGTCGTCGATGCGATACAGGGCCGCCATGCTGGCACGCGTCAACGCGCCGGAGCGCTTGACCGCCTCGTAGGTCGCCGGCTCGCGGAAGATGATGTCGAAAGTGATCTTGTTCACGCCCGCGTTCTTGCTGCGGATGGTCTTGGCCAGGGTGCTGAGTTTCTGGGTGCTCATGATCTTGCCGGCTCAGGCGCCAGCCTCGGTGAGGTGGGTCGGGAAGAGTTCGCCGGCGTCTTCCACCGGCAGCGTGTGGTTCAGGGTCCAGCGGTAGGCGGCGCTGGTGCGCACCACCTCGTCCAGCGGGAACGACACCGAACCGGCCGTGCCCTTCACGTCGGGCAGGCGGGCGTAGAACATCTGGCGCAGGCCCGTGAGCGTCAACTCCTCGGCCATTTCGGCGGTCGGCGCCACGCCCTGGACCATGACGCAGAGCTCGTGGCCGGGCTGGTCCCGCAACGGTTCCAGGTCGCCCATGACGCCGTCGCGGCCGTAAACCTTGTAGTGCAGTTCATAGCCCGAGTCGCCGAAGCGCTCGCGCACCTTGTCGCGCGCCCAGGCGATGACGCGGTCGACGTTGGCGATGGTGTAGGGGTCGCGTATGCCGCAAAGCCCCATGTAGCGTTCGCCGACCTTGCCCGAGCCTTCCAGCTTCACGCGCACCTGGGCGGCGGGTTCGAAGCGCGAGCCCGTGATGCGGGTGGTCTTTTCGCTCAGTTGCTCGTAGCGGCATTCGGCCATGTCCAGCCGGCCGCCGGCGAAGAATTCTTCATAGGGATTGGAGCGTTCGTACATCGCATGGCCCGCGACCGAGGCGATGGTGCAGCGCTGGTCGGGGTGCATGGCGGTGACGCGCACGTCCTCCGCCGAGATTTCGCCCATCACGGTTTCCTTGCCGCCATAGGGCTCGGCGCAGAACGAAGCGCATTCCAGCACCTTGCCCAGGTAATAGGCGCGGTCCGCGTCGTAGCCCTGATGCAGGGCGGGGGCGGCGAACACGGCGGCGTCGGAACTGCGGCCGCCGATGACCACGTCCGCGCCGGCCTCCAGCAGCTTGATGTAGGGATGCACGCCGGCCACCGCCACGATGCGGTCGCTGGCGTCGAGTTCGGCCTCGGTCAGGTCGGCGTAGCCGTCCAGGCCCGCCACCTGCTGGCCATCGCGCAGCGCGCGGCGCACGCGCTCCTTGTCGACTTCCGAGTAGAAATAGCCGATCTTGAACGGCGGCAACTTGTGTTCCGCGGCGATTTCCTTGATCAGGCGCACGTACAGGTCGACGCGGCTGTTGGAGCCGGTGTCGCCGGCCGACCCGATGACCATGGGCACGCCCAGCTTGCGCGCGGCCAGCAGCATCTGCTCCAGGTCGTGGCGCTGCCAGGCTTGGGGGCTGGTGGACGTATCGGAACCCAGCGGCACGGGACCCACGTCGTCGCTGCCCGAATCGGCGGCGATGCAGTCCGGCCCGGCAGCCACGCCGAGCCGGAAGCTCTCGGTGCGCAAGGGGGCGAATCCTAAGTGCCCGTTCGGGCAGATGATGCTCATGGAACGCATTGGTGTAGTCTCTTCAGTTGAGTCGTCCGGTCTCGCTCGTACCGGCCATGACTACAACGCAAGATGCGTGCCAGGTGCCAGGAAGCGCAAAGCCCGCGTATTTGCTGTGCCTGCGGCACGGTTTTTCCCGATTCGCGGGTAAATATTCACGCAATGCGTGAATTTCACGCATAAGACCCATGCCACCTTCCTACTCCGTAGCCCAGATCCGCGAAGCCGAACGCCAGGCCTTGGCGGCGGGCAGGCGGCTGATGCCACTGGCGGGGGCGGCCGCGGCCCGTTACGTCGCAGCGCGGATCCGGCCAGGGACGGTGGTGCTGGCGTTGGCGGGCCCAGGCAACAATGGCGGCGACGCGCTGGAAGCCACGAC
>NZ_DATCUY010000376.1:0-2452 GCF_036567245.1 Achromobacter sp. | reverse complement strand
TCGGTCGATGCCACCGCGCGGCCCTCCAGCAATTGGCCGCTCGCATCCAGCGCATACAAGCCGGCGCCATGGCCCGTGCAGCAGAGCGCGCGCACGTCCGCCACGCGCCTGCCCAGTTGGGCCGTCACGCCTTGCAAGGCCAGCGCCAGCGCCGCCTCGATGGCATCCGCGGACAGCTCGCAACCGCCTTGCGCCAACTGCCGGTAGGGCAGCGCGCCGCCCGATGCGGCCAGCGTGGCGCCGCTCCCGGCCTCGAAGGCAACCGCCTTCAGGCCCGTGGAGCCCATGTCTATACCCAGGTAGATGTCTGTTTTCATGTCATAACATTGTCTACAGAAATTTCACTCAGGATAGCAGTGTTTCCCCTAGTAATCTAAAAATTTGCCGTGCAATATAGTTCGTCGATGTCATAACAACGATTCGACCCGGACAGGTTGAACAACAGGCACCGAGGGCTCCAGGGTTCTTGGATCTTTGCGAAAAAAAGGAGCGGAACATGAGACGAGATTTCTTGAAGACCGTAGCGGCGGCGGGCGCCAGCCTGGCGGGAGCCAACGCCTTTGCGCAGAACACGCCGCAAGCCCCCGGGCTGCGCGGCAACGCGAACGACGTCTACGTGATGAACGTGATGGTGTCCGGGGTGGAGTATTGGTTTCCTGTCTACGAAATGATGAAGCAGCTGGGCCATTCGCTCGGCGTGCGCACCCGTTATTCGGGTACGCCCGAATATGACGTCAACAAGCAGCTGGCCTCGTTCGAGCAGGAGCTGGCGCGCAAGCCGGCCGGCATCCTGCTGCATCCCATGAATCCCGATCCCTTCATCGAACCCATCAACCGCGCCGCGGCCATGGGCATCCCGGTGGTGACCTTCGCGGCCGACTCTCCCAATTCCAAGCGCGTGTCCTTTGTCACGTCCGACAACGACCGCGAAGGCGCGCAGGCCGCCGACGCCATCGCCGCCGCGCTCAACGGCAAGGGCGAATACGCGGTGCTGGAAAATCCCGGCCAGGACAACCATGATCGCCGCGTCGCCGCCTTCATCAACCGCATGAAGACCCAGCATCCCGGGATGAAGCTGGTGGGCCGCGCGGCCAGCAACCAGGACCCGAACAAGGCCTACCAGGCCACGCTGAGCCTGGCGCAGGCCAACCCCGGCCTGGGCGCCCTGTTCATGCCCGAAGCCAATTCGGCGCTGGGCGCGGCACAGGCATCCATCGAAACCAAGAAGAACATCAAGGTCCTGTGCTGCGACGTGAACGCCAAGATCCTGGACATGATCAAGTCCGGCGAGGTCTTTGGTTCCGTCAATCCGAACCAGGGCGTGCAGGGCTACATGGGCATGATGCTGCTGTTCCTGGCCCGCAACCAGCAACTGATCGACCCGATGAACGACGCCAAGCGCAACGGCACCAACCCCATGGCGGTGCCGTTCCTGGACAACGGCCTGTCCATCGTCAGCAAGGCGAACGCCGACGACTTTTATTGGGACAAGTACCTGGCGCGTCGCGGCACCAAGGGCATCAACGAATGAAGGCGCCCGCACCGCTGCTGGAACTGCAGGGCATCAGCAAGCAGTTCGGCGCGTCCAAGGCCCTGGCCGACGTGGGTTTCACGCTGCGCCGGGGCGAAATCCATGCCTTGTGCGGCGAGAACGGGGCCGGCAAGTCGACGTTGATGAAGATCATCGACGGCATTCACCAGCCGGACAGCGGCGCCATCTACCTGGAAGGCGAGCGCGTGGTCATCAACGGGCCGGCCCACGCCATGCGCCTGGGCATAGGCCTGGTCCACCAGGAAATCGCGCTGTGCGGCGACGCGACCGTGGCCGAGAACATTTTCATGCCCGCAATCAGCGCCGGCGCGCAGGCCTGGATGGACTATGCCAGCCTGAACGAGCGCGCCGCAGGCGTGCTGCGGCGGCTGGGCCAGGACATCGACCCGGGCTTGCGGGTGGATGCGCTGGGCATATCCAGCCAGCAGCTCGTCGAGATCGCCCGCGCCTTGACGCTGGACTGCAAGGTGCTGATCCTGGACGAGCCCACGGCCGCGCTGACCGAAGTCGAGTCCGTGGCGCTGTTCCGCGTGTTGCACGACCTGAAAGCCCAAGGCATCGGCATTGTCTACATCAGTCACCGCATGGCCGAGATCTTCGAGCACAGCGACCGCGTCACGGTGCTGCGCGACGGCCGCGACGTGCATACCGCCGATATTGCGGCGCTCTCGCCAGACGCGCTGGTGCGCTGCATGGTTGGACGCGACCTGGGCAACTATTACCCGCCCCGCCAAGCCGCTGGCGACGCGCCTGCCGAGGTCTTGCTGGAAGTGGAGGACATCGCCGATGGCGCGAATGTCCACGGCATTTCATTCACGCTGCGCCGGGGCGAAATCCTGGGCATATCCGGCCTGATGGGCGCGGGCCGCAGCGAACTGGCCGAAACCGTGTGCGGCCTGC
>NZ_DATCUY010000375.1:0-6632 GCF_036567245.1 Achromobacter sp. | reverse complement strand
CGTTGGGGACGGGTTTTCAGCGCGGCGGCGCTTTGGGATGGGAGCGGTGTTCAGGCGCGTGCGCTGGCGGCTTGGCGACGACGTCCGCCTCCACTTGCGCGTGGTCCGGCATGGTGGAGGCGGGCGCGGCCGACCTGGCGGCGCGCTTGCCGGCCGGCCTCAACGGGACCGGCGGCGACAGCAGCGTGCCGTCGGGAGAGAAGGTCGCGGCCAGCAGGAAGTCCGCTTCCGCAGCCGAGTACGCCGGGTCCCAATGCGTGTTCTCCGGCACGTGGCAATGGCCATAATGGCCGCCGCGCGCGTCCCAGGTCGTGACGTCGCGGTTGTGCCCGCCCGGGTCCCGGCCATTCCTGGCGGGCAGGGGCCGGCCTGAAGGCCAGACCCGGGGCACGCCATGCTCCGCTTCGATCCAGCGGCATAGCCGCGCCAGGTTGGTCAGCGCGCGCCCGTCCTTGGGCAAGTGCGCGAACCCGACCAGTTCGATCTGCACGGCCGAATCCCGGTTGGTCTGCGCGCCGCCGGCATCGTTGCGCAGCGCTCTTGCGCCTTCGGCGGTATCGATATGCTGGTAGATGTCGCTGCCGTCGACGGTGAAGTGCGGATCGGAGCGGTTCTGCCGGAAGGCGGCCATCGCGCCCTGCGCGCTACTGCCTTCCGTGGTGTGATGGACGATCTTGTAGGGGCCGCCCAGATGCGGTCCGGAAGATCCGGAAATGGGTCGCCAAGTCGCGAACGGACACCGTGCCATTGCTTGTCTCCTCGAAACGGGCGGCGCTTTCCAGGCAAGACGACATGACGACAGTGATGATTGCGCCCGTAGCTGCGATATATAGGCGCGCCTAGGCCAGTTCGCTAGTATCCGAAAGTATTACTCCCTGGATTTGCAATAGTGCGTTTGCACTATGCGAGGCTTAATCCCACTGCGCCGCCAAGCCTTCCGGGCTGACTTCACGGCCATTGCGCTCCAGCGCCGCGATCTGCGCCATGTCTGCTTCCGTCAGCCGCAGGTCCTGGGCCAGCAGATTGCTGGCCAGGTTTTCGCGCTTGGTTGACGACGGGATGACGGCGTAGCCCAGTTGCAGGGCCCAGGCCAGCGCCACCTGCGCGGGCGTGGCGTCGTGGCGTTGGGCGATCTGGTCGATGACTGGATCCTTCAGCACCTTGCCATAGGCCAGCGTCATGTACGACGTGATCTGGATGCCTTGTTCCTGCAGGAACAAGGCGAGCTTGCGGTTCTGCAGGTAGGGGCTGAGTTCGATCTGGTTGGTGGCGATCTGCTCCCGGCCCACGGCGGCGATGGCGGCGCGGGTTTCGGCGATGGGGAAGTTGGAGATGCCGATCTGGCGGGTCAGGCCCTGCAGTTTGGCTTCGGCCAGCGCGCTCATGAATTCCTCGATGGACACGCCGTTGCCGGGCGCGGGCCAATGGATCAGGGTCAGGTCCGCGTAGTCGCTGCGCAGCTTGGCCAGGCTGTCCTGCAGGCTGGGGATGAGCCTGCCGCGAGCGTAGTTGGGGACCCAGATCTTGGTGGTGACGAACAGCGCCTCGCGCGGTACGCCGGATTCGGCGATGGCCTGACCGACCTCGGCTTCGTTTTCGTAGATTTGCGCGGTGTCGATGGCGCGGTAGCCGAGGTCCAGCGCGTTGCGCACGGAATCGATGACGGTCTGGCCCTGCAGGCGGAAGGTGCCGGCGCCGAAGGCGGGAATGCTCATGGGTAACTCCTTTGGGGATTCTGGGATCCGGACGCAGGCGTCCGGGAATGGATGCAGTGTGCCCGTCGGATACTTGCGGAAAAAGTCCGGTATGCATGAAAGACTTTTGATATAAATGCAAGAATGAAGACGACGCTAGACGAAATGCAGGTCTTTATCGCCATCGTGGACAGCGGTTCCATCACCGCTGCCGCGGATGTGCTGGGACAGACCGTTTCCGCCGCCAGCCGGACCATGAGCCGGTTGGAAGAAAAGCTGCAGACCACGCTGATGCGCCGGACCACGCGGCGGCTGGAGCTGACCGAGGAAGGCCGGGCCTATCTGGAGCAGGCGCGCAAGATCGTGGCCGCGGTGGAAGAAAGCGAGGAACTGATGAGCCTGCGCCGCAACCAGCCGGCCGGGCTCTTGCGGGTGGATGCGGCATCGCCCTTCATGCTGCACGTGATCGCGCCGCTGGTGCCGGGCTATCGCCAGCGTTATCCGCAGGTGGAGCTGGAGCTGAACAGCAACGAAGGCAATATCGACCTGCTGGAGCGCCGCACCGATCTGGCCATCCGTATCGGGCGCCTGAAGGATTCGTCGCTGCATGCGGTGGCGCTGGGGCATAGCCGCGTGCGCGTGCTGGCCAGCCCCGGCTATCTGGCCGCGCATGGCACGCCCAGGCGCGTGGCCGACCTGGCCTCGCACGTCCTGCTGGGCTTCAGCCAGCTGGAAGCGCTGAACGAATGGCCGCTGCTGGAGGCCGACGGCCAGGCCCTGCACATCAAGCCGCAAGTGCGGGCCTTCAGCGGCGAGACCTTGCGGCAACTGGCCTTGAACGACGGCGGCGTCGTCTGCCTGTCCGACTTCATGACGCGCGGCGATCGCGAAAGCGGCGCCTTGCGGCAGCTGTTGGTGAAGCAGACGCAGGAGGTGCGGCAGCCGATCAACGCGGTGTACTACCGGAACACCGCGATCTCCTCGCGCATCAAATCCTTCATCGATTACATGGTCCAGGCGCTGGACCCGGGCGGCTTCGAATAGCGGCGCAAGCGCCGCGGGTTCAAGCGCGTTCGCCGCTGACCGATTCGTACACCAGCGTTGCGAGCGTCAGGTCTTCGAGCGCGCTGCCCACGGCCTTGAACACGGTGATTTCCTGGGCGTCGCGGCGGCCCGGCAGTTCGCCGGTGGCCAGCTGGTGCAGATCACCGCGGATGTCCTCGCGCTTGAGCGCGCCGGCCTCGAAGGCGGCCAGCAGGTCGCCCGATTTGGTGGGCGCTTCGCTGGTGTCCACGTAGACCGAGGTGCCGTCGAAGCAGGCCGCGTCCGTCTCGCGCATTTCGGGCTTGAAACTGCCGATCAGGTCCAGGTGCACGCCTGGGCGCAGCCAGGCGCCGTGGATCAGCGGCACGGTGGACAGGGTCGCGCAGCTGATGATGTCCGCCTGGCGCGCGGCGCTTTCCAGGTCGGCGGCGGCCTGGGCATCGAAGCCCTGCGCGCGCAGCTCGTTGGCCAGCTTCTCGGCGCCGGCCGCACGCACGTTCCACACCAGCACGCGCTGTATCGGGCGCACGCTGCGCATGGCTTGCGCCACCAGGCCGGCGATGCGGCCGGACCCCACGATCAGCAGCGTGCTGGCGTCGGCGCGCGCCAGATAATCCGCGCCCAGCGCGGCCGCGCCCGCCGTGCGGTAGACGGTGACGATGTCGCCATCGACCTGGGCGATGGGTACGCCGGTGGTGGCGCTGTACAGATTGTAGGTGGCATGCAGCCCCGGCAGGCCCAGATGGGTGTTCTCGGGGAAGATGTTGATGATCTTCACGCCGAAGTAGCCGCGGTCGCTCCAGGCGGGCATGATCAGGGAGGTGCCATGCGCATTGCCCGACTGGATGGCGTGGACATGCCGCGGCGGCACGGTGGCGCTGCCGCGGAAGGCTTCCCGCAGGGCGGGAATGACGGCGTCGAAGGACAGGGCGTTGCGGGTCTGTTCGGTGTCGATAAAGCGCATGGGATTCTTGCCTGCTGCGGGTCGGTCTGTCTGAGGGCCAGCAGGCAGTCTAGCAGCGCAGGCGGCGCCCGCCCGCGCCGTGTCGCGGGCGGGCGCGGTGGCTAGTCGATGGCGGCGGTAGGCAGCGGGTCGCCCGCGCCGGTGCGTTCGACGATGAGCTTGTAGTGCTGCGGGTTGCGGTGCTTGGCGAAATTGAACACATGGTCGCGGAAGGCCTGGCCCATGGCCAGGTCGATGCTGGCGGTGATCACTTCGTCTTCCTCGCCGCTTGCGCGCGCCACGATCTCGCCGGAGGGCGCGACGATCATGGAGCTGCCTATCATGTGGTGGCCGTCTTCATGGCCGCATTTCGCGGCGGCGCCGACCCAGACCGCGTTCTGGTAGGCGCTGGCCTGCAATACGATCTCGTGCGTGGTGGTGCGCAGATGCGCGGGCTCGTTCCAGTGGATGTTCACGGACGGCGTGTTGTAGCCCAGCATGATCAGTTCGGCGCTTTGCAGCGACATGACGCGATAGGTCTCGGGCCAGCGGCGGTCATTGCACAGGCACATGCCGATCTTCACGTCATTGGTGTCCCAGACGCCAAAGCCCAGGTCGCCGACTTCGAAGAACTTCTTCTCCAGGTGCTGGAACGGCGCGCCGACCTTGTGGTCCGAGTGGCCTGGCAGGTGGATCTTGCGGTACTTGCCGATGATCTTGGCACTGCGGTCCACCAGGATGGCGGTGTTGAACTGGCGGCCTTCGGGCGTGAGTTCGGCATAGCCCAGGTAGAAGCCTATGCCCAGTTCGCGCGCGCTGTCGAACAGCGGTTGCACGTCGGCGTTGGGCATGCTTTTTTCAAAATAGCGCTCGACGGCTTCGGCGTCTTCCATCCAGTAGCGCGGGAAGAACGTGGTCAGCGCCAGCTCGGGGAAGACGACGAACTCCGCCTTGCGGGCGGCGGCCTCGCGCATCATGTCGACCAGGCGGCGGACCACGGCCGCGCGCGTATCGGCAAGGTTCACAGCGCCCATCTGGGCGACCGCCAGGCCCATCTTGCGGGCGGGGTATGCATTACTCACGATGTGGATCTCCAGGCTGAAGGCGCAAGCATGCATGCGCGGGCGGAAATCCGGAACCGCTGTGCGGGCGGGCGGCGCGCGCCGCCAAATGCGCCCGATTTCATCCTAAAGCCCTGATTCAGCGGGGAATTTCACCGCGCAGGCAGAGACCGTTCCGGCGTCATGCATAACGCAGCGTCATGGAGGCCGTGCAAAGTTTTATATCGGGTTTCCCCGTATGCCAGCGCTCAAAGGGCCTTGAAGGTCTTGAGATGGATGCTGGTTTCGGTAGCGGCGATGCCCTTGAGCGTGCGCAGCCGGTCCAGCACTTCGGACAGCTGGTCGATGGTAGGCACGCGCAGTTCGGCCAGCAGGTCCCAGCGGCCGTTGGTGTCGTGCAGGCCCGCCACGCTGGGTTCTCCCATCAGCAGGCTCACGATCTTGCGGGTTTCGTGGCCTTCGACGGCGATGCTCATCCAGGCGACGATGTCCTCGGTTTCGACTTCCGGCCGCAGGCGCACGGTATAGCCCCGGATGATGCCCCGTTCTTCCAGCTTGCGGATGCGGTTGTCGACGGTGCCGCGCGAGACGTCCAGCTTCTTCGCGAGGGTGGCGACCGACATGCGGGCGTCGGCGCGCAACAGGCCGAGCAGGTTCTGATCCAGCGTGTCCATTGTGAAAATTGCCATTTATGCCTGTCAGAATGGCAGAATCTTAGCGTTTTGTGTGGATTGTTGTCACTATTAATTGGTTTGCCCATCCCCCAGAATTTCTATTCCATAACTCGGGGAGAACAAATTGACGACGCTGCTTTCAACTTCCGACGTGGCCAAAATCGTGGCCCTGCAAGGTCCGCAACAGGTGTTCGCCGGCCTGCTGGACTATCTGCTCGCGGACTTTCTTCGATGGCAGGAATTCGACAAAAGCGCGCGGGTGGCCAGTCATTCGGCGACTGGCGTGATCGAATTGATGCCCACCGCCGACAGCGAGTACTACACCTTCAAGTACGTGAACGGCCACCCGGGCAATCCGCAGGCCGGCCTGTCCACCGTGATGGCGTTTGGCGCGCTGGCGCAGGTCAGCACGGGCGAGCCGCTGCTGATCAGCGAACTGACCTTGACCACCGCCTTGCGCACGGCCGTGACCTCCGCCCTGGCGGCACGCGCGCTGGCCCGGCCGGACTCGCGCAAGATGGCGCTGATCGGCAACGGCGCGCAAAGCGAGTTCCAGGCGCTGGCCTTCCATTACCTTCTGGGCATCGACACCCTGCACGTCTATGACGTGGACGCAGGCGCCACACGCAAGCTTGAAAGCAATCTGGCTTCAGTGCCCGGCTTGCGCGTGGTGCGCTTCGATAGTGCGGCAGAGGCGGTCCAGGGCACGGACATCGTCACCACGGTGACGGCGGACAAGGCCTACGCCACCATCCTGACCGCGGACATGGTCGAGCCCGGCATGCACCTCAACGCAGTAGGCGGCGACTGCCCGGGCAAGACAGAGCTGCACGCGGACGTGTTGCGTGCGGGGCCGGTGTTCGTGGAATACGAGCCGCAGACGCGCATCGAGGGCGATCTGCAGCAGATGCCTGCCGATTTCGCGGTCACGGAACTGTGGCGGGTGCTGACGGGCCAATCCGTCGGCCGCAAGAGCCCGGCGGAAGTGACCATCTTCGATTCGGTGGGGTTTGCGCTGGAGGACTTTTCGGCGCTGCGCTGGCTGCGCGATGCCGCCATCCGCCATGGCGTGGGCGCCCGCATCGAGGTCGCGCCGCAATCGCCGGATCCGAAGAACCTGTTCGAGGTGGTGCGGGCGGCCATGCCGGTTCTGGCCCGGGCTTAGCGCCCGCGGGTGCGGCCGCCGCCGCGATTTCGTAGCGTGCCTGCGACGCAG
>NZ_DATCUY010000374.1:0-13339 GCF_036567245.1 Achromobacter sp. | reverse complement strand
CGGGGCGTCGATAAGCCCGACGGAATCCGAAGGAACCGCCGCAGGCGGTGACGAGGATGAGGATGGGGAAGTCCGGAGCGAACGCTCCGGACCGCAATCGTTGCCCCGCGCCCCGCAGGCCGCCGACGCGACAGGAGTCTTAAGAACCAACGGACCCGACAGAAGCAACAGCAACAGCAGCCAGAAAGCCTAAGGCCTACCCCGCAGCCATTCCTCAAGATCCCCCGCCGGCAACGGCGGAGAAAACAGGAACCCCTGCCCCGCCGCACACCCCTGCTCGATCAGGAACCGTCGCTGCTCTTCGTTCTCGACGCCTTCGGCCACCACAGGCAGGCTAAGGCTCTCTCCGATACGAATCACCGCGCTGGTCAAGGCCCGGGCCGCGTCGTCGCTCTCCAGCCCCTGCACGAAACTGCGATCCAGTTTGAGTTCATCCACGATCAGCCGCCGCAAATGCCCCAGGCTGGAGTAACCAGTGCCGAAGTCGTCCATCGACAACCGCACCCCCAAGCGATGCAGTTCCGCGATGGTCCGCAAGGTGCCGGCGGTCGCGTCCAGCACCACGCCCTCGGTGATCTCCAACATCAGGTCCGCCGCCGCCAATCCGAATTCAGCCAGCGTCGCCTCGATCATTCGAGGCAGGTTCAGGTTGTGGAAGTTCGTCGCCGACAGGTTCACCGACACCGACGGCACCTGCAGGCCGTTGGCGCGCCAGACCGCCAGTTGCGAACAAGCCTCGCGCACGGCCCAGTCGCCCAGGTCGCCGATCAACCCGCACTCCTCGGCCAGCGGCACGAAGCGTGCCGGCGAAATATCGCCCAGGGTCGGATGGCGCCAGCGGGCCAGCGCCTCGACGCCGTACAACTGGCCGTTCTTGAGGCCCACCTGCGGCTGATAATGCAGCCGCAGCGCCTTGGCCTCCAGCGCGTCGCGCAAGGCGGCTTCCAGCGCCAGGCGCTCTTGCGCCTGCCGGTTCATCTCGGCGCTGAAGAAGGAAATGCGATTGCGTCCCGCCGTCTTGGCCTGGTACATCGCCATGTCGGCGTGACGCAGCAGCGTATCCATGTCGCGCCCGTTTTCCGGGAACACGCTGATGCCGATGCTGACCGAGGGATTCAGGGTGATGCCGCCCACCGAGAAAGGCTGGGCCAGGGCCACCAGCACGTGTTCGGCCGCGGCCGTCAGGCGGCCGTGTTCAAAGTCCGGCATCAGCATCACGAACTCGTCGCCCGACAGCCGACCCACGATGTCGGTCGCGCGCGCCAGGCGGCGCAGGCGCTGCGCCACGTCGCGCAGCAGCGCGTCGCCGATGGGATGGCCCAGCGTGTCGTTGACCTGCTTGAAGCGGTCCAGGTCCAGGAACAGAACGGCAACACGCTTGCGCTCGGGTTCCGCGCGGGCGATGGCCTGTTCGGCCTGCGCCAGCAGCAGGTTGCGGTTGGGCAGGCCCGTCAGTTCGTCGTAGAACGCCAGTTGGCGGATGCGGGCGCGGGCCTCTTCGCGTTCCAACGCCAGCGCGCACAGATAGACGCACACATCCACCAGCCGATGGTGGAAATCGTCGGGCAGGCGCCGCTCGCGGAAATAGAAGCCGAAGGTGCCTATCACCCGGCCGTCGCTGGATTTGATGGGCGACGACCAGCAGGCCTTTATGTCCTCGGGCAACGGCAGATGGCGGTAATCGTCCCACAGCGGATCGGTGGAGATGTCCGGCACGATCACGGGCCGCCCGAGGAAGGCCGAGGTGCCGCAGGCGCCCGCCTGCGGACCGATGGCCACACCGTCCAGGGCGTCGGCAAAGGCCTGCGGCAGGCTGGGCGCGGCCAGCGGCCGCAGCAGGCCGGCGTCGTCCACCCGCAGCACGCTGGCTGCGACCTCGGGCGCCAGACGCTCGACCTCGCGGCAGACCATATTCATGACCTCGACCACCGAAGCCTCGTTGACCATGGCCTGCAGCACGCGGCGCTGCAGCACTTCATGCACCTTGGTGGGCGTGATGTCCGTCAGCACGTCCACGATGTTGACCAGCGTGCCGCGTTCATCGAACACGGAGTTCGCCATTACCGAGACCCACAGTGGCCGGCCGGCGCGGTCGTAGACCAGCACGTCCTTGTGGTAGCCCTCGCGGCAGGCGACGCGGCGGTCCAGTTCTTCGCGCGTGCCGCCGTCCTGCCGGCCGCCAGCCAGCAATTCGCCCAGCTCCTGGTTCACGGCATCGCCGCGGGCGAAGCCCAGCATGCGTTGGAAGCCGTCGTTCACGTAGACGATACGGCCGTCCTTGCCCGACACGGCGACGGCGTTGCCGGTTTCGTTGATGCCCAGCAGCAGGAGGCGGATCTCTTCCTGGCGATCGGCATCCGCGATGGACTTGCGGGATATGACGGAAATCCGGACCACTTCGCCGACTTCGTCGGCGATGGGCATGTAGGTGGCCTCGATCCAGACGAAGCCGCCGTCCTTCTTGCGGTAGCGGCAGGTGCCGGTGAAGTGCTTGCCGCCCAGCAGCCTGGCCCAGACCTGTTCGCCGCCGACGATCCCCTTGCCCTCGTCCATGCTGTCGCACAGCATGTCGTGGCGTAACGCCAGGGCCTCGTCGCGGGCGTAGCCCGCCAAGGCGAGAAAGTTCGCGTTGGCGTTCAGCAAGGAGCCGGCCGGGTTGAAATCGAACAGCAGCAGCGCCCGATCCATGGACGCCAGGTAAGTGCCCGGGTGCCACGCGGCGCCTTGAGGGCGCTCGTCGGTGACGCCTGGATAGGAATCAAGCATATGGGGCTCCATGCCGGATAACAGCTGGTCCGGTTTCATTCAGCGCTTCGGAAACCCGAGTTCGACGCGATCGCGTCCGTCCTGCTTGGCCAGGTACAGGGCCTGGTCCGCGCGGCTGAGCGTTTCAGAGAACGTCTCTCCTAGCTGGTGGTATGCCATGCCTATGCTGACGGTCAATCCCAATACGCCGTCCCCCACCGTGATCGCCAGGGCCCGCACCGCGCCCACCAGCCTGTCCATGACGCGCTGGGCATCCTCGGGCTGGGTGCTGGGCAGCAGCACCAGGAACTCCTCGCCGCCCCAGCGGCCGCACAGATCGTATTCGCGCAGGTTCTTGCCCAACGCGCCAGCCAGCTCGACCAGCGCGCGGTCGCCCGTTTCATGGCCATAGCGGTCGTTGACCGACTTGAAGTGATCCACGTCCAGCATCGCCACGACGAAGGTCGAGCCGCCGCGGGAGACGCGCAGGACCTCCTGCTTGATCATCTCCATCAAGGCCCGCCGGTTCAACAGCCCGGTCAAGGCATCGCGGTTGGAGGTTTCCAGCAACGCTGAATTCAGGTCCCGCATCATGCTCTGATAGTGGTCAGAAATGCGCGCGATGCGGGTCAGGCGGCGCAGTTGCCGGTCGAAACGGTCGCACAGGCCCAGCTCGCGTTCGTGCGCCATGCTCTGGTAGGCGTCCGACAGCTGGGTCACGCGCTCGATGCGCGCCATCTGCTCGGCCGTGTGCCGCCACAGCGCGTCCAGCGCTTCATGCAACGGATGGCCTTGATAGGCCGGGTCCGCCAGCAATTCGGCGATACGCTTATCCAGCTGGGCGGCGGCGGATTTCATTGGCGGCCGACGACTGAAAAGGGAAAGGTGCAGTCTTCCTTGAATTCCTCGGCCAGCTCGCCGACGCGCTCGTTGCGCATGTCGTAGAACCAGGTGACGCTGACCTCGCGGCCCTTGCCGTGGGCAGCCTCCAGCAGATCGAAGATATCCATGACGGACTTGATGCTGCTGGTGTTCAGATACAGCAGTTCGAGCTCCAGCTTCAGGGGCGCGGCGCTGCTCAGCAGGTAGGCTTCGGCCCATTCAATGACGGGGCCGAACAGCTCGAAGGAATTCTCGGGATAGGAGTCGCCGCGCATCGCCAGCACGCCGGCAGCAGTGTCGGCGGTTATGGCGGGCGTGGACTGGGTCCCCGGAATATTCAAATCTTTCATCAATTGCTCCAAATATATTTCTTGGGCAGGCGCGTTCATATCACGACGCTCAGGCTGAAAAAAGCCTGTCCTGCCGCCGCCGCGGGCGTGAGGCTGGCTTCCAGCGGAGCGCCTGCCCGGCGGGCGATGTCGATCAGCCCCAGGCCCGCGCCCGAGGCGACGCCCTGGGCGCGCGGCTTATGCAGCTGCGTCTTGTATTCGGCCTTCAGGGCGGCCTTGTCCAGTGTCGCCAGTTCCTGGATGCGGGCGACCAGCGACTGGCCATCCTGGGACTTGACCAGATTGCCTGCGGACACCACATAGCGGCTTTCATCGCGGCGGCCGATCACCACGGTGGCCGAGGCGTCCACGTCGCCATGCTGCGCGGCGTACTGGCGGATGTTCTGGATCATCTCGATGTAGACCGAGAAAACGTCCATGGCCTCGGCCGGCCGCGCGTGCTCCGCGTTCAGGTAGTTCTTGAGCGCATTGCCGATTTCCTCGATCAGGCTGCGGGAAATCGGTCCGTTGAAGCACAACAGGGTGCGATTCTGGTTGAACCGTTCGCCCAATGCGTAAAGATCGGAGGCATTCATGGGGGTAACCGCCCTGATAACGTTTATTCGAAACGGAACGACAGCAAGGTGATGTCATCACGCTGCGGTCGCCCGCCTTGATACTCTGCCAGCGCTTGGGTAAAGGCGGCCGCCTGTTCGGTTAACGGCCGGCGCGCGTGCGTCTTGAGCATTTCCGCGAACCGGGTATTGCCGAAGCCAAAGCCGTGCTCGCCTCCCGCCTGGTCCAGGAACCCGTCCGTGACCAGGTAGAAGGTCCAGCCGGGGTCCATCCTCAGTTCGATGTTTTCGTAAGTCTCGGTACGCTTGTCCCCCAGCGCCCGCTTGCCGCCCGGCACCTCGCGCAGTTCGTCGCCGTTGCTTGCGTACAAGCTGATCTTGGCGCCGGCATAGCGCAGCCTGCCGGCTTGGCGGTCAATATAAACCAGGGCCGCATCAGTGTTCGTGGCCAGCGCGCGGGGCAGTTGCGCGTCCGCAAGCATGGCGCGGATGGCGTTGTCGGTGCGGGTCAGGATGGCGGCGGGATCGGCCGGCCCCGCCTCGGTGATGGCCAGGTCTATGGCCGCGCGGGCCAGCATGGTCATCAGTGCCCCGGGCACGCCGTGGCCGGCGCAATCCATGATGCCCAGCAGGCAATTGGCGCCGTCGGAGCGAAACACGTAAAAGTCACCGCCGACCACGTCGCGCGGCTTCCACAGCACGAAATGGTGCGCCCCCAGGGACTGGGTCAGTTGGCGGTCCGGGAGGATGGCGCGCTGGATCAGGCTGGCGTAATCGATGGAGTCGTCGATCTTCTTGTGGGCGGCGGCCATGGCGCGGTTGGCGTCTTCGAGCTCGGAGGTGCGCTCGCGCACCTTGGTTTCGAGTTCGGCGGTGTGCTGGCGCACCTTGTCCGCCATCACGCCGAAGGCACGGCTGAGGTCGCCGATCTCGTCCTGGCCGCCCGGCGGCAGGCGCACGTCGTAGCTGCCGTCGGCGATGGCTCGCGCCGACTGCTGCAGGCGACGCAAGGGGCGCAGCATCAGGCGTTCGATGGCGTATCCAAAGCACAGCAGCATGGCCGCGAACAGGACCACCAGGCCGATGGCGGCGGGCCAGAGCCAATCCGTGTCCAGCACCCGGGCCGCGCCCAGGTCCACCACGGTCAGCACGTGCCAGTGCAGTTCCGGCATGTAGGCCACCGAAACCAGTTGCCGGATGCCGTCCATCTTGACCCAGGCGGATTGCACCGATTGCGGGTCGGTCCGCGCCGCCTTCAAGGCTGCGGCCAACTCGGCGCGGCCCTCGCCGCCGTCCAGCAGGTTGAACACCGTGCCGCGGCCGGCGCCGGCGCCGCCGGCGCCCGAGTTGTAGGCGATGAGCGAGGCGTCCATGTGCGCCTGGATCGCGCCTTCCTCGTCGACGATGATGGGAGTGACCCCTGGCTGGCCGCTATTGACGAATTCGCGCAGGAACCCGCCCACGTCCAGGCCGGAGCCGGTCAGGCCGATGACCCGGTCGCCGTCGCGCACCTGGACGTTGATCCAGACCTTGGTGGTCTGCAGCTTCAGGTCCGGATTGACGTTGATGTTGTACTTGGCCGGGGACGCCAGCGTCAGGTAGAACCAGGCGTCGTCGGCGGCGCTCTTGCTCAAGGTGTAGCGCGGCGTCTCGGACAGCGGCTGGTCGTCGTTGAAGTAGTAGTTACCCGAGGCGGCGCTGGCGATGAAGTAGGCGCGGCCCAGCAGATCGCGGCGGTAGCCGTCGGCTTCGCGGAAGAACAGCTCGCGCGCGGCCGGATCGCTTTCGTGGCGCAGCCAGCGGCGCGTGACCTCGCTATCCGCCAGCCGCAGCGACAGGGCCAGCTCGCGGGACACAGGCGCCAGGATGCGCTGGCGGTTCAATTGCGTGAAGTTGTCGGAGAAAGCGCGCCCGAAGTGCTCCCGGACCCCGTCCAGCACCTGCCAGCCAATCAAGGCGGCCGGCGCCAGCGCAACCACGCACGCCAGCAATAGCGCCATCAACGATTTTCTGCGCAAACCCCATTTCGCCATGCAAAGTCTTCCTGACAACTAGATAAGACGTAACCTGCGTGAAAAGGGGACGCGCGCAAGGGCTTGGGCCGTGTAAGCCGCTTATTGCCGCGCGATTGCCCCGCTTGTTCAGCCATGAGCCCGATGCGGGCGTACCCACGCGGCACGTCCAGCGCGACAAGTTTAGAGAACAGTGGTTCCAATTGAAACAGGCGCAAACGCTTGTAAGACGTTCCCGCGCCCTAAGTTGCACTGTTGCAATGTAAATGTCGATTTATTGCTTTTTATGTCACGACTGACAACATTTGCCCGTTTACATTGCAGCTTTCTTGCTACACGCCCAGGTAGCGCTCCCACAGGCCGCGATCGGCGTCCAGGGCCTGGGAGTCTCCCGTCCAGACCACCTTGCCGCGCTCCAGGATGACGTGGCGGTCGGCCAGGCTCAGCAGCCGTTCGACATATTTGTCGATGACCAGGATGGTCTGCCCGGCCTGGCGCAGGCGCGCCAGGCAATTCCAGATTTCCTCGCGGATCTTGGGCGCCAGGCCTTCGGTGGCCTCGTCCAGGATCAGCAACCGCGGATTGGTGACCAGCGCCCGGCCAATGGCCAGCATCTGCTGCTCACCGCCCGAGAGTTGGTTGCCCATGTTGCGGGCGCGCTCGTGCAGGCGCGGAAAGAGTTCGAAGACCCGTTCCGGCGTCCAGGGTTCGCCGATGTCCGGATTGCGGCCGGCGACGAAGGCCGTCAGGTGCTCACGCACCGTCAGGTTGGGGAAGCATTGCCGCCCTTCTGGCACGATGGCCACGCCGACCCGCGCGATGCGGTCCGGGCTCCAGCCGCTGATGTCCTGGCCGGCGAACTGGATCTTGCCGCCGCGCAGGGGCAATTGCCCGAACAGGGTGCGCAGCAGCGTGGTCTTGCCCATGCCGTTGCGGCCCAGCAGGGTCACGACCTGGCCCGCGCCGATCTGCAGGTCCACGCCGAACAGCACCTGGCTGGCGCCGTAGCCGCTCTTGACGGATTCGATGGTCAGCATCACGCGGTCTCCTCGTCGCCCAGGTAGGCCTGCCGCACTTCCGGATTGGCGCGGATTTCGTCAGGGGTGCCGGTCGCGATGACGCGGCCATACACCAGCACCGACAGGCGGTCGGCCAGGCGGAACACCGCCTGCATGTCGTGTTCGACCAGCAGCATGGCGGCGCGGCCACGCATGGATTCGATCAATTCGGTCAGGCGCACGGTTTCATCCGGCCCCATGCCCGCCATGGGCTCGTCCAGCAGCAGCACGTCGGGCCGCGCGGCCAGGGCCAGCGCGAATTCGACCTTGCGCTGTTCGCCGTGCGGCAGGGTGCCGGCCGGGCGCTCCAGCAGGCTGGCGTCGATGGCGCATTCCCGCGCCAATTCGCGCGCCTGTTCGTACAGGGCCGATTCGGCGGCGCGCGGCTTCCAGAAGCGGAAGCTGCTGCCCGCGTGCGCCTGCACCGCCAGCACCAGGTTGTCCAGCACGGTGGATTGCTTGAAGATATTGGTGATCTGGTACGAACGCGACAGCCCGGCGGAGACGCGCTGGTGGGCGTTCATGCCGGTGACGTCGCGGCCGCCCACTTTCAGCGTGCCCGAATCCGCCGTCAGCGTGCCCGACAGCAGATGGATCAGCGTGGACTTGCCCGCGCCATTGGGGCCGATCAGGGCGTGGATTTCGCCCGGGTTCAAGGACAGCGACACATTGTCGGTGGCGACCAGCGCGCCGAAGCGGCGCACCAGTCCCGTAGCCTGCAAGGCCGGCGTTACGGCAGCGTTCATGATCCCACCTTGCCGGATTGGGGAGCAGCGGCGCGGCCGCTGAACAGCGGGCCGAACAGCCCGACCAGGCCGCGCGGCGCGCCGAACACCACGCACAGCAGCAACACGCCCAGGGGCAGGTGCCAGTATTCGGTCCACAGGCGCAGCACTTCTTCCAGGGTCAGCATGACCACGGCGCCGGCCACGCCGCCATAGCGCAGGCCGATTCCGCCCACCAGCACCATGATCAGCAGGTTGGCCGACTGGGTCCAGTGCATCAGGCTGGGCGAGATGAAGAGGTTGTGGTTGGCCAGCAGCGCGCCCGCCAGGCCGGCTATCGCGCCGCTCAGCGTGAAAGCCATCAGCTTGATGCGGTAGACCGGATAACCCATGGATTCCATGCGCGATTCGTTCTCGCGTATGCCTTGCAGGGCCGTGCCGAAGCGGGAGGTCACCACGCGGCTGAATACCCACATGATCAGGGCGAACAGCGCCAGCACCAGGTAATAGAAGCTGACGTCATGGGCCAGGTCGATGCCCGGCAGGGTGGAATAGCCCGGCAGGTTCAGTCCGTCCTCGCCGCCATACTGGCGTAGCGAGATGAAGATGTAGAACAGCATCTGCGCGAAAGCCAGCGTGATCATGATGAAGTACACGCCGCGGGTACGCAGCGAAATCGCCCCCGTGATGCAGGCCAGCACCGCCGCCAGCAGCATGGCCGCCGGCCAGACAATCAGCGCGGACGTGACGCCCGCCATGGCCAGGATGCCGACCGCGTAGGCGCCCGCGCCGAAGAAGGCCGCGTGCCCCAGCGCCACCATGCCGCCGTAGCCCAGGATCAGGTTCAAGCTGGTCGCGGCCAAGGCGTAGATCAGCACCCGCCGCACGAAGGAAATATAGAAGTCCAGGCCCAGCGCCGGCGCCACCAGGGGGAACACCGCCAGCGCGGCCAGCAGGACCACGGTCCAGATGATGGATTTCATGCTCAACCCCGCGCCGGAAACAAGCCGGAGGGCCGGAACACCAGCACTGCCGCCATCAATACGTAAATGGCGATGGCGGCCAGCGTCGGTCCGACGCTGGAAGCCACGGCCGGCGAAAAGACCTGGCGCAGCAGCATGGGCAGGAAGGCCCGCCCCGCCGTGTCCACCATGCCCACCAGCAGCGCGCCGACGAAGGCGCCGCGGATCGAGCCGATGCCGCCGATGACGATGCACACCAGCACCAGGATCAGGATTTCTTCGCCCATGCCCACCTGCACCGAGGTGATCGGACCGAGCAAGGCGCCGGCCACGGCGGCCAGCATGGCGCCCAGCACGAACACGCCCAGGAACAGCAGCGGCACGCGCACACCCATCAGGGTGGCCATCTGGCGGTTGGACGCGCCCGCCCGCACCAGCACGCCTGCGCGGGTGCGCGTCACGAACCAGTACAGGCCCGCGGCGGCAGCCACGCCGAACACGATGATCATGAGGCGATAGGCGGGATACAGCAGATCGGGCAGCAGCCGGACCGGGCCGGACAACACGGCCGGCATGTTCAGCATGACGGGAGCCGGCCCCCAGATCATCTTGACCAGATCGTTGGCGATGAGAATGATGGCGTAAGTGCCCAGCACCTGGGCCAGGTGGTCGCGCAGCGCGAGGCGGCGGATCAGCGTGAGTTCCAGCACCACGCCGACGATGCCGGTGGCGACGGCCGCCACCAGGACGGCGGCGGTGAATGAACCTGTGCGCTGCATGGTCTCGGCGGCGACATAGGCGCCGGCCATGTAGAGCGAGCCGTGAGCCAGATTCATGATGTCCATGATGCCGAACACCAGGGTCAGCCCGGCCGCGATCAAAAACAACATCAACCCAAACTGCAGACCGTTCAGCAATTGCTCGACGATCAGCGTAAACGTCATGAAAACTTCCCCCTTG
This sequence comes from Achromobacter sp., assembly GCF_036567245.1. GTDB lineage: Bacteria > Pseudomonadota > Gammaproteobacteria > Burkholderiales > Burkholderiaceae_B > Achromobacter. The sequence continues at coordinate 3,091 of NZ_DATCUY010000374.1, read as the reverse complement.
CCGCGAATTGCCGATGGCCTAGCTCGCGGTCAAATCACAAAAGCCAACTGATTGCCCATCACGCAGGCGCACCCACCGCCGCGCGTGCAGAGGTGCACCCGATCCGGATGCCGCGGAGCCGGCTCCGCCGGTCCGCAGGCATGCCCCCTTGAGGGGGAAGCGCGCAGCGCTTCGGGGGTGGGCTACAGCTTGCACTCGCCGACGTAGACGTCCTGGTACTTGTCGAACACCTTGCCCACCAGCTTGTTGGTGATGCGGCCGCTGCCGTCCTTGTCGACGACGCGCAGGTAATAGGACTGGATGGGATAGTGGTTCTTGCCGTAGGTGAAGCTGCCGCGCACCGAGGGGTAGTCGGCTTTTTCCAGCGCGCGCACGATGGCTTCGCGGTCGGAGACCTTGCCGCCGGCCTGCTTGACAGCGGCGTCCATGGCCATGATCACGTCGTAGGCCTGGGCGGCGTACACCGAGGGGTAGCGGCCGTTGTATTCCTTGCGGAAGGCTTCGACGAAGGTCTTGTTCTGCGGCACGTCCAGGTCATGCGCCCACTGCGCCGTGTTGTACATGCCCAGCATGGGCTCGCCCACGGCCTGGATCACGTCCTCGTCGGCCGAGAAGCCCGGACCGATCAGCTTGACGCTTTGCGCCAGGCCGGTCGACACGAATTGCTTGACGAAGTTGATGCCCATGCCGCCCGGCAGGAAGATATAGACGGCGTCCGGCTTGGCGGCGCGGATCTGCGCCAGTTCGGCGGCGTAGTCGATCTGGCCGAGCTTGGTGTAGACCTCATCGCCCGGAGCGGTCTTGTAGCCGCGCTTGAAGCCGTTCAAGGCGTCCTTGCCGGCCGGATAGTCCGGCGCCATGATGAACATCTTCTTGAAGCCGCGGTCCGCCGCGACCTTGCCGGCCGCTTCGTGGAAGGCGTCGTTCTGGTAGGACGTGCCGAACCAGTATGCATTGCATTGCGCGCCGGCGAACTGGCTGGGGCCGGGGTTGTTCGACAGGTACGGCACCTTGGCCGCGAACAGCGCGGGGCCGACGGCCAGCGCCACGTTCGAACCGATGGGGCCGGTGAAGAAATCGACCTTGTCGCGCTGGATGTAGCGCGTCACCAGTTGGCGGGCCTGGTCGGGGTTGCCGCCCATATCGGTCTGCACAAACTCGGCGGGCTGTCCGCCCAGCTTGCTGCCCAGTTGCTTGATGGCCAGGTTGAAGCCGTCGCGGGCTTCGGCGCCCAGCGCCGAGAACGGACCGGAGATGTCGTTGGCGATGCCGACCTTGATGGTGTCGGCGCTGGCCAGTGCCGGCACCAGGGCGGCGGCGGCCAGAAGGGAAGTGATCAAACGCATGGTGGTGTGCTCCGTGCGCGAGCCCGCGCAGAGGGTGTTCTTTTTTGGAATCGCGATTCGAAAGACTTCTTGCTGCACAGCCAAGGCTGGCGTGCTTCATAGTTTAGGTTTAAAGTATTCGGCAAGACAAGTCTAGGGTTTTTACCAAAGGGTTTTTACTAATAAGCTACCGCCATGGCTACCCTCCACCAAAACGATGAAAGCGCAGCGCCAGCTACCCGGCACGACGTTCGCGCGACAGTACCCGACATCCCGCCGATACTCAAGAAGCGCGCCGCCGGCAACGCCACGGCCTACCCGGCGATCCGCGCGATCCTTGATCAACAGCATCTGGCGCCCGCCCCTCATTCCCGGTAATTTCCATAGCCATGACCGATACCCCCGACCTGGAATCCCGCGCCGCGCCCGACGATCACCATGCGTTGCGCCTTTGGCTGCGCATGCTGACCTGCGCCAATCTCGTCGAAAGCGAGATCCGCAGCCGCCTGCGCAATGAATTCGACACCACCCTGCCGCGCTTCGACCTGATGGCGCAATTGCAGCGCGCGCCCAAGGGCATGAAGATGGGTGAACTGTCGCGTCACATGATGGTCACCAACGGCAATATCACCGGCATCACCGACCAGCTCGAAAAGGAAGGCCTGGTGGTACGCACCAAGGTCGAGTCCGACCGCCGCAGCTCGCTCATCAAGCTCACGCCGCTGGGTAAAAAGAGCTTCGCCCGCATGGCCCGCGCCCACGAATCCTGGGTCAAGTCCATGTTCGGCGACCTGCCCGAAGGCACGCGCAACGCGCTGTTCCAGGCCCTGGGCGAACTCAAGCTGCAAGTGGTGGCGACCCGCTCGGAATCCGCCAAGACCTGAAGGCCCGTGCGCGCCGATGTCCGCTGCGGATTGGCGCATAATTGCCGCCATGATTCCGGTTTCTCTTCCTGGCGGTAATTTCTACGTGTTGATGGCAGCGTCGCTGGCCTGCCTCGCCACGCTGCTGACCTGGCTGGCCGTGCTGGCCACCACGCCCAACGCCCGGGCATGGCTGGGCGGCCACCGGCGCGGCGGCGCCATCTTGATGGCCTTTCTCGCCATCATCGGCGCCATCTTTCCTTATCAGCAGTTCAGCCTGTGGTTCTCGGCCCGGCAAAGCGCCCAGGCCGATGCCGAACGCAAGACCGCGCTGGCCCAGCCGACCCAGTTGGCCGGCGTGGCGATGCCCGCCGGCACCGTGCTCAGCCTGGCCCAGCCGGGCGACCTGACTTCGTTCGACCTTGCTGTCTTTCCCGAAGCCCACCCTGCCTCCATCCAGGGCGTCGCCGCCACGCGCATGTTCCGCTACCCGGCCAGCAGCAAGCAGGCCGAGACCTTGTCGGTGGAGATCGCGCGCGATCAGGCGCAGGACGGCTGGCTGTGCGCGCATGGGCACCGGCTCGAATTCGTGCTGCGCGACGGGCACCCGAACTTCGCCAGCTGCCATCTGGCCATCGGCAACACCCTGAACCAGCAACCCGTGCCGCCTGGCGCCTGGCTGAAGGTCATCAACGGCGCCAGCGCCGCCGACGCGCCGCGCTGGCTGCTGCGCACCGAAGGCAGCGAGGCGCTGGAGGTGGCGCGCCTGCCCCTGCTGAAGGTGGACATGCAGCTGGACAGCCAACGCCGCACGCTGGATTTCGAGGGCCTGCTGGCCCGCGAAACCGCACTGGGCGACATGACCTACCCGCCCGGCACCCGGGTGTTGGCCGCCAGCCTCCG
>NZ_DATCUY010000373.1:0-5060 GCF_036567245.1 Achromobacter sp. | reverse complement strand
AATCCCGCTCCAAGCCGTAGCGAGCCTGCGCAGCAGACCCAGACCGCCCGCGCAGCGCCGGTGGGCGGCGGCAATGGCCTGCGCCACGGGCTGTCCATGCCGGTGCGCGGCCAGGTGCAGGGGCGCTTCGGAGTCGACCGCCCGGATGGCGGCGTCTGGCGCGGCGTGGTGCTGCGCGCGCCCGAAGGCACGCCGGTCAAGGTGGTGGCCCCCGGCACGGTGGTCTACGCCGATTGGCTACGGGGTTTTGGCAACCTCATCATTGTGGATCATGGGCAGCAATACCTGACCGTCTATGCTTACAACCAAAGTCTGCTCAAACGGGTGGGGGATTCGGTGACGGGTGGCGATACTATTGCTACGGTAGGGGCAACCGGCGGCCAAGTGGAATCCGGCCTATACTTTGAAATTCGCCATCGTGGCGCTCCTGTGGATCCGGCACAATGGCTGGCGCAGTAGATTGATGTCGTTGGTAATTACCAAACCCCATCGGCGAAAACAAAATTCGGGAAGTGTGCATGGGCACTCGTAAGTTTCGCGGTTTCGGTCTGATTGCCATCGGTGCGGTGGCTGGTGTTTTGCTCAGCGTAGGCGTGACCGCGGTCGCCCAGCGCGGCAGTCCCCTGCCGTTGGACGAGCTCAGGCAACTGAGCAACGTGTTCGCCGCCATCAAGAACAACTACGTCGAAGCCGTCGACGACAAGACCCTGATCGACAACGCCATCTCCGGCATGGTGTCGAACCTGGATCCGCACTCCGCCTACCTGGACGCCGACGCCTTCCGCGAAATGCAGACGGCCACGCAAGGCGAATTCGGCGGCCTGGGCATCGAGGTCGGCGCGGAAGATGGCTTCGTGAAGGTCATCTCCCCGATCGAGGACACGCCCGCCGCCCGCGCTGGCGTGATGGCCGGCGACCTCATCATCAAGATCGACGACACGCCCACCAAGGGCATGACGCTCAACGACGCCGTCAAGCTGATGCGCGGCGCGCCCAAGTCGCCGATCACGCTGACCATCATGCGCGCCGACCGCCCGCAGCCCATCGTGCTGAAGATCGTGCGCGACATCATCAAGGTGCGCAGCGTGCGCAGCAAGATGCTGGACAACGGCATCGGCTATGTGCGCGTCGCCCAGTTCCAGGAAAAGACCGGCGCCGACCTGGCCAAGCAGTTGAAGGACCTCGGCGCCAAGGAAGCCCCCAAGGGCCTGGTGCTGGACCTGCGCAATGACCCGGGCGGCCTGCTGACCAGCGCCATCGGCGTGTCCGGCGCGTTCCTGCCGCCCGACTCGGTGGTGGTGACTACCGACGGCCGCACCCCCGACGCCCGCCACAAGTACCTGGCCACGCCGTCGGAGTACGCCCGCGGCGAAAGCAACTACCTGGCCGGCCTGCCGGCCTGGACCAAGACCGTGCCGATGGTGGTGCTGGTGAACGTGGGCTCCGCCTCGGCCTCCGAGATCGTGGCCGGCGCGCTGCAGGACCACAAGCGCGCCAAGGTCCTGGGCAACCGTACCTTTGGCAAGGGCTCGGTGCAGGTGATCCTGCCGCTGTCCGAAACCACCGCGGTCAAGCTGACCACCTCGCGCTACTTCACGCCCAGCGGCCGTTCCATCCAGGCCACCGGCATCGAACCTGACTACGTCGTTGCCGACACGGCCGAAGGCGACCTGTTCCGCCTGCCGCGCGAAGCCGACCTGCAGCGCCACCTGTCCAACCAGCAGACCGCCAACGAAGTGAAGTCCAGCGGCGGCGACGACAATGCCGACGTGCCGACCAAGGTGTTCGAATTCGGCGGCAAGGACGACTTCCAGCTGCAGCAGGCGCTGAACGTGCTGGCCGGCAAGCCGGTACAGAAGGGTTCGGCCCGCGCCCAGGCCAAGGCCGATGCCAAGGCCGGCGGCGGCACGCCCCAGCGCATGAAGATCACGCCGACCGGAGTCGAGCCCAGCAAGGACAAATGAACGACGAGCAACTGCTGCGCTACGCCCGCCACATCCTGCTCGACGAGTTGGGAATAGAAGGGCAGGAAAAACTGCTGGCGGCGCGTGTGCTCATCGTGGGGGCGGGCGGACTGGGGTCTCCCGCCGCGCTCTATCTGGCCACCGCCGGCGTGGGCGACATCACCCTGGCCGACGACGACGTCGTCGAGCTGAGCAACCTTCAACGCCAGATCCTGCACACCACCGCCAGCGTCGGCCGCCACAAGGCCGAGTCCGGACGCGACATGCTGGCGGCCTTCAATCCGCAGACCCGGGTCCATGCCCGCGTCGAGCGGCTGGAAGGCCAGGCCCTGTCTGACGCCGTCGCGCAGGCGGACCTGGTACTGGACTGCACCGACAACTTCGCCACCCGCCACGCCATCAACCGCGCCTGCGTGCAGCACCGCAAGCCGCTGGTATCCGGCGCCGCGATCCGCTTCGACGGCCAGGTCAGCGTTTATGACCTGCGCGACGACGACGCGCCCTGTTACCACTGCCTGTTTCCGGAAGCGGACGACGTCGAGCAAGCCAATTGCGCCACGATGGGCGTGTTCGCCCCGGTCGTGGGCATCATCGGCAGCATGCAGGCCGCCGAGGCGCTCAAGTTGCTGTCCGGCGTGGGCGAAAGCCTGTCCGGCCGCCTCTTGTGGCTGGACGTGCGCACCATGCAATGGCGCAGCGTCAACGTCCAGCGTGACCCCGAATGCGCCGTCTGCGGGCATCGCGGGCACTGATCCCATGGCCTGGATTGGCCCCGCGGACAATATTAAAGGCTTGAAATACCTGCTATAACGCCAGCCAGCCTACCCGAAATCGGGTGGACGGCCTGGGACGTTACCGCGTGGATACAGCACTTAAGTTCAGCTTGCCCAAATGGCGCCTGACGCGTTGGTTGACGCATTCCGGGCACGATACCCCTGCGGATATCCGCTCGGCGCTGATCGCCAGCCTGTTCGGCACGCTTCCCATCTTTGCCGGCGGCGTCATCAACACCCTCATGATCTCCGGCGTCGTCGCCTGGCGCCGCCCCGAGCCGCTGTACCTGTCCTGGCTGGGGATGGAGGTGGTGCTGGCGCTGGTCCGCGTCCTGATCCTGCGGTCCGCCCTGCGCGCCGCGCCCAAGGGCGGCAACACCCATACCGACATCTACATCCTGCTGGCGCTACTGTGGGCATTCAGCGTGGGCTATGGCGTCTTCGTCACTTTCATCAACGGCGACTGGCTGGCCGCCACCCTGGCCGGCGTGTCTTGCGGCGCCATGGCCGGTGGTATTTGCTTCCGGAACTACGGCGCGCCGCGGCTGGTCGGCGCCATGATTTTCCTGAGCCTGGGGCCGATGTGCCTGGGCGCGGCTTTCACTGGCGAATACGTCACGGCCATCGTCTTCATCCAGATTCCGTTCTACCTGGTCAGCATGAGCATCGCCTCGCACCGGCTCAACCGCATCCTGGTGTCCACCATGCTGGCCGAGCGCGACAGCGAACGCCGCGCCAGCCAAGACGCGTTGACGGGCCTGGCCAACCGCGCCGGCCTGCAGGCCGCGCTGGAGCGCGTCTGCACCAGCGCGCGCGGCCACGACAGCTCCGCGGCGCTGCTGTACATGGACATGGACGACTTCAAGCTCATCAACGACACCTACGGCCATGCCGCGGGCGACCAGGTGCTGATGACCATCGCCCAGCGCATGCGCTCCATGCTGAGAGTGGACGACGTGGCCGCGCGTATCGGTGGCGACGAGTTCATCGTGCTGGTGACCGGCATCGACGCCACCGCCGCGTTGAAGCTGGGCGAACATCTGCTGCATGACGCCTCCCAGCCGATTACGCTGGCGGACGGCACGCGGGTCAGCGTGGGCCTGTCCATCGGTATTTCCATCGTGTCCGGCGCCCACCGCAACCCGGAAACGGCCCTGCATTCCGCCGACGCCGCCCTCTACCGCGCGAAGGCGCAAGGCGGCCGCTGCTGCGCGGTGGCTGGGGCGGAAGAGTCCGAGACGACCGTGCCCGACGGCGAACCCGCCGTCGCCTGAGCAACGCCGCCCGCGGCGATCCACGAAACCTGAACCTCGATCGCATCAGACTTGCTTCTTGAAAGTTATCAGATAACCTGAGAAGTATGTCTATAATGCCCCGATGCTGACCAAGAGCCTCACCCTGACCGAACAGGTCGCCCGCCAGATCGCCGCCGATATCGCCGGCGGCGCCTATCCCGTCGGCGCCAAGCTGCCGGCGGGCCGCGTGCTGGCCGAGCAATACGGCGTCAGCGCTGCGGTCATCCGCGAGGCCACCGAACGCCTGCGCGCCCAGGGCCTGATCCAGAGCCGGCAGGGTTCCGGCAGCACCGTGCTGTCGCGCACTGGCGCGCAGGGCTTCCAGCTATCCGCCGGCATCGCCGTGGACCGCAAGCAACTGGCCGGGGTCTACGAATTGCGCATGGAGCTGGAAGGCGGCGCGGCAGCGCTGGCTGCGCTGCGGCGCGACGACGCCGATCTGGCCGCCATGGCGAGGGCCCTGGACGACCTGGAGTCGCATCTGGAAGATCCGGAGCGGGGCGTGGAGCACGACATCGCCTTCCACCGCGCGATCGCGGCCGCCACCCACAACAGCTGCTATCAAGACCTGTTGCAGTACCTGAACCTGCAACTCAGGCTGGCCGTCAGCACCGCGCGCAGCAACAGCCGCCTGCAGGCCGGCCTGACGGCCGCCGTGCACCAGGAGCACGTGGCCGTGTTCGACGCCATCCGCGCACGCGACCCCGAACGGGCGCGGCATGCCGCCGCCCGCCATCTGCAACAGGCGGCCAGCCGCCTGCAACTCGATCTCCTCTCTCCCGCCGCAAGGCAGACATCATGAGCGCATCCGACTTTACGCAACGCCTGGTCCAGGCCCTGGGCCCCGACACCGTCATCACTGCCGAGGCCGACATCGCGCCCTGGCTGTCCGACTGGCGCGGCCTGTACAAGGGCCAGGCGCAGGCCGTGGTGCGCCCGCGCACCACCGAAGAGGTCGCCACCTGCCTGGCGCTGTGCCAGCAGGAAGGCGTGCCGGTGGTGCCGCGCGGCGGCAACACCGGCCTGTG
>NZ_DATCUY010000372.1:0-10982 GCF_036567245.1 Achromobacter sp. | reverse complement strand
TCCATGACGTCGGCGCGGCCGACCACGCCCGAGATCGGGAAGCCGCCGCCCAGGCTCTTGGCCATGGTGATCAGGTCGGCCTGGACCGAGTGGTGCTCCATGGCGAACAGCTTGCCGGTGCGGCCGAAGCCGGTCTGGACTTCGTCGGCGATCAGCAGGATGCCGTGCTCGTCGCAGACCTTGCGCAGCGCCGTCATCAGTTCGGGCGGGGTGATGTTGAAGCCGCCTTCACCCTGCACCGGCTCGATGATGATGGCCGCAACGCGCTTGGGATCGATGTCGCACTTGAACAGCAGGTCCAGCGCCTTGAGCGAGTCCGCCACGCTGATGGACTGGGTGGCGTTGGGGAAGGGCACGTGATAAATGTCGCCGGGCATCGGGCCGAACGACAGCTTGTACGGGGCGACCTTGCCGGTCAGCGCCATGCCCAGCATGGTGCGGCCGTGGAACGAGCCCGAGAAAGCGATGACGCCCGAGCGGCCGGTGGCCGAACGCGCGATCTTGACGGCGTTTTCGACGGCTTCCACGCCGGTGGTGAAGAAGGCGCTCTTCTTCAGGCCGTCGATGGGAGCGAGGCGGTTGATGCGCTCGGCCAGCGAGACATAGCCTTCGTACGGCACGATCTGGTAGGCCGTGTGCGTGAAGTTGTCCAACTGCGCGGAAACGGCGGCCTTGATCTTCGGGTGCAGGTGGCCGGTGTTCAGGACGGCGATGCCGCCTGCGAAATCGATGTACTCCTTGCCATTGGCGTCCCACAGGGTGGCGTTTTCGGCGCGCACCGCGTAGAAGTCGCACATGACGCCGACGCCGCGGGGCGTGGCCAGGGAACGGCGGGTATTCAGGTCCTGATTCTTCATCTCAGCCTCGGAGAGCATGATGGGCGGGAAAACCTTATTTAATGCTACGATGGCCCCATTTGTGGGAACCACTTTTATAAATCAGGTAGAACCAATTGCGGTCCATCGTCGGTGACTTGCTACAGCTGCGGCTGGCGGACGGCTCCAGCGAGCCCATGAACAAGCGGCTGTATCGCGGCGTCCGGGAAGCCATCCTGGACGGGGCCATTGCAGCCGACTCGCGCCTGCCCGCCTCGCGCGACCTGGCAGCCGAGCTTGGCATCGCCCGCAACACGGTGGTCCACGTCTACAGCCAGCTGCTGGCCGAGGGCTACACCCGCAGCCGCCAGGGCAACGGCACCTTCGTCAATGCGTCGGTCCCCGATTCCTACCTGGCCAGCGGCCGGCGCAAAAGCCAGCCGCCGCCGGCGCAAGCGCGCCCGGCGCTGTCGCCGCGCGGCGCCGCCATTGTCGACGGCGTTTCGGCGTCGCCCTACCAATGGGGCGCCTTCATGCCCGGCGTGCCCGACCTGACCGAGTTCCCGCACAAGAAGTTCGGCCGTATCTTCAGCGCCCTGTGGCGCAATCCCTCGCCCGACCTGCTGACCTACGCTTACGGCGGCGGGTTGCCGGCCTTGCGCGAGGCGCTGGCGCAGCATCTGGCGCTGACCCGTTCGATCGATTGCGATCCAGAACAGATCATCATCACCGAGGGCTCGCACCAGGCTATCGACCTGACCACTCGCATCCTGGGCGAGGCCGGAGAGACCGCCTGGGTCGAGGATCCAGGCTACTGGGGCGCGCGCACCATCCTGCAGGCCAACGGCCTGCACACCGTGCACCTGCCGGTGGACGAGGAGGGCATGCGCCTGCCGGAGACCGTCGGCACGCCGCCGCGCTTCATCTTCGTCACGCCCTCGCACCAGTATCCGCTGGGCCCGGTCATGTCGCTGACGCGCCGGCGCCAGTTGCTGGCAGTGGCGCGGCAAAGCGGCAGCTGGATCATCGAAGACGACTACGACAGCGAATTCCGCTTCTCCGGCCGGCCCATCGCCTCGCTGCTGGGACTGGAGCCGGATGCGCCCGTGATCTACATGGGCACCTTCAGCAAGACCCTGTACCCGGGCCTGCGCGTGGGCTATCTGGTGCTGCCCAAGACCCTGACCGCCGCATTCCAGGCGGCGCACGCGGAGCTATACCGCGAAGGGCATCTGATGACGCACGCGGCCCTGGCCACCTTCATCTCGGAAGGGCATTACGCGGCTCACATCCGCCGCATGCGCATGCTGTACGGACGCCGCCGCGCCATGCTGGTCAACCTGATCGAACGGCGGCTGGGACCCGACTGGCTGCATCGCGACGCCAGCATGGCGGGGCTGCACCTGGTGTTGACGCTGCCGCAGGACATGGACGACCTGCGCGTGGTGGACGTGGCGCGCGGCAAGGGCGTGCTGACGCGCGCGCTGTCGCGCTATTACGTCAACGACGAGGGCCGCCGGCCCGGTCTGCTGCTGGGTTACGCCTGCGTGCCCGAGCACGATATCGCGCGCAAGTTCGAGGTGTTGCTGGAAAGCCTGAACGAAGTGGCGCGTGCGCCCGCGGCGGCGCAGCTCCTGGCCGCTTCAGGCCGGCGCTAGCGCGGCCGCGAAGGCCGCGGCGTTGCGCATGCCCTGGTCTTCGAAATTGGTGTTGAAGACCGCGTGCGCCTGGGCGCTCTGCGCTGCCAACCGCGCGAAGCGCTCGGCCAGTTCGGCCAGCTCCTGCTCCGAGTATTCATATTGGAAGCGGCCCGAGGACGCGGCGCCGGACACGTTCCAGGTGGCCGTGTTACGCCCATGCAGGCGCAGCAGCGTCAGTTCCGGGTGGGTGCATTCCCAGACGGCGGGCACGGTGTTGTCAAAGCCCTGGGGGCTGTCGACCACCGTGTGCGCCACCTTCAGATCGCGTTCGAAGGCCAGCGTGTCCGCGGTGGCGGAGGGCGACGCGAACCAGCTGCGGTGGCGGAATTCCACCGACACCAGGTGCTCCTCCATGCGCTGTGCGCAGTCGGCGACCCGGGCCCGGCCACGGGCATCGCGCCGGATCCAGGGCGGGAACTGGAAATGCACCGCACCCAGCTTGCCGGACATGCGTAGCGGTTCCAGCGCGAGCTGGTAGCGGCGCCAGAGTTCGTCGCGCAAATCCGCTGGCATCCGGTCGTGGTAGATGACGGGCTCGGGCCAGTCCGGCAATTCGCGCCGGATGTCCGCCGGCAATGAGGAAAGCGGCGTCTGATGGCCTGTGAACAGCCGGAAGGCCTTGATATTGAAGACGAAATCGTCCGGCGTGCGCTGCGCCCAGAGATAGGCGTTTTCGGCCGTGGGCATGGCGTAATAGCTGGAATCGACCTCGGCCATGGGAAAGCGCGAGGCATAGAAGCGCAGCCGCGCTTCGGCGCTGCGGACCTCGGGCGGGTAGAAGCGGCCGCAGGCCAGCAGGGTGGGGTCGGTCCAGGAGGCGGTGCCGGTCAACAGGCGCATGGCCGGGGATGAATCAGACTTTATTGAAAAAATTCTGTATAAATATACAGTGTCCATCCAGAGCCCGGCAACGTCCGGGCTCGCCGTTTCAAGCGGCTGCAACGCTGCGGCCCCGCCCATGTCCGATCAAACCAATACGTCCCCCCCGTCCGCCGAGCGCCCCGATCCCCTGGCCGATCTCAATCCCGCCCAACGCGAGGCCGCCGAATTCGGCGTGGCCGGCGCGCCGGGCGACGACGGCCCCTTGCTGGTGATCGCCGGGGCCGGCTCGGGCAAAACCAACACGCTGGCCCACCGGGTCGCGCACCTGATCCTGAACGGCGCGGACCCGCAGCGCATGCTGCTCCTGACCTTCTCGCGCCGCGCGGCGCTGGAAATGGAGCGGCGCGTGGGTTCGGTGCTGCAGCGGGTGATGAAGCTGCGCGCCACGCAGCAGGCGCCCTCGCTGCCGTGGGCCGGCACCTTCCATGCCATCGGCGCGCGCCTGCTGCGCGATTGCGCGCAACGCATCGGCCTGTCCGAAGCCTTCACCATCCATGACCGCGGCGACGCCGAGGACCTGATGGGCATGGTGCGCCACGAGCTGGGCCTGTCGTCCACCAAGTCGCGCTTTCCGCTCAAGGGCACCTGCCTGGCGATCTATTCGCGCGTGGTCAACAGCCAGACGCCGGTGGCCGACGTGCTGAAGACGGCCTTCCCCTGGTGCGCGCAATGGGAGGATGAGCTCAAGAACCTGTTCCGCGCCTATGTCGCGGCCAAGCAGGACCAGCAGGTGCTGGACTACGACGACCTGCTGCTTTATTGGGCTGAGATGATGGGCGAGCCCGGCATCGCGGCCGACGTGGGCGCGCGCTTCGACCACGTGCTGGTGGACGAATACCAGGACACCAATCGGCTGCAGTCCGCCATCCTGATGGCAATGAAGCCCGACGGCCGCGGCCTGACGGTGGTGGGCGACGACGCCCAGTCCATTTATTCGTTCCGCGCGGCCACGGTGCGCAACATCCTGGACTTTCCGGGACAGTTCCCCACGCCGGCGCGCGTCATCACGCTGGACCGCAACTACCGCTCCACGCAGCCCATCCTGAACGCGTCCAACGCCGTGATCGGCCTGGCTACCGAGCGCTACGCCAAGGACCTGTGGACTGACCGCAAGTCCTCGCAACTGCCCGAACTGGTGACGGTCAGCGATGAAGCCGGCCAGGCGCGCTGGGTGGCCGACCAGGTGCTGGCGCAGCGCGAGGGCGGGGCCACGCTCAAGTCGCAGGCGGCGCTGTTCCGCACCGCCAGCCACAGCGCCGCGCTCGAACTGGAGCTGACCCGCCGCAACATCCCCTTCGTGAAGTTCGGCGGCCTGCGTTTCCTGGAGGCCGCGCACGTCAAGGACCTGCTGTCGCTGCTGCGCTGGGCGGAGAATCCGCGCGGCCGCATGGCGGGCTTTCGCGTGGCGCAATTGTTGCCCGGCATCGGCCCGGCCACCGCCGGCAAGCTGATGGACGCCATGTCCGCCTCCGCCGAACCCCTGCGCGCCTTGCGCGAGTTCAAGCCGGGCGCGGCGGCGCAGGGCGAGTGGGGCGCTTTCGCCGACACCTACGCGGCGCTGTGCGATCCTGCGCTGAAATGGCCTGCCGACGTGGACCTGGCCCTGCGCTGGTACGGCGCGCAGCTGGAGCGCCTGTACGACGATGCGCGCGTGCGCCGCGCGGACCTGGACCAGTTGGCGCGCATCGCCGCGGGTTACGGCACGCGCGAACGCTTCCTCACCGAACTGACGCTGGACCCGCCGGACGCCACCAGCGACGAGTCCGGCGCGCCGCATCGCGACGAGGACTACATGATCCTGTCCACCATCCATTCCGCCAAGGGCCAGGAATGGAAGGCGGTCTACGTTTTGAACGTGGTCGACGGCTGCATCCCGTCCGACATGAGCACCGGCACCGCCGAGGAAATCGAGGAAGAGCGCCGCCTGCTGTACGTGGCCATGACGCGCGCCAAGGAACGCCTGCAGCTGATCGTGCCGCAGCGTTTCTATGTGCATCAGCAGACCGGCATGGGCGACCGGCACGTCTACGGATCGCGCACGCGCTACATCACCAATGCGATGCTGCCGCTGTTCGACCACCTGCCCAAGCCGCCGGATCTGCCCGAAGGGCGCGGCGTGCCCAAGGAGCCGCAGGCGCCCAGCGTGGACGTGGCCAAGCGGGTGCGCAACCTGTTCTCCTAGGCTGGGCTATCATCGGCCGATATATAAGCTGTCCGGCAGGGATCGCATTGCAAAAGGGTGTTTATGGCTACTGAAGAACATGCCGCCGACGACTCGAAGAGGGAAGTCGTCGCATCGATCGCCTACGTGAACGGACGGCGGGACCGCGAGGTCCCGATCGACGAAGTCGCCCAGTACGTCAGCCAGGACCACGGCATGCTGTGGATCGGCTTGCGCAATCCGCGCCCGGAAATGCTGGCCAAGGTGGCCAGCGAACTCGGCGCCTGCGACAAGAACCAGGAAGAAATGCTGGAGTCCCACCGGCGGCCGAAGATCATCGACTACGGCAACATGATCCTGATCGTCGCCATCACGGTGGAGGTCGAGGCCGAGCGCCCCATCTTCGGCGAGACCCAGTTCCTCATCGGCGACGGCTTCCTGGTCACGGTGCGGCGCGGCGCCACCGCCGGCCACAGCCCCTTGCGCGAACGGCTGGAAGCCTCGCCCGACCTGCTCAAGCGCGGCAGCGACTATGTGGCTTCGGAACTGCTGGACTGGCTGGTGGACCGCTATGTCGCGGCGGCCGGCAAGATCGAATCCGTGGTCGAGGGTGCCGAGCAAAAGCTGCTGATCCGCGGCGCCAAGGACTCGGACATCCGCAGGCTGTACCGCCAGCGCCGCGACCTGCTGCGCATTCACACCGTGGTGTCGCCGCTGGCCGAGATCTGCCGCCGCCTGGCGCGGGTCGAGATGTCGGCGGTGGACGAGCATGCCCGTCCGTATTTTGGCGAAGTGGCCGACCGCGTGCTGCGCGTGGACGAACTGTTCAACTCGCTGCGCGAATCCCTGGCCTTCGCCTTTGAAGCCAGCCTGATGATAGGCCAGGCGGCGCAGAACGACACCACCCGCAAGCTGGCCTCCTGGGCCGCCATCCTGGCGGTGCCCACCGCCATCGCCGGCATCTACGGCATGAACTTCGAATTCATGCCCGAACTGAAATCGCCCTGGGGCTATCCGATCACGCTGGGCGTCATCGCGTCGATCTGTACGCTGCTGTATTGGCGGTTCCGCAAGTCGGGCTGGCTGTAGGAGGGGGGGCGCACGCATGGGTCGCTGGCGTCCAGCGCGCGTAACTCATTGATCACCATCGCCAAAAGCACGGCGTAGTGCTCTGCCTTTATGGCAAACTGCCTGCGTTTTCCTACCTGGAGCGCTGGCGGTGCGTGGCAAACCTAACTTTCGCGGCGGCAGCAAGCTGACCGCCCTGATCGTCGCCCTGATTCTTGCGGCGGCGGGCGCCATCGTCAATTGGCTGCAACCTTCGGGGCGGGAGGGGCAGGACCGGACCGAACGTCCGACTGCTTCCGCCCAGAACCGCCCGGGCGCGACGCTGGCTGGCGGCATACCCCAGGGCAGCTACACGCTCACGGGCATGATCGTGAACGTGGCCGACGGCGATACCGTGACCCTGCGCGCGCCTGACGGCCAGCACCGCATCCGCATGGACAGCATCGACGCGCCCGAGGAGGGCCATGGGTCCGACCAGCCCGGGCAGCCCTATGCCGAGGCCGCGCGCAAGAACCTGGCAGGTTTGGTCGCGGGCAAGACGCTTACCGCGCAATGCTACGAGAAGGACCAGTACGGCCGGGAAGTCTGCGCCCTGATCCTGGATGACGGGCGCTCGGCCAACCGTGTGCAGGTGGAGGCCGGCTACGCCTGGGCTTACACCGCGCGCCAGGGCGACTACCTGCGCGACAAGGCCATGCCGGACCTGCAGCGCCAGGCCAAGGCGGCCGGACGCGGCCTATGGGCGCAGCCTGGCGCCATGCAACCCTGGAAGTGGCGCTACGACTGCTGGCGGCAGCGCCAGTGCGGCTGAGGCCGCGGGGACTGGGCCGCGCAGCCGCCCATACGCGCAAGCGGCCCTGGGGGATGCCTGGATATAGTCCCCGGCCCGTGTTTGCTATCCTCTGTCGCAACGATTCGAAGGGAAGGTTTCCATGCGTGCATTGAAGCGGCTCTGGGCGGCGGCCATGCTGCTGTCTCTGGCGTTGGCGGGCTGCTCGCAAGAAAGCCCCATCAACAGCCCGTACCCGTCCGGCGCCGAAAGCCAGAACACGCTGTTTTCCGCCTTCGTCAAGCGGTCTCCGAAGTACCTGGACCCGGCCAGCTCTTATTCCGGCGACGAGACCCCTTATACGTACAACATCTATGAGACGCTGTACGGCTATCACTACCTGAAGCGACCCTACGAACTGGTGCCGCGCGCGGCGGCATCGATCGACCCGCCCGTCTACCTGGACGCGCAAGGCAACACGCTGCCCGCCGACACGCCCGGCGAGCAGATCGCGCAAAGCGTCTACGACATCAAGATCCGGCCAGGCGCGCGTTACGCGCCCCATCCGGCCTTCGCCCGCAAGACCGACGGCAGCTACGACTATTTTCCGCTGGCCGCGGGCGAACTGGACGACAAGTTCTACATTCCCGATTTCCCGCGCACCGGCACGCGCGAACTGACGGCCGACGACTATGTCTACGCTTTCCGGCGCCTGGTCAGCCCGCGCGTGGTGTCGCCGATCTCCGGCCTCATGACCGAGCACGTGGCCGGCCTGAAGGAGTACGCGGACCGCTTGCGCCAGCGCGACCAGGCCCTGCGGCGCGACATGCCGGGCGGGGCCGGCGCGCCGCCTTGGCTGGATCTGCGCGAAGCCGACGGCTTCACCGGCGTGCAGGCGCTGGATCCGCACACGCTGCGTATCCGCGTCAACGGCAAGTACCCGCAATTCAAGTACTGGCTGGCCATGACCTTCACCGCGCCCATTCCCTGGGAGGCTGATCGCTTCTATAACCAGCCCGGCATGGCGGCGCATGACCTGTCGCTCAATACCTGGCCGGTGGGCACCGGTCCGTACATGCTGGTGGAGTCGTTGCAGAATCGCCGCCACGTGTTGGGCCGCAATCCCAATTTCCATGGCGAACCCTATCCCTGCGAAGGCGAGCCCGGCGACGCGGCCGCCGGCCTGCTGGCCGACTGCGGCAAGCCCACGCCTTTCATCGACCGCGCGGAATTCAGTGTCGAAAAGGAGGCTATCCCGTTGACCGGCAAGTTCTTGCAGGGCTACTACGACGTGCCGCAGATCGAGCGCGGCGAGTATGGCGTGGCCATGCTGGTCGCGGCTGGCGACAGCCAGGACAAGGCGCGCCTGTACAGCGAGCATGGCATCAAGCTGCCGACCACGGTCGAGACCGCCAACTGGTACATGGGCTTCAACTGGCTGGACCCGGTAGTGGGCAAGGGCGACACGCCGGCACAGGAAGAAAGGAACCGCAAGCTGCGCCAGGCCATCAGCATCGCGTTCGACTGGGAAGAGTACGTGGCCGTGTTCGAGAACAGCCAGGCTTCGGTGGCCTACGGCCCGGTGCCGCCGGGCGTGCTCGGCTACCGCGAACCGCCCGAAGGCGTGAATCCCGTGGTCTACGACCTGGTGGACGGCAAGCCCGTGCGCAAGTCGGTGGACGTGGCCCGCCGCCTGCTGGCCGAGGCCGGCTATCCCGACGGCCGCAACGCCAAGACGGGCGCGCCGCTGGTGCTCTATTACGACTCGATGCAGGGCGGCGGCTCCAATCCGCAGTTCGACTGGATGCGGCGCCAACTGGCCAAGATCGGCGTGCAGCTGGACGTGCGCGCCACCGACTACAACCGCTTCCAGGACAAGATGATGCGCGGGTCGGCGCAGATCTTCCTGTGGGGCTGGAACGCCGACTACCCCGACGCCGAGAACTTCCTGTTCCTGCTCTACGGCCCCAACGCCAAGGCCAAGGGCGGCGGCGAGAACGCGGCCAACTACGCCAGCCCCGAGTTCGACCGCCTCTTCGAGCAGATGAAGTTCCTGGACGACGGTCCCGAAAAGGCACAGCTCATCGCCAGGATGATAGCCATCGTGCAGCGCGACGCGCCCTGGATGTTCGGCTACTTCCCCATGTCGGGCGGCGCCTACCAGCAGTGGGTTGGCAACGCCAAGCCGACCCAGATGGTCCGCAACACGCTTCAGTACATGAAGATCGATGCCGCCCTGCGGCAGCAGAAGATCGATGAGTGGAACTATCCGCGGTGGTGGCCGATAGGCCTGTTCGCGCTGTTGCTGGCGCTGGCGATATGGCCTTCGTATGTGGCGCTGAAGCGGCGCGAGCGCCAGACCGCATTCACGCCGGCCCTGGGCAAGGAGCATCAATCATGATCGGCTACGTGATCCGCCGGTTGCTGTACGGCGTGCTGATCCTGATCGGCGTGAACCTCTTCACCTTCGTCCTGTTCTTCGCGGTGAATACGCCTGACGACATGGCGCGGCTGGCCATCGGCGGGCAGCGCGTCAACCCGGATGCCATTGAAAAATGGAAGGTCGAGCGCGGCTACGACAAGCCGCTGTTCTTCAACGCCAAGGCGGAAGGCGCGGCGCAACTGACTGACACCGTGTTCTACCAGCGTTCGGTGCCCTTGCTGGTCATGGACTTCGGCGCGTCCGACGGCGGGCGCGACATCGGCCGCGAGATCAAGACGCGCATGGGGCCCAGCCTGGCCCTGGCGGTGCCCACCTTTTTCCTGGGGCTCTTCGTCAGCATCGTTTTTTCCCTGACGCTGGTGTACTTCCGCGCCACGCGGCTCGACTTCTGGGGCGTGGTGGTGTGCGTGTTGCTGCTGTCCATCTCCAGCCTGTTCTACATCATCGCCGGCCAATGGGTCTTCGCCAAGCTGCTGCGGCTGGTGCCGTTCTCGGGCTTTTCAGGCGGGCTGGATGTGGTCAAGTTCCTGGCGCTGCCGGTGCTGGTCGCGATCGTGTCGCGGCTGGGGCCGGAAGCGCGCTTCTACCGCACCCTGTTCCTGGAAGAGATCGGCAAGGACTATGTGCGCACCGCGCGCTCCAAGGGGCTGGCCGAACGCATCGTGCTGTTCCGGCATGTGCTGCGCAATGCCATGCTGCCCATCCTGACCAGCACGGTGGCGGCCTTGCCGCTGCTGTTCATGGGCAGCCTGATCGCGGAGTCCTTCTTTGGCATTCCGGGCCTGGGCAGCTACACCATCGACGCCATCAACGCGCAAGACTTCTCCATCGTGCGCGCCATGGTGTTCCTGGGCGCCGCGCTCTACATCGTAGGGCTGATCCTGGCCGACATTTCCTACACGCTGGCCGACCCCCGCGTCCGATTCGAGTAGCCGCCATGCCCAAGTTCGTCTTCCTCTGGACCGATATCGCGCTGTGGCTCATGGTGCTGGGCGCGCTGGCCTATGTCTGGCACGTGCGCCGCAGCCCGAACCTGCGCGCGACCTGGGCGCGCGTGGCGCGTGACACGCCGGCCATGTGTTCGGCCGTGATTCTGGCCGCCTTCGTGGTGGTGGGGCTGCTGGACTCGGTGCACTACCGGCCG
>NZ_DATCUY010000371.1:0-4564 GCF_036567245.1 Achromobacter sp. | reverse complement strand
GGGGACTTCTTGTTTTGTTGAACGGCCATGATGACTCCTAGAAACGGGGCGCATTGTACGCGATGCGGCCCGATGTTGATCTCAATCTTTGTGCTTCAGTTGTTCCAGCACCGCAAACGGCGACGGACGCTTGACAGCGGGTTCTTCAGGAACTTCGCTGACTTTGGCCTGCGCGCCCGGGCATACATCATGCTTGGGCACATACGGAACGCTCAGAATGAGCTCATCTTCGACCTGGGCCAGCAGATCGAAATGATGCGAACCGACCACCTTTTCAGGTTGGTTGGACACAAAACCATTTCCTTCTTCGTCTTCATCGTCCTCGTGGGCACGACCATCGGAGTAATCGCCGTTGGTATTGCCATCATCGAGATCGGCTTCGGACTTGACCAGCTGCAAGAGGACTTCGCTATCGACCGGATACACGAACGGCGCGTTGCACCGCTGGCACACCAGCACCGGGTTTGCCTGCACGCGAACGTGCAAGAGGGGCCGGCCAAGCAACAGACCAGACTTGCCCACCTCACCGCGCACAGACCACGTCACAAGCCCGGCATCGCCCAGCGGTTGTTCGGGTAACCCTTCAACCGCGCGCGAAAACCGCACAAGAGGTATGGTGCCATGCGCTTCCTTGCCGCTATGGGCAAATGCGAATGCATCGATGCGCTTAATGATCAATCCTTTGCATTCACGGGTCTTTGCGATTGCTCACGCTGATGACGATTAACCAGGCTGATTGCTTACGCTGATTACTCAGGCTGCTTGCTCATGCCGATCACTCACGCATGCTTCGTGCCATCGCGTTCGCTGCAAAAATCCCGCAAAACGTTAGATAATACTGCGACTTACGCTTTAACGTCAAATATCGCATGCCTTCCAAGCCTAGCCTGATCCTCGCGTCCAGCTCGCGTTACCGCAAAGAACTGCTGTCGCGCCTGCGCCTGCCCTTTACGGCCATTTCCCCCGATGTAGACGAAACGCCACAGCCGGGTGAAACGCCCGCGGCGCTGGCTCTGCGCCTGTCGGTTGCCAAGGCCATGGCCGTGGCGGACAAGCACCCCGGCAGCCTCGTGATCGGATCGGACCAGGTTGCCACGATCGACGGACAGCCGATCGGCAAGCCGGGGGATTTTCCGCGCGCCCAAGCCCAATTGCGCGCCCTGTCGGGGCAAATCGTGGAATTCCACAGCGCATTGGCGGTGACGGATGGCAAACGGGTGGAAAAAGCGGACATCATCACGCGATGCCATTTCCGCCAACTGTCGGACCACGCCATCGAGGCCTATTTGCGCGCCGAGGAACCCTACGATACCGCAGGCAGCGCCAAGGCGGAAAGCCTGGGCATCGCCTTGATGGAGAGCATCCAGAGCGACGATCCGACCGCGATTATCGGCCTGCCGTTGATCGAGCTGACGCGCATGCTGACGCGGTTCGGGCTGGATCCGCTGGACGCCCCCGGAGCGCCGGCATGAGCGGCGCGCTGCACCTGATTCCCGTCGGCCTGGGCGAGGCCCCGGCCGAGCGCTGGTTGCCCGCCGACGTCCGCGCGCTGGCCGGACGGCTGGACACCTACATCGCCGAGAACGCCAAGACGGCGCGCGCCTTCCTGAAGCTTATCGGCACCACCCTGCCACTGCAGGAAATCACCATCCACACCCTGACCGACAAAATCGACGACGGCCAGATCAAGGCATGGCTCGACCCGATCAAGAAAGGCGCGGAAATTGGACTGGTTTCCGAAGCCGGCTGCCCGGCGGTTGCCGATCCGGGCGCCAAGGTGGTGGACGCGGCCCATCGCCTGGGCCTGACCGTCAAGCCCTGGGTCGGCCCCTCTTCGATCCTGCTGGGCCTGATGGCCAGCGGCCTGGATGGGCAGCGATTCGCCTTCCACGGCTATGCCCCCGTGGACCCCGCCGAGCGCGCCAAACAGCTGCGAGCCTGGGAACAGCATTCGGCCAAGCATAACCAGACCCAGTTGCTGATCGAAACGCCGTATCGCAACGCCGCCATGTTCACCACCCTGCTGGCCAGCCTGAAAGGCGACACCAAGCTGTGCGTGGCCCGCTCGGTCACGACGGCCGACGAATGGATCGCGACGCACACCGTGGCCGACTGGAAAAAACGGCCCGCGCCCCTGTTGGACAAGCTGCCGACACTGTTCCTGTATCTGGCCCGCTGACCCGTATGCACCGCCTGATTACCTCACTGCTGGCCACGGCAGTCCTGGCCGGCTGCGCCGCGCGCGGCCCCGCCGGACTGGACCTTGACACGTCCATCACCGCCGTCAGCCAGGCCAGCCGCGTCCGCAGCGTCGTCCTGCACTACACGACCGTCGACGATGCCACATCGATGAAGCTGCTGTCCAAGGGCAAGGTCAGCGCGCACTACCTGATCAACGAGGACGGCCGCGCCTACCGCCTGGTCGACGAAACCCGTGCCGCATGGCACGCCGGCGCCGCCTCTTGGTATGGCAACATCGCGATGAACAGCACCTCCATCGGGGTCGAGATCGTCAACCCCGGCTGGACCGAGGGCGCGGACGGCAAGCCGCTTTGGCACGCCTACAACGACCGCCAGGTGCGCGCATTGACCTTGCTGCTGCGGGACATCATCCAGCGCCACGGCATCGCGCCCGAGAACGTGGTGGGCCACAGCGACATCGCGCCGCAGCGCAAAGTGGACCCCGGCCCGCTATTTCCGTGGCAAACGCTGGCTGCAGCGGGCATCGGCCGCTGGTTCGACGAAACCGGCGCAGCCGCGCATCTGGCGCGCCTGCAGGCCGAAGACGTGCCCGACGTTGCCTGGTTCCAGAAACAATTGCAGCGGCTGGGCTACGCCTGTCCGCAGGACGGCACCCTGGACCGCGCCACGATCAATACGCTAGCGGCATTTCAGATGCACTACCGGCCTGCCCTGCACGATGGCCAGCCGGACGCGGAAACCGCCGCCATCATGCTGGCGATGCCTTGAACGGGCCCACGTTAAGCAGTCTAAACCTCAACCTCGGCCTCAGCCCCGGCCCAGGCCTTTGACCGCGTCCAGCGCCCGCCAGCCTCACGCCCGGCGCCGCCACCACGCCACGACCCGCCAGCCAAGCAGCAGAGCCAGCACGGAGGCATACAGGAGCGGTTGCGCCAGATCGTTCTTGCCGGCTTTGTGCCACCAGTAGTGCAGCACCGCCAGCAGGCCGATCGCATAGACGGCGCGGTGCAATTGCTGCCAGCGCTTGCCCAGCCGGCGCATGGCCCACTGCGTGGAGGTGGCGGCCAGCGCCGTCATCAGCACAAAAGCGGCAAACCCCACGGTGATGAACGGGCGTTCTCCGATATCTTGCAGCATGGCCGCGGGGTCCAGCCCCCGGTCCCACCAGACCCAGGCCATGAAATGCATGGCCCCGTAGAAGAACGCGAATAGCCCGCACATCCGGCGCACCCGAACCAGCGCCGGTTGCCCGGTCAAGCGGCGCAATGGCGTGATCGCCAGTGTCACCAGCAGGCAGACCAACGTCCAGGTGCCGGACGACCGCGTCAGGAATTCGACCGGATTGGCGGTCAGCCCGTTGTTGAAGCCCAGCCAGATCCAGCGCAGGAACGGCGCCAGGCCAAGCAGAAACAGGAAGGGCTTGATCCGCCCCACCGCGCGAGCGGACAGCGGGGGTTTGGGCGGTGAAGCGGCCGCGGCGGGCGGCGAAGTGCCTTCAGGCATCGGTGAACCTCAGTAGTTCGCTTTCAGGTCCATGCCCTGATAGAGCGACGCCACCTGCTCGCCATATCCGTTGAACATCAAGGTCTTGCGCTTCGGGGTGAACAGGCCGTCCTCGCCGATGCGGCGCTCGGTTGCCTGGCTCCAGCGTGGATGTGGGACAGTGGGGTTCACGTTGGCGTAGAAGCCGTATTCCTGCGGCGCCGCCTTGATCCAGGACGATACCGGCAGTTTTTCCACCAGCCGGATCTTGACCAGCGACTTCGCCGACTTGAAGCCATATTTCCACGGCACCGCCAGGCGCAGCGGGGCGCCATTCTGGTTGGGCAGGACCTTGCCGTACACCCCGAACACCAGCATCGCCAGCGGATTCATGGCCTCGTCGATCCGCAAGCCTTCGACGTAGGGCCACTCGAGGATGGCGGCACGCACGCCCGGCATGTTCTCGCGCTGCACCGCCGTCACGAATTCCACATATTTGGCGTTGCCCGTGGGCTCAACCTGTTTCAGCAGTTCGGATACCGAGTAACCCACCCACGGAATCACCATGGACCAGCCCTCGACGCAGCGCAGGCGATAGACGCGCTCTTCCATGGGCGCCAGCTTGAGCAATTCCTCGATGGTGAAGGTGCGCGGCTTGGCGACCTCGCCTTCGACGCTGACCGCCCACGGGCGCGTCTGCAACTTGCCGGCATTCGCGGCGGGATCGCCCTTATCCACGCCGAACTCGTAGTAGTTGTTGTAGGACGTGACATCGGCCAGCGAGGTCTGCTTGTCCATGACGCTCAACGACGCATTCGGCTTGCCTGTCAGGGTGCCGGCGCCCTGAGCGAAGGCGCTGCGCGCCGCCCAGCCCGGCAAG
>NZ_DATCUY010000370.1:0-5442 GCF_036567245.1 Achromobacter sp. | reverse complement strand
GTCATCGCCGTCGGCACCACCAGCGTGCGCGCCCTGGAATCCGCCGCCGCCCAGACCGAAGGGCGCACCGCCTCCGGCCTGCCGCTGGCCGCCGCCCAAGGCGACACGCGCCTCTTCATCACCCCCGGTTACCGGTACCGCGTCATCGACGCCCTGGTCACCAACTTCCACCTGCCCCAGTCGACCCTGCTGATGCTGGTGTCGGCGCTGGCCGGCGTAGAACCGATACGCCGCGCCTACGCCCACGCCGTCGCCGAGCGCTACCGCTTCTTCAGCTATGGCGACGCCATGTTTATCGAGTCCCCCGCCCCATGACCGGACTGAATTTCGAACTGCTCGCCACCGACGGCGGCGCCCGCCGCGGCCGCATCACGCTGAACCACGGCGTGGTCGAGACGCCTATCTTCATGCCAGTCGGCACCTATGGCAGCGTCAAGGCCATGATGCCGCACGAACTGAAAGAGATCGGTTCGCAGATCGTGCTGGGCAACACCTTCCACCTGTGGCTGCGCCCGGGCACGGAAATCATGGAAAAGCACGGCGGCCTGCATGGCTTCATGCAGTGGGACAAGCCCATCCTGACGGATTCCGGCGGCTTCCAGGTGTTCAGCCTGCAAGGCATGCGCAAGATCACCGAGGAAGGCGTGAAGTTCGCCTCGCCGATCGACGGCGCGCGCCTGTTCCTGACGCCGGAAGAATCCATGCGCATCCAGCGCTCGCTGAATTCCGACATCGTCATGGTGTTCGACGAATGCACGCCCTATGAAATCGACGGCCGGCCCGCCACCGTCGAGGAAGCCGCCCGTTCCATGCGCATGTCGCTGCGCTGGGCGCGCCGCTCGCGCGAGGAATTCGACCGCCTGCAAAACCCCAACGCCCTGTTCGGCATCGTCCAGGGCGGCATGTACGAAGCCCTGCGCGATGAGTCCCTGGCCGGGCTGCAGGAGATCGGCTTCCATGGCTACGCCATCGGCGGCCTGTCGGTCGGCGAGCCCAAGGAAGACATGATGCGCATCCTGGCGCACGTCACGCCCAAGCTGCCGGCCCAGGCGCCGCGCTACCTGATGGGCGTGGGCACGCCGGAAGACCTGGTCGAGGGCGTGAGCCGCGGCGTGGACATGTTCGACTGCGTCATGCCCACTCGCAACGCCCGCAACGGCTGGCTGTTCACGCGTTTCGGCGACGTCAAGATCCGCAACGCCAAGTACCGCGACGACACCCGCCCGCTGGACCCCAGCTGCAGCTGCCATACCTGCGCGAATTTCTCGCGCGCCTACCTGCATCACCTGCAGCGCGCCAACGAAATCACCGGCGCGCGCCTGAACACCCTGCACAACCTGCATTTCTATCTGACCATCATGAAGGAAATGCGCGAGGCTATCGCGGAAGGCCGCTTTGACGCCTGGCGCGCGCAGTTCGCCGCAGACCGGGCGCGGGGCATCGAGTAGGACGCGGTGCGGGCTAGCGGCGGGGGCCGATCTGGAAGCGGCGAAGCTCCTCGTCAATAGCCTGCGCCAATTCCGCGCCGCGACTGCGCGGCATGCGGTTCGCCGGCGCAACAATCCCTAGCGCCGCTGTGCCGCTGGCGCCGACCGCGAACGCAACTCCCACTCCCCCGACCCCCTGGCCGCTGACCTGGGTATAGCCTTGCGTGCGCGCCTGCCGGACCCAGCGCAGCAATTTCGACAGCGACAGGTCTTTCGCCAGGTACTGCCGGCGGTGGCGTTCGAAATGCTCACCGATCCTGTCGTCGTCCCATTGCGCCAGCAATGCGAAGCTGGGAATCCCCAACCCCAGCAGTCGCGCTCCTCCCACGTAGTCGGCGTAGGACCGGATCGGGCGCGAACCCTCCTCCAGATGCAGGCAGTGGCTGTAGTCCCCACTACGGACCACCAGGAACGTGTGCTCATCCGAACGGCGCGCCAGCGCCTTCATGACAGGAACGCATATCTGCGTCAGGGGCGCTTGCGCCAGCGCCACCAGCCCCATCCCCATCGACTCCAATCCCAGGCAATAAGTACCGCTGACCGCATCGCGCCTTGCATAGCCAGCGGATACGAGCACCGACAACATGCGATATGCGGTCGTCCGGTCGAGCCCCGAATGCGCCACCAGGTCGCGCAGCGCCATGCCGCCCGCCTGTTCGACGCTCAGTAGCCGCAGCAGGTCCAACGCCCGGCCGATGCTCTGTCCTCCGCGCACGGGCCGCGACGCCGAAACGGGGGAACAGGATCGTGTGGCGGTTGCGCGCGGCATGGTCGGCATTCCAGGGTCTAGTCCAGATGGGGCGATCATAGCGAGATTGTCAGCGAGGCGGAATGTGCACATGGTGCACACACGGACAGATAGTCGTTGCCGCGTCTGCGCAGCTGGCCTGGAATGTCTCCACAACGGCCTGCGGCCACGAAAAACATAACCGCGACGAGACATGATCCCTTACCAATCCCGCCTTCCCGCTGGATCCCCCGCCTTCATCGAACAACGCGCCGGCATGCTGGCCCTCATCGCAGAAATGCGCGCGCTTGAACAACGCGCCCGCGACGCGTCCGAGCGCGCGGCACCGGCCTTCGCCCGGCGCGGCGCCCTGTTGCCGCGTGAACGCGTCGACCGCCTGCTTGACCCTGGCCGGCCTTTCCTGCCGCTGGCGACGCTGGCGGGATACGGCATGGACGGCGGCGACCTGGACGCCTGCGTACCGGGAGGGTCGCAGATCGCCGGGATCGGCTACGTCAGCGGCGTGCGCTGCATGGTCATCGCCACGGATTCCGGCATCGAGGCCGGCGCGCTCACGGAAGCCGGCAATATGAAGCTCATGCGCTGCCAGGAGATCGCGCTCGAGAACCGCCTGCCCTTCTTGCATCTGGTGGAGTCCGCCGGCGCCAACCTGCGCAAGTACCGAGTCGACAAATTCATCCGCGGCGGCGGCATGTTCTACAACCTGGCGCGCCTGTCGGCTGCCGGCCTGCCGGTCATCACCGTGGTGCATGGCTCATCGACCGCGGGCGGCGCCTACATGCCGGGCCTGTCCGACTACGTAATCATGGTGCGTGGACAGGCCAAGGCGTTCCTGGCCGGGCCTCCGCTGCTCAAAGCGGCGACGGGAGAAGTGGCCAGCGCCGAAGAGCTGGGCGGCGCCGACATGCACGCCCGCATCAGCGGCCTGGCCGAATACGTGGCGGAAGACGACGCCCACGCCATCGCCATCGCCCGCGCGGTGGTGGACGCATTGCCCTGGCCGCGGGCGGCGGCCGCAGGCATCGCCACGCCGCCACGCCTGGATCCGGACGAACTGGCCGGCGTCATGGTGCTGGAGCACCGCCGACCCATCGATATGCGGGAGATCATTGCTCGAGTGGTGGACGATTCTCTTTGGCTCGACTTCAAGCCGGACTATGGCGCACAGACGATCTGCGGCCACGCCCGTATCGACGGCCACGCGGTGGGAGTCGTCAGCAACAACGGTCCCATCGATCCTGCCGGCGCGGCCAAAGCCACGCAATTCATCCACCTCTGCAATCAATCAGGCACGCCGCTGCTGTTCCTGCAGAACACCACAGGCTTCATCGTGGGCCGCGCCTCGGAAGAGGCCGGCATGATCAAGCATGGCTCGAAGATGATCCAGGCCTTGTCCAACTCCCGCGTGCCGCAGATCACCATCCATTGCGGCGCCTCGTTCGGCGCGGGCAACTACGGCATGTGCGGACGCGCATTCCGCCCCCGCTTCTGCTTCTCCTGGCCCAATGCCCGCACCGCGGTCATGGGCGGCGAACAAGCGGCCGGCACGCTGGAGATCATTGCCCGCCAGCAGGCCGAGCGCGGCGGACGTCCGGTGGACGAAGCGGCCCTGGCCGCGCAGAAAGCCGAGGTCATCGCGAACTTCGAGCGCCAGGCCCGCGCCTTCTACACCAGCGGCCATTTACTCGACGACGGCGTGATCGACCCGCGCGAGACTCGCGCCGTGCTGGCTTTCGTGCTTGCCACCATCGCCGAAGGCCAGGCGCGATCGCCGCAGCCGATGCAATTCGGCGTGCCGCGCTTCTGAAACCGACAACCAGAACCAAGGAGACGACATGCTCTACACCCAGCAACACCGCGAACTCATGGACAGCCTCAGGCGCTTCATCGCCGCCGAGATCGACCCTTACGTGGACGAATGGGAAGCCGCCGAGATTTTCCCGGCGCGCGAGCTGTTCAGGAAGATGGGGCCATTGGGGTACCTGGGCATCACGAAGCCCGAAGCCTACGGTGGCCTGGGCCTGGACTTCTCGTACGCCATGGCGGCCTCCGAGGCCATGGGATACGCCCGCGCGCAGGGAGTCGCGATGGGCATCGGCGTGCAGACCAATATGGCCACCCCCGCGCTGGCCGCGTTCGGCTCCGACGCGCTGCGCCAGGAGTTCCTGGCGCCGGCGATAGCTGGCGAGGCCGTCGCGTCCATCGGCGTGTCCGAACAGGGCGCGGGCTCGGACGTGGCGTCCCTCAAGACCCGCGCGCGGCGCGACGGCGACGACTATGTCATCAGCGGATCGAAGATGTGGATCACCAATGGCACCCAAGCAGACTGGATCTGCCTGTTGTGCAATACCTCCGAGGGCAATCCGCACAAGAACAAGTCGCTCATCGTGGTGCCGCTGCGGGAAAACGGCAAACGCGTACGCGGCGTCGAGGTGCAGAAGATCCGCAAGTTCGGCATGTGGAGTTCGGACACCGCGCAGATCTTCCTCGACGAAGTCCGCGTGCCCGTGCGCAACCGCATCGGCGAGGAGGGCATGGGTTTCATCTACCAGATGAAGCAGTTCCAGGAAGAGCGCCTGGACGGCGCGGCGCGGCGCCTGGCCGCCATCATGTGGATCCAGGAAACCGTGGACTACCTGCGGCAACGGCAGGCGTTCGGCCGACCGTTGCTGGACAACCAGTACATCCAATTCAAGCTGGCCGAACTCAAGACCGAACTAGAGGCGTTGCGCGGGCTGATCTACCTGGCGACGCAAACCTATATCGAAGGCGGCGACGTCGTCGAGCTGGCGTCCATGGCCAAGCTTAAAGCCGGACGCCTGTCGCGCGAGATCACCGACTGGTGCATGCAATTCCAGGGCGGCATGGGCTACACCTGGGACAACCCGGTGTCCCGCGCCTATCGCGACTACCGACTGTGCTCCATCGGCGGAGGCGCCGACGAAGTCATGCTGATGGTGATCGCCCGCCACATGGGCCTGATGGCCAAGAAGGCCTGAGGTTCCATGGAACACGTCTACCAGCATCTCATCGTCACGCGCCTGCGCGGCTTGTTGTTCGTGACGCTCAACCGTCCCGAAACGCGCAACGCGCTCGGCGCCGAAGTCGTAGCCGAAATGGACCGCGCCATTGCCGGCGCGCCCGGCGAGCCGCCGCCCCGGGCGGTGATCCTGCGCGGCAGCGGCGGCTTCTTCAGTGCCGGAGGCA
>NZ_DATCUY010000369.1:0-6037 GCF_036567245.1 Achromobacter sp. | reverse complement strand
AACCCAGAAACGTCGCGAAGGATCAGGTGGCAGGTTGGGATCAACCGCACCGTCATCATCGTGCACCAGCGTATCCTGACTCATCTTCCTATCCTTGTTGATGCGCCCGCTCTACGAGTAGCATCACTTCTGCGGCATCGGCTTCGCGGGAATTTGTAACAACATAGCAACCGCGTATTATAGCGCCAGCCCACTCACGGGCGTATCACGAAGGGAGTGCTTTTATGAGCAAAGCGACTGGTTTCGTCAAAGAATTCCGAGATTTCGCTGTAAAAGGCAACGCAGTGGACCTGGCAGTCGGTGTCATCATCGGCGCGGCGTTCGGCAGGATCGTCGATTCGCTAGTCAAAGACATCGTCATGCCGCTGGTCAACTTCATACTCGGAGGCTCGGTCGATTTTTCGAACAAGTTCCTGGTTCTGTCGATGCCGGCCGGCTACAACGGCCCCATGACCTACGCCGACCTCACCAAGGCCGGCGCCAACGTTTTTGCGTGGGGCAACTTCGTCACGATCATCATCAACTTTGTGTTGCTGGCCTTCGTGATCTTCTGGATGGTCAAGGCCATCTACAAGGCCCGCGCCAAGGCCGAGGAAGCGCCGGCCGCACCGGCTGCGACGCCCGAAGACGTGGCGCTGCTGCGCGAAATCCGCGATCTGCTCAAGAAGCCCTGATCCGACACTGCCGCAGGTCCGGGATCCGCGCACCAGCGGATCGCGGGCCGCGGCTGGCGGACGTTCCCGCCGGCGCATGCCGGCCCCCGCTGGACGATCCGCTGCTGGTTTTCCCCCGCTAATTCTGTTCCGCAGCCATTTGCCGTTCGACGCGGCGCGCAAACATGGCGAAGCTCGCGCGCACGATGCTGGGCTTCAACAGGAAGTCGTGCGATTCGGCGGCCAGCGCATCATTCACCGGTTTCACTTCGCCGTATGCGGCCGCGGCCTGCAACTGATTGCGGGCGGCGCGCTCGATCAGCACCGACAGGTACAGCGCTTCCTCGACACAGGATCCGGCGGCCAGAAAGCCATGGTTGGCCAGCAGGATGCAGCGCTTGTCGCCCAGCGCCGCTGAAATGATCTCGCCTTCCTGGTCGGCGATGGGCAGGCCGGGCCATTCCTTCAGGTGGGCGCAGTCGTTGTGGAACGGCGTTGCGTCCATATGCGCGACGACCAGCGGCTGGCCCGTCATGGACAGCGTCGAGACATGGGGCGGGTGCGTGTGGATGATGCATTGCACGTCGGGACGCTGGCGATAGACCCAGAAGTGGAAGCGCACGGCGGGGTTGGGCGTGCCTGGGCCGTCGAGTACTTCCATGTTGTCATTGATGCGGATGACCGAGGCCGGGACGATTTCGTCGAAGGCCTGGGCCATGGGCGTGGTCAGGAACGTGCCGTCCTCTTGGCGCACGGTGATCTGGCCCGCCAGGGTTTCCGAATGGCCCTCGCTGGCGAGAATGCGG
Organism: Achromobacter sp.; assembly: GCF_036567245.1. Lineage (GTDB taxonomy): Bacteria > Pseudomonadota > Gammaproteobacteria > Burkholderiales > Burkholderiaceae_B > Achromobacter. Next base: position 4,578 of record NZ_DATCUY010000369.1, on the reverse strand, counting down.
CAGCTCAAGGCCACCTTTTCCTTCTCGCCCCAGTTCCCGAAGTCGAGCTTGTTCGCGGAGCGCGCAAAAAAGGCGTCGGCATGGGCTTGTTTTTCCAGCATGGGGTCTCCTTGAGGATAATGGCTTCATTACACGCCGGCCTCAGCTGCCAGCAATTGACCGATCACGAACGCGGGTTGACTCAATGCGACAGGAACGCAGGCGCCTCCCGGCCATCGACGGTCGATCCGACAGAGTGTTCCCAGCATGCCACGCGCCAGCCAGACAGTGAATCAACCCGCCCGGCCCACCTGTGCCGAGGCGGATCTCAATTTCGCGCCCCAGTTCCGCCCCTTCTACGCACAGGAGATCGCCGGCTACGAGCGCGAGCTGGACAAGTTGGTCCTGCCAGGGGAATTCCGCGCCCTGACCGAACAGCCCAGGCTGCAATTGCAGGCCTGTAGGCTGCGCGCAGGCGGGTTGGTGGTGAGCCTGGAATCCACACCGATCAGCGTGCATCACCGCGCGGAGCACGCGGCCGACCTCGAGCACGCGGAATTTCTGGCGAGCTTCGTGATCGCTGGACACGGCGTCATCGTGCAGAACGAGGCCACGTTGCCGCTGGAACCCGGCGACATTATCTTCCGCACGACTGCGCTGCCCTCCGAAATCCGGATGTACACCGATTCGCGCATCGTCGTGGTCAAAGGGCCGCTGTCGCGCCTGCTGGGCGCGCACAGCCTGGCGATGTCGCAGTTCACGGCGCAGCGCGGCGTGGCCGGCTTGCCGATGGTGCAGACCGCCCATCGTTGCCTGCATCATGTGTTCTTCGACAAGGCGGAGTCCAATCCCACCTCGTCGCTCTTTGCCGAGCAGGCGCTGTTGGCGTTGCTGGCTTCGATCTACACCAGTCAGGCGTTGGAGAAGATACCGGGCGATGCGCGGGCGCCCGCCGACAACTGGCAGGTGCTGGCCAGCTACATCGATGCCCACATCACTGATCCGGAACTGTCGGTGCAGGCGGTGGCGGACGTGCTGCGCGTCACCACGCGCTGGGTGCACCGGCTGTTCAAGATGCGGTCGCTGCAATACACCAGCTATGTGCGCGAACGCCGCCTGCAACTGGCCAGGGAAGCGCTGGAGGATCCGCGGCGCGCGCACGTCGAGGTCAAGGAGATCGCGGCGTCTTGCGGATTTCTGCATGCCAGCCATTTCATCCGCCGCTTCCATGAACGCTTCGGCATGTCTCCCGCCCTGTACCGCAAGACGGCCAGAAGCAGCGACGGCGCATAGGTTCGCGCCGCCTGCTCGTGGCTGGTTTCGACGCGTCAGCCGCGGCGCAAGTCCTGCGGCGTGGGCTTCATGAGAAACGCCGAGGTGCCGGCGACGATGCCGAGGAAGGCCAGATAGACGCCGACCGGAAGAATGCTGTCGAACTTCTGTACCAGCGTGGCCGAGATCAGCGGCGCCAGGCCGCCGCCGATGGCCGCCGAGAACTGGACCCCGATGGACAGCCCGGAATAGCGCAACTCCGCAGGGAACTGGGCGCTGTAGAGGCTGGATTGGGGCGCGATCATGATCGCGTAGTTGAAGGCCATGGCGACGAAGACGGCGAGGCTGTATGCCATCAGTGAACCGCTGCCCACCGCGAGAAAGATCGGGATGGCCATGAGTCCGAGGAACATGCCGCCCCAGCCACAGACGCGGCGCGCGCCGATGCGGTCGGCCAGCACGCCGAACAGCGGGATGGTGAACATCAGCAGGCCGGCGCCATAGAGCAGGGCATGCAACGCGTCGGCCCGGCTGAAGCCCAGTTTCGATACGGCATAGGACACCGAGAACACCAGGAAGGTATAGATCAGGGTGACCTCGGCGATCTTGCAGCCTATGCACAGCAGCAGCGACTTGCCGTGCTTGCGCAACAGCTCGCCCAGAGGCATCTGGTCTTCCAGGGGCTGCCTGGCCAGCGCCTTTTCGCGCTTGACCTGTTCGAACTCCGGCGACTCGTCGATGCCGTGGCGGATGAACAGGCCGACGACGATGAGCACGGCGCTGGCGAGGAACGGCAGTCGCCAGCCCCAGGACAGGAAGTCCGCTTCCGGCAGCCGCGTCACCAGCGCGAACGATCCCACCGACAGCAGGATGCCGAGGGGCGCGCCCACCAGCGGCAGGCTGCCGAAGAACGCCTTCCACTTCGGTGGCGCATGTTCGACCGCCATCAGCATGGCGCCGCCCATCTCGCCGCCGAACGACAGTCCCTGGCCAATGCGCAGCACCACCAGCAGCACCGCCGCCGAGATGCCGATCTGTTCATAGGTTGGCAACAGCCCGATGAGCACGGTGCATATGCCCATCAACAGCAAGCTCAGCGTCAGCATGGACTTGCGGCCGATGCGGTCGCCGAAATGGCCGAACAGGATGCCGCCGATGGGCCGTGCCAGCATGCCGCTGGCGAACGCGCCGAAGGCCGCCAGCGTGCCGGTCACCGGATCGAACTGCGGGAAAAAGATCTTGTTGAACACCAGCGCCGCAGCGGTGCCGTAGGCGAGGAAGTCGAAGGCTTCCACGGCGGTGCCGATCACGGTCGCGACGGCGACCCGGAACAGGTTCGGTTTCTTGTGTGATTGGGCAATAGGCTGCGCGGCCTGTATGGCGTCCATGTGGTTCCCTCTTGTCTTGTAGTAATAGTTATGTTGCTTATGCGGGGCTCAGGGGCTCAGGGGCTCAGGGGCCCGGCGGCACGTATCCCGGCAACTGCCGTATGCGATCGCGCCACGCCGCGATGGCGGGATAGGCGGAGATGTCGATGGCGGCTTCCTCGGCCAGCGCCAGGTAGCCGTAGCAGGCAATGTCGGCCACGGTCGGCGCATCGCCGCCCGCCAGCCATGTGTTTTGCGCAAGGCGCTTGTCCAGGCGTTGCAGGACGCGGCCCGTGCGGGCTTGCGTGCCCGGCACGTCGAGCAGCGCCTCGCTCACGCCCAGGTGGTGGGCGGCCTCGGCATTGCTGACCACGCGCGTCAGGCGTAGCGGCTGCAGGCTGTTGGCGATCTCGTTGGCGGACACCGAAATCCAGGCATGCATGGCGCCGATGCGAGCGGGCGGCGCCAGCCAGTCGGGGGCGTAGTGATGCGCCAGATGCAGCAGGATGGCGTGGCTGTCCCAGATGGCGATGTCGCCATCGGTCAGCGCGGGGATCTGCTGGAACGCGCTGACGCGCTCGAACTCCGCGGTCTGGTTCTTGCGGGCCAGCACGTCGACGAAGGTGCTTTGGTAGTCCCGGCCGATGAGTGCAAGAAAGAGGCGGACCTTGTAGCAGTTGCCGGAGCGCGGGTGGTCGTAGAGGGTCAGCATTCCATGGCTCCGTGTGTAGGAGGCCCGGCCGGGAAAGGCCCGGGCGCGGGCGATTGGATGGAATGCTAGGGCTGTGGACTGCGCCCGGAATTGATAGGGAGAGAACCGCGATTGACCAGATGCGACGCACAGGCGCCGCCTTGATCGCGCCCTCTGGTTTTCCCCTAGCCAAGTCCGGCTGATTCGGACACTGGCGGCGTGCGCGGCGGCCGTTGCCGCCACGAAATGAAAACGCCCCCTTGCGGGGGCGGATGGCGGGGCGCGGCGCCTGTTAAGCCGGGTTGTCGATGTCGACGAATTCGACCTTGATGCCGAAGCGCGCCGCCACCGCCTGCGCCAGCGCCTGCACGCCGTAGCGTTCGGTGGCGTGGTGGCCCGCGGCGATGAAGCCCACGCCGGTCTCGCGCGCCAGGTGCACAGTGGATTCGGAGACTTCGCCGGTGATGTAGGCGCTGACGCCGGCGTCCACGGCGTCGCCCAGCATGCCTTGGGCGCCGCCCGTGCACCAGGCCACGCGTGCCAGCGGCATGTCCGGATCGCCCACCACCAGCGGCTGGCGGCCCAGGCGTTCGGCCACGCGTGCGCCCAACTGGCCCAGCGTCGTCACGCCGTCGGCGGCGCCCAGCCAGACCAGATTGTCGGGGCCACAGGTCTGCGGCGCGCCGTCATCGCGCAGCGCGGGCGTCAGGCCCAGCACGCGTGCCAGCTGCGCGTTGTTGCCCAGGGTGGGATGCGCGTCGAGCGGCAGATGGTAGGCGTACAGGTTCAGGTCGTTTTTCAGGGCCAAGGCCATGCGCGCGCGGCGCGTGCCGATGACGCGGCGGTCCTCGTTGCGCCAGAGCCAGCCGTGGTGCACCAGCACCGCGTCCGCGCCGCGTTCGACCGCCACGCGCAGCAGAGCTTCGCTGGCCGTGACTCCGGCGATAATGTGTGCGATTTCGGATCGGCCTTCCACCTGCAGCCCGTTGGGGCAATAGTCCTTGAAGCGCGCCGCTTGCAGGGTGTCGTCCAGCCAATTGGCCAGGACGTGGGAGTCCACTTTACTCATAGCTAGTCCTATCAGAATCATGCGCCGATATTGGCTGATCTTTGCTCAGGCCGTCACGGTCTGCCTAGGTATTCTATTCGTGGTGACGACCTTGCGGCCCGACCTGCTGCGGCTGGCTGGGCCGGCGGCAGGGCCTCAGCCTGCTGCAGCGGCCGCGACACCGCCGGCGAGTGCAAGCGCTTCATGGCGAGCCTAGATCG
>NZ_DATCUY010000368.1:0-11979 GCF_036567245.1 Achromobacter sp. | reverse complement strand
GCGCCCACCAGCCACACCAGCGCGAACGCCGGGTCGATCGGCGTCATGCGGCCGGCGCCATCCAGCCAGCCGCCCCCGCGCAACGGCAGCCAGGCCACGAACAGCGTGCCCAGCACGATCAGCAGCATCTGCACCTGCAGGCGCGAGGACGCCAGCCAGCGCAGCAGCCAGGCCGCAGCCACGCTGGAGCCGTCCAGCAGCGCCTCGAAGCTGCGGCGGCCGTCCAGGCGGTAGATGAACGGCACCCGGCCCGGGTTGGCGCGCTGATGCGCGCGCAAGGCCAGATAGAGCAGGATGCCGGCCGTGGTCGCCACCAGGCTCATGACCAGGGGCAGGTTCACGCCGTGCCAGACGGCCAGGCTGTATTCCGGCATGTCCTGGCCCAGGATGCTCTGTGCCGCCGTCGCCAGGAACGGGCCGATCGTCAGCCCGGGCACCACGCCCACCAGCAGGCAGATGGCCACCAGCAGCGCGCTGGGAAACAGCATCCAGCGCGGCGGCTCATGCGGCGCACGCGGCAGGTCGGTAGCCGGGGGGCCAAAGAACACTTGCAGGATGAAGCGCAGCGAATAGGCCACGCTGAACGCGCCCGCGATGGTAGCCACCAGCGGCAGGCCGATCTCGGTAATGCGGTCGCCGCTGACGAAAGTGGTCTCGGCGAAGAACATTTCCTTGGACAGGAAGCCGTTGAGCAGCGGCACCCCCGCCATCGATGCGGCCGCCACCATGGCCAGCGTCGCCGTAATGGGCATGGCCTTGTACAGGCCTGAGAGCCGGCTCAGGTCGCGCGTGCCGGTCTCGTGGTCCACCACGCCCGCGGCCATGAAGAGCGAGGCCTTGAAGGTGGCGTGGTTGATCATGTGGAAGATGGCCGCGACCAGCGCCAGCGTGCTGTTCAGGCCCAGCAGCAGCGTGATCAGCCCCAGGTGGCTGATGGTGGAATACGCCAGCACCCCCTTCATGTCCTGCTGAAAGATGGCCGCGTAGGCGCCCAGCACCAGTGTGATCAGCCCCGCCCCGCCGATGATCCAGAACCACTCATCGGTACCGGACAGCACCGGCCAGAACCGCGCCAGCAGGAACACGCCTGCCTTCACCATGGTGGCCGAATGCAGATAGGCGGATACAGGCGTGGGCGCCGCCATGGCGTTGGGCAGCCAGAAATGGAAAGGAAACTGGGCGCTCTTGGTCAGCGCGCCCAGCGCCACCAGGATCAGGACGGCCGGATACCAGGGGTCGGCGCGCACCAGGTCGCCGGCGGCCAGCACCCGGTCCAGGTCATAGCTGCCGACGATGTGGCCCAGTATCAGCACTCCGGCCAGTAGGCACAGTCCGCCCCCGCCCGTGACCGTCAGCGCCATGCGCGCGCCGCGGCGCGCGTCCAGGCGGTGATGCCAGTAGGCGATCAGCATGAAGGACGCCAGGCTGGTCATTTCCCAGAACATGACCAGCTGGATCAGGTTGCCGGACAGCACCACGCCCAGCATGGCGGCCATGAAAGCCTGGAAGAACGAGAAAAAGCGCGGCACCGGATCTTCCGGCGACATGTAGTAGCGGGCGTACAGCACCACCAGCGCGCCCATGCCGGACACGATCAGCGCAAACAGCCAGGCATAGCCATCCATGCGCAGCGTGAACTGCAGGCCCAGGGCGGGCGCCCAGGGCATGTCGAAGCGGACCACGCCGCCATTGGTGACTTCGGGATACAGGCTGATGACCAGCACCACACAGGCCAGGGCGATGAGGCCTGCCAGCCAGGCCTCGGCATTGCGGGCGTTGGATGGCAGGAGCGCGGCGCACAGGCTGCCGGCGAACGGCAGAGCGAGGATCAGGATCAGCGACATGGCGTTCCGAGAGTGTCCGGGCCCCCTCCCGCCAGCACAAGGCAGCGAAAGACGCACAGACCGGGGATTGAAAAACGGACGGAACCCTGGCCCGGTGCGTCGCTGCACTACACGTTGCCCCGCGGGGGACATCAACCAACGCCATTGAACGGCGCAGACAGAAACAAACGCAATAGCTTTCTTGCAAGACCGGCCAAGAATCTCATACGAAAAATATCAGATTCTTGTAAGTTATGCAGAGATTTATGTGTGTACCGAGCGGATGACAGCACGTTCGATGCGCAATCCTTGCGCAATTGAAATATTCCCGAAGCTATTCATGTCTTTGTCAGCATTGGGTTTTTTCATCTATTGCGGTCTTCTCCAGGCATCAACGCCATAAATAAATAACCCTGGGCAAGCCGGGGTCTCTCCGGGTTGACCGCGGGAAATTTACTGTGTGGAATGGCGCCCATGAAGCACAGGCCGCGCCAGCATCCCGGCGCGGCAAGCTTCACCGACGTCGGCCCAAGAAGCCGGCCGGGTCGGAAATTCAAATAATCTGGAGAAGACTCTTGACCATGCTGTCCCAAGCCAAGGCCGTCCTGGCCGCCGCCATCGCGGGCCTCTGCCTTAGCACCGCCGCGCAGGCCGCCGACCCCTACCCCAACAAGCCCATCCGCCTGATCGTTCCCTTCGCCGCCGGCGGCACCACCGACATCGTGGCGCGCATCGTCGCCGAGGGCCTGACCCGTGAGCTCGGCCAGGCGGTGGTAGTCGAGAACCGCGGCGGCGGAGGCGGCTCCATCGGCGCCGACGCCGTGGCGCGCTCCACGCCCGACGGTTACACCCTGGGCGTCGCCACCGTCAGCACCATGGCCACCAATCCGGCCACCAACCCCAAGAACCCGTACAACCCGCTGAAGGACTTCGCCCCCATCACCAATATGGTGAACGTCCCCAACGTGCTGACGGTCAACCCGGCCGTGCCAGCCAAGACCCTGGCCGAGTTCATCGCCCTGCTGAAGGCCAACCCCGGCAAATACGCTTACGCCTCCTCGGGCGCGGGCGGCATCGGCCACCTGGACGGCGAGCTGTTCAAGTCGCTGACCAAGACCGACATGGTGCACGTGCCCTACCGCGGCTCGGGCCCGGCCCTCAACGACGTGATCGCCGGACAGGTCAATGCCCAGTTCGACAACCTGCCCTCGTCCATGCCCCACATCCAGGCCGGCAAGCTGCGCGCCCTGGCCGTGGCCGCGCCCAAGCGCCTGCCGGCACTGCCGGACGTGCCCACCTTCTCCGAAGGCGGCCTGCCGGAAATGGACAACATGGCCTGGTACGGCCTGGTCGCGCCCGCCGGCACGCCGCAGGCCGTGATCGACCGCATCCATGACGCGACCGTCAAGGCACTCAAGGATCCGAAGATCATGCAGCGCCTGGCTGACGGCGGCTCGTTGGTGGATGGCAACACGCCTGCCGAGTACGCCGCCCAGATCAAGCGTGAGCTGGAGCTGCGCCAGCGCATCGCCAAGGAACGCAACATCCAGTCGACCAACTGATCGTCCACGGCACCGCGCCGGCCCGTCTTCGGGGCCGGCCATACCCGAGAGCCGGCCTTCCCAGGCCGGCTCTTTTCCTGTTACCCGCGCATTTCCGGCAGGCGTGCTTTCTCGAGGCCCGGCCTTGACTGCAATCGCCCCGGTGGTAGCATGTGCGACCGTGCGATCCCATTTTTCTCCCATCCCCTGCGCCGCCTGCGCGCTTTGCGCCCTGCGCTCGACCCTGTTGAGCTCGCAGGAAGTCGCCGCGCGCTCCGCCTACGCCCGCTCCAAGCCCGGCTAATCGCCCGCTTTTCCCCTTCCTGAGCCTTATCCCGGCCCGCCGCCGGCTGCCTGCGCACATCCGCGCTTTCCGCAGCCTTGCTGCTGGCCGGCGCCAGCCCTGCCGCGTGGCCGGGCCCCAAGCCTCGTCTCTTTATCCGCAAGCCGCCGGAGGCTTTCGGCCAGGCCACGCACCGACCTATACCAAGCGCCATGCAACTCACCAAGAATTTCGTCAAAGCCAAGAACCCCTGCGCGGGCGGCTACAAATGGTTCATCCGCGACCACAACGGGCAAGGAGACTACCAGGCCGTGCTTGACGCCTTGGTCGCCGACGGCCGCGTCAGCGACGCCTGCTGGCTGCTGGACCAGTTCGGCCCCACCGACGCCGTGCTGCGGCTGGATTCGGTCGACGCCAACGCCATCGTCTTTGCCGGCACCCTGGAAGTACGCATGGGCATCAATGTGGACAGCGTGGTGCGCGCCGGGCGCAGCATCGTCACCGGCGGCGGCATCCGCGCCGGCGAGACCATCCAGGCGGGCGAGAACATCACCGCCGGCGCCACCATCGCCAGCGGCGGCAACATCCGCGCGGGCGGCGACGTCATGGCCGACTGGGGCATCGAGATCGCCACCCGCCTGGATTGCGGCGGCAACGTCCGCGCCAAATGGGACATCTGCGCCGGCCAGGACCTGGCCGTGACCGGCCACCTGCATGCCGGACAGGACGTGCAGACGCAAGGCGCGATCAAATGCGGCCAAGGCATCAAGGCCGGCGGCGACGTGCGCGCCGAAAAGGAAATAGACGCGGCCTGCGGCATCCAGGCCGGTGGCTCCATCCAGTGCGGCGAGCACCTCGCCTCCGGTTGGGGCCTGATCGCCGGCGAGGACATCCGCGCCGAAGGTGCGATCCGCGCGGGTGAAGGCGTGCAGGCCGAAGGCATCATCGAAGCGGGCGCGGGCCACGGCATCTACGCCGGCCTGAGCGTGCGCCTGGACGCCTGGGCCGCCTGCGCGCGGGTCGTGGCGCAGAGCCGGCCCGAACAGTTGGTCAGCGGGCACTGGCACGACCAGGACAGCGCCGCCTACGCATAGCGGCTGCCCTGGCGCAACGCCGCCTACTCTGGCTTGATGTTCGCTTCCTGCATGCGCCGGCCCCAGGTGCCCAGTTGCGCCTGCACGAAAGCCTGCTGCTGCGCCTGCGTGTTCGGCGCCGCCGTCATGCCCAGGGCGGCAAACTTCTGCTGCACCTCGGGCCGCGCCAGCGCGTCGTTCACTGCCTTGTTCAAGCGCTCCAGGATCGGTTGAGGAATGCCGGCAGGACCGGCCAAGCCGACCCAGACCACCAGGTCAAAATCCTGGTAGCCCGTCTCGGCGAACGTCGGCACGTCCGGAAAATCCGGTAGCCGGCGCTCCGTGCTGATGGCCAGCGCCCGCAGCTTGCCGCCGCGCAGCAGCGGCGTCGCGACCGACAGGTCGGCCATCACGTAATCGACCTGCCCTCCCGCCAGGTCCGTCAGCGCCGGCGGCTGGCTCTTGTAGGGCACGCCTTCGGCGCGCACGCCCGCGATGCGATTGAAGGCGGCCGCGCCGACCTGCCCGCCGGGCGAACCGTAGCCGTAGTTCAAGGAACCCGAGGCAGCCTTCTTCACGAACGAGGCCAGGTCCTGGTACGGACCATCGGCGCGCACCAGCAGCAGCATGGGCATGGTGGTGAGGCGCGACACGTGGCTGAAGTCCTTCTGCGCGTCGTAGGGCAGGTTCTTGAACAGGCCAGGATTGATGGAGTTCAGGGAACTGCTGGAGATCGTCAGGGTATAGCCGTCGCCCGGCGAACGCACCGCGTACTCAGTGCCGATCAAGCCTTGGGCGCCAGGCTTGTTTTCGACGATCACGTTGGCCTTCAAGTCGCGGCGCAGCTCTTCCGCGATGATGCGGGCGCTGGTGTCGGTGGCGCTTCCTGGCGAAAAGGCCGCGACGATCTTGATGGGCTTGTCGCCGGGATAGCTTTCGGCCTGCGCCGCGCCTTGCGCGGACAGGCCCAACACGGCGCACGCCAACAGCGCGAATCGAATCGTTTTCATGGTTTTGTCTCCTGGTTTTATGGGTACTGCTATCTATGCGCTACCGCTCTGATGGCGGTGTCGTCGCATTCATCTCGCCCAAGCGCGGCGGGCCTCGGCGTATGGCTGCGGGAGTGTCCGACAGCTTTATCGGTATGCCCGGCCCGTGGTAGTCGTCACGCCGGACCACCATCTGGCGGTGCTCGGTATGCGCGGCGGCGGCCACCGACGCCATGTCCAGGATGGGCGCGGCGGGCACGTTCTGCGCCAACAGTTGCTTGCCGAACGCGTCTCCGTCGACCTGCGCGAATGCCTGGGCCAGGGCCGCGTCCACCTCGTCGCGATTGACCACTCTTTGCCCGTTGGACTTGTAGCGCTCGTCCTGCGCCATCTCGGCCATGCCCAGCTGCCCGCACAGCTTGGCAAACAGACGGTCATTGGCCACCGCGATGAACAAAGGGCAAGTCCGGGTCTGGTAGACGTTGTAGGGCACGATGTTGGGATGACCGTTACCGCTGGGCCGCGGCGTATTGCCCGAGGCCAGGTAATTGGCCAGGAACGGATGCGCCACGGACACGGCGGAATCGTAGAGACACACGTCGGCCATCTGCCCGCGCCCGGTGCGATGGCGGGCCTGCAGCGCCAGCAACACGGCAATCGCGGCATTCATGCCGGTGGTGAGATCGACCACCGGCACCCCCAGCCTCAAGGGTTCGCCGCCCGCCTCGCCGTTGATGCTGAGCAGGCCGGCCATGGATTGCACCGCGGCGTCGTAGCCCGGCAATTCGCCCAGCGGACCATCGTCGCCAAAACCCGTGATGCGGCAATGGACCAGCCGCGGAAAGCGCTCGGTGATGGCGGACGGTTCGGCCACGCCCCAGCTGCGCAGCGTGCTGGCCTTGAAGTTTTCGATCAGCACGTCGGCGGTTTCGAGCAATTGCCAGAACGTCTCGCGTCCGGCCTCGTTGTTCAAGTCCAGCACCATGCTGCGCTTGTTGCGGTTCACGGCGCGGAAATAGGCCGAACTGCCATCCACGAACGGAGGGCCGAAGCCGCGGCATTCATCGCCCTCCGGCGACTCGATCTTGATCACGTCGGCGCCGTGGTCGCCCAGCATCTGGCCGCAGAACGGCCCTGCCAGGACGCGCGACGCGTCGATCACGCGCAGGCCGGCCAGTGCGCCGCCGGCATCGCTGCTATGCATGTCTGTCTCCTTTCCGTTTCAGGGCTCAGGCCGTGGCGCGGGCGATCAGCCAGCTGAATTCCCTGCCCTGTGCGCCCGCCCGCGTGCTCATGCGCAGGGCGAGCCGATGGTTGTGCGCATCCAGCGCCCCCTCAAGCAGGCCGTTCCAGGCTTGCGCCACGCAGGGGTGGGCATCGGCCACGCCGTCCATCAGGTTCCAGCCCCGTTGCGTCACGCGCACGCCGTCCGGGGTTTCGACCAGCTCGCAGGCATCGCCCTGCGCTTGCGCCAGCGCCGCCATGAAGCGCCCGAACTGCAAGGCGGAGGCATCCTGCGCCACGCCCAGCGCCTGCGCGGTCTGGTGATAGAACTGCATGCCTATCATTCGTCCGGTCAGGTGCAGCAGGCCGGCCGCTTCCTCGGGGCCCCACAGGTTCACGGCCACGGGCAAGGCGCTGCGCACGTACTCCATGGCGTAGTTGCGGCTGGCCTTGGCCAGGCGCGTCGCGGGCCAATCCGCGGTGGGCAGCGTGGGCGCGGCCGCGGCATCGAAATCGGGCGCATCCTCATTGCGACAAAAGCGCAGGCGTTCATGCGGCTGCAGGTCGCGGTCGTATTCGTAGTAATAGCCCTCGAGGCCGGATTGGCCGTCGACGGCCTGCTTGGTGCATACGAAGCCCAGCCGCGGGTTGTTGAGCGAGACGCCATTCTGCGCGTGCCAACCCGCCAGCATGGCGCGCGACACCTCCGACGGTATCGCGCATAGCGCGGTGCCCGACCAGATCCAGCGCGGCGCGGAATAGCGTATCCAGGCCTTGCGGTCGGACTCGTGCATGTACTGCACCGCCACGCCGCCGATATGGTTGGACAGATAGTGATACTGCGCCGCCGCGACGGCGGGTGGCAGATGCGCGATGCCCAGCTTCTTCAGGCCCGGCAGGAAGCGCTCGTTGCGCTGGCGGCAGAAGATCTCGTAGACCAGCTCCGCCGCGCGCGCCGTGCCGCGGCGGGTCACGGCCGACAGAACCATGCCCGTGAAGAACGCGTGGTACCACTCGGAAACCGCGCGCCAACCGCGCTCCTCGGATTGCATATCATGCATGGCCATTCACTCCGGTGGGAACCGCCACGGAACCGGGCAGCAGGGATTGCATGGACGCGACGGCGAAGTCGGCGATGTCGCGCGCAATGGCCTCGCGATCCGCCTCCGATTCCCCGGTCCTCGGGCGATACCACATGGTGGTCCAGTTCAAGGCGCCCAGCAGCGGCTTGACCTGCAAGGCCGGGGGGCCGCGCCGGAAGTCGCCCGCCGCCATGCCCGCCTCGATCACGCTGCGGAACAAGGACTCGTAGCGGTCGCGCTGCCGCACCAGCTCTTCCAGTTCGGCGCGCTGGCCCGCGGTGGTGCGTCCGGCCAGATGCAGCTCGACGCCCTGCACCGTGACGCGCTGGTATGGCAGATGCGCCATCATCAGATGGGTGTGGGCATGGGCCATGTTCCACAGCCGCTGCGGCGGCGACGCGGCAGCGTCCTCGGCCAGCGGCGTCAGCGCATCCAGGTTCAATTGCATGGCGCGCCGGTGCACGGCGAAGAACAGGTCGGTCTTGCTGCGGTAGTAGTAATAGACGCTGCCTTTCGTCACGCCGATCAGGTCGGCGACCGAATCGATCGTCGTCGCGGCGAATCCCATTTCGGTGAAGGCCTGCGCGGCGGCGTCCAGCAGTTCCACCTGCCGCAGCGGCATTTCGTCGTAAGGAATAACGGTCTTGGCTTTCATGATGTTCCTAGCGTTGCGCGGCCGCGCCGGCGCTTTTCTTGATGGCGCGGGCCAGGACCACGCGCTGGATTTCGGAGGTGCCTTCGTAGATTTCGGTGATGCGCTGGTCGCGGTAGCAGCGCTCCACCGCGCTGGGCTTTACATAGCCGCGCCCGGCCAGGATCTGCATCGCGTCGTCCACCACGCTGTGCGAGGTTTCGCTGGCCAACAGCTTGGCCATCGCGCCCAGCGTGCCGATGTCCTGCCCCGCGTCGTAGGCCCGCGCGGCCTCGTAGGTCATCATCCGCGACGACGACAACGCGGTGGCCGCATCGGCCAGCTTGAAGCCCACGCCCTGGTGGTCGATGATGCTGCGCCCGAAGGTCTGGCGCTGCACCGCGAAGTCCCGCGCTTCGGCATAGCTGCACAGGGCAATGCCGTTGGCCTGGGCGGCCACCACCACGCGGCCGATGCTCAGCGTCGCCAGCGCGAGCTTGAGCCCTTCTCCCAACGCCCCGACCACGCTTTCCGCGCCGACCCAAGTGTCCACTTTCAAGTTCGTGGTGGTAGTGCCGCGTATGCCCATCTTGTCTTCGTAGTGGTCCACCACTACGCCAGGCGCGTCGCGGTCGACCACGAATGCGCTGATGTTGTTGCGCGCGCCCGCCTCGCCCGTGCGTGCGAACACGATGAAATAGCGCGAATGCCCGCCGTTACCCAGCCAGCACTTTTCCCCCCGGATGCGCCAGCCATCGCCTTCAGGCACCGCCGTGGTCGACAGGGCCGCCGCATCCGAACCCGCGCCGCGCTCGCTCAGGGCGAAATTGACCGCATGGCCATCACGCGCCAAGCCGCCCAGCAGCACCATCTTCTGTTCGGCTGAACCTCCCAGGATGACCGGGAAGGCGCCCAGCGACAGCGCCGCCAGGATGGCGGCCGTGGAGGCGCAGCCCTGGGCCACGGTCTCCACCACCGCGACCAGCGAGGTCAGCGATGCGCCTGCGCCACCATATTCGGCCGGAATAAAAAGGCCGGAAATCCCGCTTTCCCGCAAAGGCGCCAGGTGTTCCACGGGGTAACGCTGATCCCGGTCGATCGCGGCGGCGACGGGCGCAAAGGCCCGCGACGTCAGCTCGGCGGCCTTGTCCCGCCAGGCGCATGCTTCCGGGTTGAGTGAGGGATTCCAGATCACGGACATCGTTGTCTCCAGCAACATACTAATCAGTATTTAGTGAGTTGAACGAGAACATACTACTTGGTATTTTTCTTCGATACCTGGGGAAAACCCGGGATGTAATGAGGAGGCTCCGCAGGCGGACCCCAGTCCGCCCGCAGAGCGCCAGCATCAAGCGGCTGCGATCGCCTCTATGCAGCTTTCGCCTGCGGCGCCGGGCTGCGCAGCACCAGCATCAGTCCCAGCAGGATCGCCCCCATCCCGCCCAGGCTGAGCGCCGACAGGCGGTTGCCCAGGATCAGGTAATCCAGGGCTGCGGTGCCGGCCGGGACCAGATAGAACAGGCTGGTGACGTTGACCAGATTGCCGGCCTGGATCATGCGGTAGAACAGCAGGGTCGCGCCGACGGATATCACCAGCCCCATCCAGATCAGCGGTAAAACGAAGCCCGTCACCCACTCCACATGGATAGGCTGGAACGGAACGAACAGCAGGCACAGCGCCAGGCTGACCACGTATTGCAGCGGCATGACGTCCATGGGCGTCTGGCGCAAGCGCTTCTGCAGCATCGCGCCGCTGGTCATGCAGAGCAGCGCGGCCAGCGCATAGACCATGCCGGCCGCGGAAAAGCGCGCCATGCCTATGCTCTGGTAGACCACCATCACCAGCCCGCACAAGGCGAGAAACAGGCCGGCCAGGCGCGGCCATGAATAGCGCCTTTCCATCACGGCCAGCGTCAGGATGGGCTGCGCGCCCAGCAGCGTGGCCAGCACTCCCGGCGTGATGCCGTGGTCCAACGCCAGCAGGTAGCAGATGGAGTAGCCGCCGATGAGCATCAGGCCCGTGGCCGCCACGGTCAGGCGCGTGCCTGGCGCGGGCAGCCAGCGTCGCCGCCATACGCAGATCAGCAGCAGTACGGCCAGAGCCAGGATGAAGCGCAGCAGCAGGAAGCCGAACGCGGAGGCGTGGGACAGCCCCCATTTGGCGAAAATCGCGCCGCCGCTCCACAGCAGCACGAACAAGGAAGTGGAGCCATAGGAGGTCCACGCGGTTCTATCGAAAGACATGAGGTTTCTACCTGTCGGGGTATTAACAGGCTCCGGCTCCGCCCGCGCAGGCGCACGCAAGCGTGCGCTAGACGGATGCAATACGCATCAAGACGTCTGGCAAATCTGCAGGGGAAGGGACTGGAGTCGCGTTGCGGACGGCGTCAGCCGACGACGACCGCGGAAGGCGGGTAAGCGCCCGAGACCACGCCGCAAGGCGGCGCGACCGGCGGCGATACCACCGTGGACACGACAGGAGAAAAACCGGGGGAAACTGCGGAGTGCCGGGACGACACGCGCGCGCGCTCATCGGCTGCGGAAGCAGCGGATGCGAAGTCGGCGAGGAGCGTGTGATCAGGCATGGGGCGTAGCCTACCGTCTGCGTGCAACTTGGTCAAGCGATGCGGCGCTGCTCCACCCCCATGTCGCGCCACGCTTCGCCATGGCAGGTGAACATCAGGATCTGGTGGCGCGTGGCCGCGTCGAACAACGCGCGCTTCATGAAGTCGCGCCGCGCGTCGTCGGTGTGGACCAGCGCGTCGTCCAGCAGCAGCAGCGTCGGCCGCCCTGCTTCGCGTAGCAAGTCCGCGTAGGCGAAGCGGGCCAGGATGCCCAACTGCTCGCGCGTGCCGAAGCTGAGCGCGGACAGCAGGTCCTCGCCGCCGGCGCGGCGCAGCGCCATGGGCAGCAAGGCTTCGTCCAACCTCAAGTCGGCCTCGGGGAACAGCAAGGCCAGGTAGTGGTTCAGCCTGCGCGCCAGCGGCGCCTGCAGGCGCTGGGTGGCGGCGGCGCGCTTGTCCGCCAGCAGCTTCTGCAAAAGTTCCAGGGCGGCCGCCCGCCGGGCGAAGTCGCCGCGCCGCCGTTCCAGCCGTTCGCACGCGGCCTCGGCTTCGGACAGGCGTTCGCCCAGCCCCTGGGCGCCCGCCTGGTCCAGCTTGCCCTGCAGTTGCAGGATTTCGCCGTGGCGCTTGTGTTGCGCATCGCGCTCGATGGCGGCGGACTTCTCGTAGCGCTGGACGTCCTGCTCGACCAGTTCGGGACGATGGCCGGCCAACGCCGCCTGCGCTTCGTAGGCGCGCCGCTCCAGCTCGTCATGGCTGCTGCGCGCCT
>NZ_DATCUY010000367.1:0-1839 GCF_036567245.1 Achromobacter sp. | reverse complement strand
GCGATGCCCAGGCCGGCGGCCAGGCCGCCCGCGGCGGTACGGGTCAGGAAGGCGCGCCGTCCGGGGCGCTGCGCGGTGGTCATGATGTGTGTCCTTGCGTTCGGATGAGAGTCCGCTCAGCCCTGGCTGAGCGTGGCGTAGGTGGCGCGGCCGATGGCCACCAGCGCGCCCTGGTCGTTGTAGAGGTCGACGTCGGCCACGCCCACGCTGCGGCCGTTGCGGCGCACGCGGGCCACGGCGGTCAGCGCGGTGTTCACGGCCGGACGCAGATAGTCGACGCGGAAGTTGATGGTCGGCAGGCCGCGGCCCAGCAACATGCCCACGGCGAAATCGCCCACGGTGTCGATCACGGCGGCCAGCGGGCCGCCATGCCATTGGCCGCTGGCCGCGCCGCGCTCGAATTCCGGGCGCATGGGGGCCAGTACGGTCAGTTCGCCTTGATCATGGTTCACGTCGCGCACTGATAAGCCCAGCCAGGCGATGAACGGCGAATCGTCGAACTTGGCCTGGATCGCCGCCGCGTCCAGGGTGGCGGGGGGCGCTTTTGGATTCGCGCTCATGCCGACACCAGCACTTTGCCGACGATCTTGCGATCTTCCAGCGAGGCCAACGCTTCTGCGCCTTGCTCCAATGGCCACTTGCGGTCCACGTGAACCTGCAGCCGGCCGTCGCGCACCAGCGCCAGCAGCTCGTGCAGGTCCTCGCGCTCCCAGCCATTGGAGCCGCGGATCTGCAGCTCGAAGGTCCAGATGTAGCGCAGGTCTTCCTTGGGGTCGAAGCCCGCGGTGGCGCCGCAGGTCAGCAGGCGGCCGCCCAGGCGCAGGCAGCGCAAGGACTTGACCCAGGTGTCGCCGCCGGTGAAGTTGACCACCACGTCCACGCCGCCGGGCTTGCCGGAGCGGCGGCGTGATGGTTTGCCGAAGCGTTCCTGGACCGCCTTGAGGAAGTCTTCTTCGGTGTACAGGATGACGTGGTCGGCGCCCAGGGCGCGCAGCGTCTCGGCCTTTTCGGGACTGCCGGCGCAGGCGATGACTTCGGCGCCGGCCAGCTTGGCCAGTTGCACGGCGCACACGCCCACGCCGCCGCTGGCGCCCAGGATCAGGACTTTTTCGCCGGGCCGGACCTGGCCGATGCGGTTCATCATGCGCAGGGCGGTGCCGTAGGCCACGGGCAGCGCCGCCGCCTGGTCGAAACTGACTTCGTCGGGCAGGCGCAGCAGCTGGTGCGCCGGCACGCGGCACAGTTCGGCCAGGCCGCCGTGGATGGTCTCGCCCACCAGACCGCCGTCGACCCGGTCTATCGGATCGACCAGCACGCGGTCGCCCGCCTTCCAGTCGCGCACGTTGGCGCCGGTCTGCACCACCACGCCGGCCACGTCCAGGCCGATGATGACGGGAAAGGGCAGCTTGATGCCGGGCATGCCGCGGCGGGTGAAGACGTCGTGGTAGTTCAGCGACGAAGCCTGGACGCGGATGACCACGTCATCGGGACCGGCGACGGGATCGGGGAATTCGGTTTCCAGGCGCAGCTTGTCGCTGCCGCCGTGTTCACGCAAGACAATGGCTTTCATGAGTTTCTTGAAGAAGGGATGAAGGGAGAAATCACCACGCGGCCAGGCCGGCGATGGCCTGGCGCGTGATCTGCAGGCCGTGGGCCACCACATTGCGGCGCCAGACGCTGGACACGGGCACGAAGGCATCGACCAGGTCCGCGCGCAGCTGCGCATCGCGCGCCGCGTCAGGCGCGGCGGGGGCCTTGAAACGCAGCCATTGGTCCAGCCTCAGGGCCGGCCGCATTTGCAAACCGCGCGTGCCGAACTCGACCACCGCGCCGGCCAGC
>NZ_DATCUY010000366.1:0-3050 GCF_036567245.1 Achromobacter sp. | reverse complement strand
CTGGGGAGCTGCGGCGTCGAAGGCGTCGCCGCGGGTTTCCGCGCGCACCAGCACCCAGCGCCTGCCGCCGTGTTCGGCTTGCAGCGTGCCCGTGCCCATGTCGTACTGCACGGCGCCGCCGGGGCGCAGCGCCTGTTCGGCGCGGCGCGTGAGGCCCAGCCAGTCCTGGTCCACCGGCACCAGGCCGGAGGACGAAAACGGGTCCGATAGTTCGCGTGCGCGGCGCTGGGCGTAGGCGGCAGGGTCGGTCTCAAGCTGGCGCCGGTCCGCCGCGGGTAACATGGCCAGACGGCCCGATATCAATTGCGCGCGCAGCGCGGCCACGTCGACCTGCAGTTCCACCTGCACCGAGGAGTACAGGCCGCTGTCCGTCCAGCGCTGCGCCAGCAGGCGTGCGGGCGTGACGGAGTCCGCGCCGGAATCCGCGGCGACCAGCGCGATCAGCTGGCGCGACAAGGGTTCCTGGATGCGGGCCTCGGCCAGTTGGCGGGTGGCGTCGGCGCCGGCTTGCGGCACCAGCTCCATCAGGTTGGCCGACACCGGCCAGCCGTGGCGGCTTTGCCAGGCGCCGGCGCAGAGGATCAGCAGCAGCCCCAGCTTGAACAGCCGTGGCAGCCAGCGCTCAATCGGCGAACGCACGTTGCTCCTCGGCGCTCAGGGCCTGCGCGGCTTGCGCATCCGTCATCTGCAGCACGCTGCGGTCGCCCTGCGTCTCGCGCAGTTCGATGCGGTCCACCAGCGCGCCGCCGTTGATCTGGATGTTGTCGAAGATCTGGCGCAGCAGGACCGAACGCGGCGTCAGCAGCAGCTGCCATGCATCTGCCTGACCGGTGAGCGTCAGGTCGAAGTTCTCGCGCAGTCCGGCGGTGTCTCCCGCCAGCACCGACAGGAACAGCCGGTTCTCGCGGCCGGCGCCGGAATGCTGCGGCAGGGCCTGCCATTTGCCGGCTTCGTCGCGCCGGAAGATGCCGTTGGCGTTGATGCGCAGGTCCTGCGCGATCGGCGTGCGCAGCAGCCACAGCAGGCCCTTGCCCGCCGCCAGGGTGAAGTCGCCACGGCTGGTCAGCGGCTGCGGCAGCGAGCGCAGGAATTTCTGCTGCACGAAGTGGCCGCGCACCACGGGCGTGGCGCTCAGCTGCCGCTGCAGATCGGCCAGGTCGAAGGCGCTGGCGGCAAAGGGCAGCAGCGACAGGGCCAGCAGGGCGCACAGGCGGCGCACGAAAACCAAGCGGCGCTTCATGCCGGCGTCTCCATTGATTGCAGCTTGCGCTTTACGGCGTCGACCAGCGCAGCGGGCGAGGCCAGCTGCATTTCGCGGGTCTGGATGCAGACCGCCACCTGTTCGGACGTGGCCCGCGTCAGGCGCCGGCCGCTGGCGGCGTCCAGGATCAGGTAGTTGATCTTCAGGCGGTGTTCCCATTCCACCAGTTCGGCGCGCACCAGCAGGCGCTGGCCGAACTGCGCGGGCTGCGCATAGCGCAGGTGCAGATCGATTACCGGCCAGGCGTAGCCGCTGGCGCGCATGGCGTCGTAGTTGTGCCCCAGCCGGTCCAGCAGTTCGCAGCGGGCCTGCTCCAGGTACTTCACATAGTGGCCGTGCCAGACAACGTGGAGCGAGTCGACGTCGAAGAAGGGCACGCGGATTTCGACTTCAGCGCCGATGACGCCCCGTTTACGCATCGTCTTTCCAGAAAGGATAAAAGTTGAACCATTGCAGCGGCGCCAGGCGGCAGTGCGCGGCTAGCCGGCAGGCATAGCGCTGGGCCAGCTCGGCGATCCGGGCCTGGCGCGTGGCGCGCGTCCATTCGATGCCGTCGGACAGGCGTTCCATCGCCACGCGGTAGCGCGCGCCGTGACGCGTGCAGAACAGCAGGTTGACGGGGCAGCGCAGCAGTCCGGCCAGCAGCCAGGGACCTTGCGGGAGCAGGGCGGTGGCGCCCATGAAATCCACGGGCGTGCAGCGGTCGCCCTGCAGCGGCACGCGGTCGCCAGCGATGGCCAGCCATTCGCCGCGGTCCAGGCGCTGCGCCAGGTCCAGCATGGCGGGAGCATCCAGCTCGCTGACCTGGATCATGCGCAGTCCGCCGCCGGCCTCATGCAGCAGGCGGCTGAAATGGGCCGCGTGCTTGTCGTGGACCAGCACGTTGAGATGCAAGGTGCCGCTTTGTTCCGCCAGTGCGCGGCAGACCTCGATATTGCCCAGGTGCGAGCCGACCAGGATCTGGCCGCGGTTCCTGCCCATCTGCGCGTGCAGGCCGTCGGGATCGGAGATGTCCAGGTTGGCCATCGTGATCTTGCCCTGCCAGACATCCAGCTTGTCCAGGATGGCGTTGGCGAACGCGAGGTACTGACGGTAGACGGGCATGCGGCGCGGCAGCGGTTCGGCCAGCGTTCCGGATTGCGCCAGCCGGCGCTGGTAGGCCGCGATCGAGCGCCGGGCGCGGCCGCCGAAGACATAGAAATACAGCACGACTATCCAGACCACGGGCGCCACTAGGCGGCGTCCCAGGGTGCGCGCCGCCCAGGCGGTCAGGCGCATCAGCACGGCGCTGCCGCGCTCGGGCTGGTCGGCCCAATGCTGATCGGCGGCGCTCATGGGCGCGGGCCTCCGGCAAGCCGCCGCCACAGCAGGGCGGGCGAGCGCGCCAGCATGCCGAAGAAGAGGCGGGCATGCATGCGGCTGATCAGCAGGTTGTCGCGCAGTCCCTTGAAGTGGGAGATGCCGCCTTCCGGGTAGGCCACGCGCGTCGGCAGCCACACCATCGCCGCGCCGCGCCAATGCAGCCGCACCAGGACGGCGATATCGAAATCCATGCGACGGCCCACTTGCGCGCCGTCGATCACGGGCAACACCCGGGCCAGCGGGTAGACGCGGAAGCCGCACATGGCGTCGGGGATGTCGAGCGAAAGCGTATTGATCCAGACCCACACGCGCGTCAGCCAGCGGCCGTAGAGGCGGCTGCGCGGCACGTCGTCGCCATAGACAGGCGCGCCGCAGACGAGGGCGTGGGGCTGGGCGCGGGAGGCTGCCGCGAAGGCGGCCGCGTCCG
>NZ_DATCUY010000365.1:0-3661 GCF_036567245.1 Achromobacter sp. | reverse complement strand
TTTGAGTCGGTGGCCCCCTATGCACGGCGCCTGATCGACCAGGCGGGCGTGCCGGACGTAGATGCGATCGACGGCCTGCCACCAGCGGTGGCGCTGCAGCAGCAGCGGGGGTCCAGCAATGCGCGTTCCTCCGTGGGCAGTGTGACCACCCTGTCCAGCCTGGTGCGGATGATGTATTCGCGCGCCGGCGCCTATCCCGCCAACCAGCCGATGCTGTACGCCGAGGATTTTTCGCCGAACACGCCGCAGGGGGCGTGCCCGACCTGCCACGGCTTGGGTCATGTGTACGAGGTGACCGAGGCGAACATGGTGCCCGACCCCTCCCTGAGCATCCGTGAGCGGGCGATTGCTTCCTGGCCACCCGCCTGGCAGGGCCAGAACCTGCGCGACATCCTGGTCAGCATGGGCTACGACGTTGACCGGCCGTGGAAGGACCTGCCGAAAAAGGATCGCGAGTGGATTCTGTTCACCGAGGAAACACCAACGGTGCCGGTGTACGCCGGTTTCACGCCTGCCGAAACCCGCACCGCGCTCAAACGCAAGATGGAGCCGAGCTACATGGGCACCTTCACCGGCGCCCGGCGGTATGTGTTGCACACCTTCGCCAATACCCAGAGCGCGCTGATGAGAAAGCGCGTATCCCGGTTCATGGAGGGCAAGCCGTGCCCCACCTGCCACGGCAAGAGGCTCAAGCCCGAAGCGCTGTCGGTCACCTTCGCTGGGGTGGACATCGGCGCGTTTATGCAGATGCCGCTGGACCACTTGGCGGCATTGCTCGAACCCATCGCACAGGGCGATTTCCGCGCCCATGCAGCGGGTGCGGCTACGGACAAGGAAGCGACCCGGCGCGAGCGTGCCGAACGCGCTGCCACCGGCCGTGCGGTCCATGCGGTATCGCCCGACGTGCGCCGTACCTCCGCGCTGTCGGAAGAAAAGCGCCTCGCCGCACAGCGCCTGGCTGGAGGTGTGATGGCGCGCCTGCGCCAACTGCGCGAGCTAGGCCTGGGCTACCTGACGCTGGACCGGGCCACGCCGACGCTTTCGGCCGGCGAGTTGCAACGCTTGCGGTTGGCCACGCAATTAAGTTCCCTGCTGTTCGGCGTCGTGTACGTACTTGACGAACCCTCGGCGGGCCTGCATCCCTCCGACAGCCAGGCCCTGTACGATGCACTCGACCGGCTGCGCGACGCGGGCAACTCGGTGTTTGTGGTGGAGCACGACCTGGACCTGATGCGCCGCGCGCAATGGCTCGTGGATGTCGGGCCGGATGCCGGGGAGCGTGGCGGCCGCGTGCTCTACAGCGGCGAGCCGGATGGCCTGCGCAAGATTGCCGAATCGCGTACTGCACGTTACCTGTTTGACGAAATTCCCGCACCCGGAAGCCGAGCACGCGAAGCGACCGGCTGGTTGGAGCTGCAGGGCATCCACCGCCATAACCTGCATGGCGTGGATGCGCGCATTCCGCTGGGCGTGCTGACAGCCGTTACCGGCATCTCTGGCTCCGGCAAATCCAGCCTCATCGCGCAGGCCCTGCCGGAATTGATGCTGCTGCACCTGGGCCACGAGCCTGAAGACGATGCCGCCGAAAGCGCCACCAGCGAAGGGCCGGCAGTGGTCGAAGCGACCGGCGGCCATCTGGCGGGCGACGTGGACGCCATACAGCGCCTGGTGCAGGTTGACCAGAAGCCGATCGGGCGCACGCCGCGGTCGAACCTGGCTACCTACACGGGTCTGTTCGACCATGTGCGCAAGCTGTTCGCCGCCACGCCCGATGCTCGACGCCGCCGCTATGATGCCGGACGGTTCTCGTTCAACGTCGCCAAGGGGCGCTGCGAGACTTGCGAGGGCGAAGGTTTCGTTAGCGTGGAACTGCTGTTCATGCCTAGCGTGTACGCGCCGTGCCCGACCTGCCATGGCGCGCGCTACAACGAGGCCACGCTGAAGGTGCAGTGGAACGGGCGCAACATCGCCGAGGTGCTGCAGATGACCGTGGACGAGGCCAGCGAATTCTTCGCGGGTGAAGACGCGGTGGCAAGGCCCCTGCAACTGCTGCGCGACATCGGACTGGGCTATCTGCGCCTGGGGCAACCGGCCACTGAGCTTTCCGGTGGCGAGGCGCAGCGCATCAAGCTGGCGACCGAGCTTCAGCGCAGCCAGCGCGGCCGAAGCCTGTACGTCCTCGACGAGCCGACCACCGGGCTGCATGCGTCGGATGCCGACCGGCTGCTGGTGCAGTTGCAGCGCCTGGTCGATGCCGGCAATACCGTAGTGATGATCGAGCACGACATGCGTGCGGTGGCCCAGGCCGACTGGGTGATCGACGTAGGGCCAGGCGCGGGCGCTGCCGGCGGCAGCATCGTGGTGGCGGGTTCCCCTCAGCAGGTGGCCCGAAAGTCTGGCAGCCGAACCGCTCCGTTCCTTGCACGGGAGTTGGCGCGGGCCGAGTAGCTTAGTTCGCCAAATGTTGCCAGCTTCGCGGGGCATTGATCGTCGCCACACGGTGGTGACGGTCGCTGCCCGAGTCGCGTCACCCTTCCTGAGTCAGAGCAAGATAGGGATTGTTGGGCGGTATTTCGGCGAATACCAAGGACCTATTTTCGAGGAGGTAGCCATGCAGTCGGCGGGACTTCCTCGGGCCCGTGACTTCACAGGTCCAAATGTTCAGGCCATTTGGGTGCTTGCGGTATAGCTGCAGTTTCTAAAAGCGCTTTTGCACCCACTGCCAATCCGGTTGCTTGTCCTGCCTGACCAGCGCATCCACCTGGGGATGTTCCTACGCATAGCGCTGGAACACGCTGGGACTGACCAGGTAGGCGGTGTCGCTCACCGTATGCACGAGCGCCTTGGCGTCGTTGATGATGAGTCGCCGCGCGGCGACTCCCTGTTGCAGCCACGTCATGAAATGCTCCCCGGATGGTATGGCGACTGTTGGAGTTGATGCAGGTCCAGGCGCAGGGGTAAGTGGCAAGGGAGACGCTGCGGCTGTGGTTGGGGCAGGAACGTCAGGCTGGGCAGGGACTTTCTCCACTGGCTCTTCACCCTTCCCCATGTCGGCCGTGCCATCCAATCCAACCATCGCCAGCATGTCCTCCATGACGTCGGGCACGGGCGGGGCCGCAGTCGGCAAGGCGGTATCGCTGCGAGGGCATTCCCAAGGGGGAGTCTCCTGACCTTCGGGTGCCGGCTGCCCCACGACCGCGGGCGGTGTGCCTGGTGCACTGCCGTTGGTTTCCGCTGGCGTCGTGTCGATCGCCACCGTGCCTGCGAAAAGCGCTGGCCGCTCGCCGGATTTCCAGATCAGCGCGGGCGCGAGGCGCAACAGGGTGAACGAGTAGGACCAGCCGGTTGCACTGGTCACGGTCGCGCGCCAGACCGCCTTGCCGTCTGAGGTGGGCTGGAGCATGCCGTGGTCCTGCAGCACGTTGAAGACGGCGGTGTTGTTCGCAGGAATGCCATCGATCCCCTGAGACAGCAGGTGCGCGCGCAGCTTGTCCGAGACCGTCTTGCTCACCAGCCACAGCCCATCCTCAGTGAGCCAGCCATCGGAGGCTTCCGGCTGATTCAGCTTCAACTGTTCCTTGAGCAGGAAGCGCAGCCCGTCCAGCAGCTTGCGTTGCAGCGCGTGCCTGGGCGCGGCCATGGCGCGCGCGGGATCGCCGCC
>NZ_DATCUY010000364.1:0-9168 GCF_036567245.1 Achromobacter sp. | reverse complement strand
GCCTGGCGCGCCGATCCGCTGGACTGGACCGCCGACTATCGCAGCGCGCCGGGCGAGCGGCGCGAAGTGGCCTTGGCGGACGGTTCCACGCTGCTGCTGAACACGGCCAGCGCCGTCGACGTGATGTTCAGCTCCACCGTCCGCCTGTTGCGTCTGCGCGCGGGCGAGATCGCGGTGCACGCCGTGGCCGACACGGCGCCGCAGACGCGCCCATTCGTGGTTCGCACCAGCCTGGGCGATATCGAGGCGCAGGCCTCGCGCTTCTGCGTGCGCCAGGAAAGCGGGCTGTGCCGGGTCAGCGTGCAGGAAGGGCGGGTCCGCGTCGGCAGCGCCGCGCATCCGCGCGGCGTGGTCAGCCTGGAGGCTGGCGAACAGAGCAGCCTGACGGCCGAGGGCGTGTCGCCGCCGTCTCCCGCCGATCCGCACGCCAGCGACTGGCTGCGCGGCGTGCTGCACGCCAAGCGCATGCGCCTGGACGCCTTCGCGGCGGAACTG
Source organism: Achromobacter sp. (assembly GCF_036567245.1). Lineage (GTDB taxonomy): Bacteria > Pseudomonadota > Gammaproteobacteria > Burkholderiales > Burkholderiaceae_B > Achromobacter. The sequence continues at coordinate 8,673 of NZ_DATCUY010000364.1, read as the reverse complement.
GGCCGCTACCGCTCCGGCATCCTGCGTTGCGATCCCGAAGCCGCGCACCTGCGCATCTCGGGCGCATTCCAGCTACGCGACACCGATGCGGTGCTGGCGGCGCTGCCCGCGACCTTGCCGGTGCGGGTGCGCTACCGCACGCCGTACTGGGTGACGATCACCTCGCGCGTAGCCGCCGAGGCCTGAATCCGCGCTGTTACAAAAAACTGGAGGACCAGCTGTCCGATTTCGATTTCACGAGGGTCATGGTCTGTAGAGGCAAACGAATGCCGACACCGTTTGGATCGAAAGGACGACCATGGCTTACCTATCCGCCAGCCGCGCAAGCGGCTCCCGACCCGCCCGAGGCCCGCAATGCCGCATGACCCGCATAGCTGTCGCCGTGCATGCCGCGCTGGCGCTGGCCGCCATGTCCGCGGCCTTGCTGCCCGCAAGCGGCGCATGGGCCCAGCCTGCGCAGCAGACGCAGGCGCGCGGCTATCGCATCCCCGCAGGGGCGCTGGCCGAGGCGCTGCCGCGTTTTGCCGACAGCGCGGGCGTGACCGTGCTGTTCGATGCGGCGCTGGTGGGGCAACGCCGCACGGCAGGGCTGGACGGAGTCTATTCCGTGAATGAAGGCTTCGCGCGCTTGCTGGCGGGCAGCGGTCTGGGCGTACAGGAGCGCAGCGCCCGGGTCTACGTACTGCAGACGGTGACGGCCGCGGACGTGACGCAGTTGGCGCCGGTTCAGGTGGACGGCGAGGGTACGCCGGTCGCGCCAGCCTGGGAAACCAGCACCGACCGCAAGCGCCTGGACGAGTTGCAGGTCAGGAACTGGACCGACTTCGGCAGGCGCGCCGAGCCTGGCGTGAGCTTCAACCGGGCGAACAGCAGCATCAACATCCGCGGCCTGGACCAGGACCGCGTGCTGACGCGCGTGGACGGCATCCGCCTGCCCTGGCTGGACGACGGCGCGCGCGGCCTGAAGGGCGGCCTGGAGGCAGTGGACTTCAACAGCCTGTCGCGGCTGGACATCGTGCGCGGCGCCGACGCCAGCAGCGGCGGTTCCGGCGCGATTTCCGGCATTGCCGACCTGTATACGCTGCAGCCTTCGGATCTGCTGACCGACGGCAAGACTTTCGGCGCGCTGGCCAAGACCGACTACGACACGGCCGACAGCAGCTGGGGCGCCAACGCCGCCTTGGCGGGCCAGATCCACAGCAACACGTTCTGGCTGGTGCAGGCCGGCGTGCGTAACGGCCACGCACTGGACAACCGTGCCGACGTGGGCGGCTACGGCTCCAAGCGCAGCGAGCCCAGCCCCGAAGACTACGATCAACGCAGCTTCCTGCTGAAGTTGCAGCAGCGCGTGGAAGGCGGCCACCGCTTCGGCCTGACGGGCGAATACTTCAAGCGCAACGCCGACATCGACAATATGTTCGAGCAGGGCGCCGGCACCAGCTATCTCTACGGCGAGAACAGCACGCGCAAGGAAACCGAACGCCAGCGCGTGTCCTTCGATTATTCGTACAAGGCGCCCGGCGAAGGCAGCCTGATCGACACCGCCACCGCGGTCGTCTATTGGCAACGCTTGCAGCTGGACAGCTCGCTGAGCGGCGTGCGCAGCGTCGATTCCCGCGCCTATGCCAGGCCCGGCGATCCCTACTATTACGGCTATCCCAGCGGCCCCTATGGCCGCAGCAATTCCATTCGCCAGACCATGTTCGGCGCCAATGCCGAAGTCACGAAACGCCTGACAGGCTCGACCGTATCGCAGCTCTGGACCGCGGGTGCGGAGTGGTACGGCAACAAGACCGAGCAATATTCCGGCGGCTACGACAATTGCCCCATGATCCCGCCGGGCACGCGGGCGCCCATGGGCCCGCGCCTCTGCGACATGCTGCACACCAACCAGGCCGACGTGCCGCAGTCCAAGGGCAATCAATGGGCCCTGTGGGTGCAGGACGAATTCAGCTTCGCCGACGGCCGCTACACCATCATGCCGGCGCTGCGCTATGACCACTACGAACAGAAGCCGCAGTCCACGCCCGCCTACGACAGCAACCCCAACGCCAGCGCATTGCCGCCGACCAACAGCGGCAGCCGCTTCTCGCCCAAGCTGCTGGCCACCTGGAAGGCTGCGGACGAGCTCAGCCTCTACGCGCAGTACGCCTATGGTTTCAAAGCGCCCAGCCCGACGCAGCTCTACACCAACTATGGCGGCCCGGGCACCTACCTGCGCGTGGGCAATCCCTATCTGAAACCCGAAACCAGCAAGGGCTGGGAGCTGGGCGCCAAGATCGGTTCCGATTCCCTGGGCGGCGCGGTATCGTTGTTCGACAACCGCTACCAGAATTTCATCGACGGCAACGTGCCGCTGAACGCATCCTCGCCGCAGTGGCAGCCGGGCTGGGCCGGCCAGTATCCCTTGGGCGTGACCGGCAACGTCAACCGCGCCAAAGTTCGCATCTATGGCGCCGAGGCCAGCGCGCACTGGAAGTTTTCGCCGGGATGGCGTACCTGGGGCTCGCTGGCGTGGGCCGTGGGCAAGGATGAAGGGACGGGGCAGTACCTGAACTCGGTGGCGCCCCTGAAGGCGGTGCTGGGCCTGGGCTACGGCCGCGATGTTTGGGGCGTGGATGCGATGTTGACCACCGCCCTGCAGCGCAACAAGGTCGAGTACCCCGAGGGTACGGCCACGGCGCCCAATGCCGATTTCCAGGCGCCGGGTTACGGCGTGGTGGACCTGATGGGCTATTGGCGTCCAGTCGCGGTCAAGGGCCTGCAGGTGCAGGCGGGCGTTTTCAACCTGTTCGACAAGAAGTATTGGGAGGCCATCAATGTGCCGACCGCCGGCGCCATCGCCATTCCGCGCCCTGTCGATTGGTACACGGAACCGGGACGCAGCCTGCGCGTCTCACTGACATACCAGTATTGATCCAGACCCGCCGCCGGTCCGGTCGACACTGGAGCGGCGGCGGTCTACGCAAACCTTAGCAACGGCCGGAGGGCCCCACCATGAGCAATACCGATTTCACGTCCCGCGCCCAGGAACTGCGCGCCCGCAACGAGGCGCTGACGGCCTCGCAACCCAAGCTGCGCGCCCGCAATCTGGCGCAGGCGCTGGGCGTGTCCGAAGCCGAGTGGGTGGCGGCGGAATGCGGTGGCCTCAAGGCCAGGGCCCTGCACGGCACGCCCCAGGAGATCTTCCGCGAACTGGGTACGCTGGGTCCGGTCATGGCGCTGACCCGCAACGACTGGTGTGTGCACGAGCGTCACGGCGTGTATGAGGACATCCAGGCCAAAGGTCCGGTAGGCCTGGTGCTGGGGCCGGATATCGACCTGCGCGTCTTCTTCACGTCCTGGAAGTCGGCCTGGGCGGTCGAACAGGACGGCCGTCACAGCCTGCAGTTCTTCGACGGCGCGGGCGTGGCGGTGCACAAGGTATACCGCACCGATGCCACCGACGCGGCGGCCTACGACGCCCTGGTCGCCAGGTTCGCGGGCGAGGCGCAGTGGCCGGAAACCCAGCACTATGCTCCCGCCGTCGACGCCGACCGGGTCGAGGACGGCGCGCAATGGCGCGAGGCCTGGCTGGGCATGCAGGACACGCACGAATTCTTCCCCTTGCTGCGCAAGTTCAAGGTGTCGCGCCTGGCCGCCCTGGCGGCGGCGGGCGAGGACCTGGCGCAGCAGGTGCCGGCCGACGCCGTCGAACGCATGCTGGAATCCGCGGCGCAGTCCGGATTGTCCATCATGTGCTTCGTGGGCAACCGCGGCATGATCCAGATCCATACCGGCCCGGTGCAGCAGCTGAGCCGCACCGGCCCCTGGTACAACGTGCTGGACCCGAAGTTCAACCTGCATCTGGACACTACCGCCATCGCCTCGGCCTGGGTGGTGAACAAGCCGACCTCGGACGGTTGGGTCACGTCGCTGGAGCTGTATTCGGCCACGGGCGACCTGATCGCGCAGTTCTTCGGCGAGCGCAAGCCGGGCAAGCCGGAACTGGCCGGCTGGCGCGAGCTGATGATCAGCCTGTGCAGCGTGCCCCTGGCGGCCTGATTCCATAAGGACGAAGCGATGAAAAAATGGCTGGCAGTGGCAGCAGGCTGGGCCTTGGCGTTCAGCGTGCACGCGGCGCCGCCCGCCAGGGTGGTGACCCTGGGCGGCAGCGTGACCGAAATCGTGTATCAGCTGGGGCAGGGCGACAAGCTGGTGGGAGACGATCTCTCCAGCCTCTATCCCGAGGCTGCGACCAAGCTGCCGCGCGTGGGCTACTACCGGGCCGTGCCGGTGGAAGGCGTGCTGTCGCTCAAGCCTGATCTGGTGCTGGCGTCTGAGCAAGCCGGGCCGCCGGATGCGCTCAAGCGCCTGGCGGACGTCGGCTTGCGGGTCGTCACCGTGTCGGACGCGCCGTCGGTGGACTCGCTCAAGTCGCGTATCCGCGGCGTCGCCGACGCCTTGGGCGTGGCGCCCGCAGGCGAACGCATGGTGGAAGAGGTTACGCGCGAACTCGCGCGCGCCGAGGCGGTGCCCGCGACGCGCGCGCGGGCGCTGCTGCTGATCAACCGCACGGGTTCGCCGCAAGGCGCCGGCCGCGACACTGCCGCCAACGAAGTCATGCACTTGGCGGGACTGGTGAACGTGCTGCAAGACCAGCAGGGCTACAAGCCTCTGTCGGCCGAAGCCTTGGGCGCGCTTGCGCCTGACCTGATCGTGGTCACGCAGGCGTCGCTGGACGCGGGCGGCGGCATGGAGGCCTTCCTGCGCATGCCCGGCATCGCGTCCACGCAGGCCGCCGCAAAACGGCGGATCGTGGTCATGGACGACCTGCTCATCCTGGGCATGGGGCCGCGCCTGCCGCTGGCGCTGACCCAGCTCAAGCAGGAGGTCGCGCATGTCATGGCGCGTTAGCGCGCCGTTGGCATTGGGCTTGCTCGCCGCGGCCTTGGCGGTCGCGGTGGTGGCCGCCACGGCCAACGGCGCGGTGGCGATCCCCTTGCGCGAGCTGCCGTCCCTGCTGTGGGGTACGCCGACGCCGGAAAACGCCTTGTGGCGCAACGTGCTGATCGACATCCGCCTGCCGCGGGTCCTGTTCGCGCTGGTGGCGGGCGCCGGCCTGGCGGTATCCGGCGCGGCCATGCAGGCGCTGTTCCGCAATCCGCTGGCCGAGCCCGGACTGATCGGCATATCGGCCGGCGGCGCACTGGGTGCGGTGGCCGCCATCGTGCTGACTTCCGGCGGTTTCTGGATCACCGCGCCGTCGGCCTTCGCCGGCAGCCTGGTCGCCACGCTCTGCGCCTATGCGGTGGGCCGGCGCGTGCCGGGCGTGGCCGGGCTGCTGCTGGCGGGCGTTGCCATCACGGCCATGGCGTTCAGCCTGATCGGCCTGTTCACCTTCGTCGCCACCGATGCGCAGCTGCGTGACCTGACGTTCTGGAACATGGGCAGCCTGGGCGGCGCCAACTGGAAAGTGCTGTCGTTCCTGGGACCCTGGGTGCTGCTGGTCAGTCTGTGGCTGATGAGCCAATGGCGCGTCATGAACGCCTTGCTGCTGGGTGAACGCGAGGCCCAGCACCTGGGCTACACGCTCAAGCGCGTGCGGGCCAGGCTGGTGCTGGCCAGCGCGCTCATCGTGGGGCCCCTGGTCGCCGCCACGGGGACTATCGTCTTCGTCGGGCTGGTGGTGCCGCACCTGGTCCGCATGACGCTGGGCGCCAATCATCGCTGGCTGCTGCCCGCGACCATACTTGCAGGGGGACTGGCGCTGATACTCGCGGATTGGCTGGCGCGCACCGTGGTCGTGCCGGCGGAACTGCCTATAGGCCTGGTGACCGGCCTGGTCGGCGGACCGTTCTTCCTGTGGCTGCTGGCGCGCGGACGGAGAATCGGATGACGCTCTCCGCACGGAATCTGACCGTGAGCCGCGGCGGCGCGCGCATCCTCACCGATGTGTCGCTGGACATCCGGCCGGGAGAAGTGGTGGGCTTGCTGGGCGCCAACGGCGCCGGCAAATCCACCTTGCTGGGCGCGCTGTCGTCGGAACTGGCGCCCGATGCAGGCCAATTGAGCCTGGGCGCAACCCCGCTCGCCGCGCTGCCGCACCGGCAGCAGGCGCGCCAGCGCGCGGTGCTGCCGCAAAAGCCCGGGCTGACCTTCGACCTGAGCGTGCGCGAGGTGGTCGCCATGGGCGCCTATCCGTTCCCGGAGTTGCCGCCACAGGCGGTGGACGAATTGGTGATGCAGGCGCTGGGCCAGGCCGATGCGGCGCATCTGGCGGGACGGCGTTATCCCGAGTTGTCCGGCGGCGAACAGCAGCGTGTGCAGTTCGCCCGCGTGCTGGTCCAGTGCCATGCCGCGCGCGGGCAGGGCGAGCCGCGCTACCTGTTGCTGGACGAACCCACGGCCAGCCTGGATCCCAAGCACCAGGGCGATTTGCTGCGCCGCGCCTGGGAATTGGCGCACACCGCCCATACGGGCGTACTGGTGATCCTGCACGACATGAACCTGGCCGCGCGTTGGTGCGACCGTCTGCTGCTGCTTTGCGGCGGGCGCGGCATCGCGCAAGGCACTCCGGCGGAGGTCCTGACGCCGGCGAATCTGTATCTGGCCTACGGCATCGACGCGCAGGTGATTCCGCATCCCCTGCAAGCCGGCCGCCTTCTGGTGCTGATGGCGTGACGCGGGCTGTCGGGTCGGTAAAATAGGCGATACGCTTGTATTCGCCTTTTCAACATCTACCCAACAGGACCCCGTGTCATGCCTACTTTTGACGTCGTCTCCGAAGTCGACAAACACGAACTCTCCAACGCCGTCGACCAGGCCAACCGCGAACTGGCCACCCGCTTCGATTTCAAGGGCACCGAGGCCAAGTTCGAACTCGACGAATTTGTCGTGACCCAGGTCGCTTCCAGCGCGTTCCAGCTCAAGCAGATGCTGGACATCCTGCGCGGCCGCCTGTCGGCGCGCGGCATCGATGTGCGCTGCCTGGACGTGGCCGATCCCCTCGAAAACCTGGGCGGCGCCCGCCAGAAGGTCACGATCAAGCAGGGCATCGAGCAGCCGGTGGCCAAGAAGCTCATCGCCGCCATCAAGAACGCCAAGCTCAAGGTGGAATCCCAGATCAACGGCGACAAGCTGCGCATCAGCGGCAAGAAGCGCGACGACCTGCAGACCGCTATCGCGTTGCTGAAGAAGACCGACGTCGACCTGCCGCTGCAGTTCGAAAACTTTCGCGACTGATCCGCCCCGCGCCAGGGCGCCCGGCGCCCTGCGGACCTCGAGGGGCCATGGGACATTCCAATGAGTTGCAGCTGGTCGTCGAACTGGTGCGCGCCGGCGGCATGTCCGCCGCCGCCCGCGAGCTCGGCGTCACGCCGGCCGCCGTCAGCAAGCGGCTGGCCCAGATCGAGGCGCGGCTGGGCGTGCGTCTGGTCAACCGCAGCACGCGGCGCCTGAGCCTGACCGCCGAAGGCGAGGTCTACCTGGAGAACGCCCGCCGCATCCTGGGCGAGATCGAGGACCTGGACCAGTTGATCGCCAGCCGCCAGGACAGTCCGCGCGGCCTGCTCAAGGTCAACGCGCCGCTGGGTTTCGGCCGCAGCTATATCGCGCCCGCGATTGCTGAATTTGCCCAGGCCTATCCCGAGGTGTCGCTGCAGCTGCAGCTGACCGACAGCCCGGCGGATTTCGTGCGGGACGCCTTCGACGTGGCGGTGCGCTTTGGCGACCTGCCCGACACCCGCCTCATCGCCCGCAAGATCGCGCCCAACCGGCGCCTGGTCTGCGCATCGCCGGGCTACCTGAAGGCCCATGGCGTTCCCGCCACGCCGCATGACCTGACGCGGCATCAATGCATCGTGCTGCGGCAGAACGAAGCCGCGTACGGCTTGTGGCGCTTCACCAAGGGACGCCGCAGCGAGACCGTGAAGGTGCGCGGCAACCTCAGCAGCAACGACGGCGAAGTGACGCTGACCTGGGGCCTGGCCGGCCTGGGCATCCTGCAGCGCGCCGAATGGGATCTGGCCCGTTATCTGCGCAGCGGCAGGCTGGTACAGGTGCTGGAAGACTACGCCTTGCCGCAAGCCGACATCTACGCGGTCTTCCCGGAAAGGCACCATCTGTCGGCCAAGGTGCGCGTGTTCGTGGACTTCCTGGTGGCGTATTTCAGGAAGGGCGCGGACAGCCGGTGGTGATTGCCGGCCCGGCTCAGGCCGACCAAAGGTGCTGCGCCGCGTAGGCGCGCCAGGGCCGCCAGGTCTCGGCGCGGGCCAACAATTGCGCGGGCGTGTAGGCCCGTGCTTCCAGCCTCTCCAGCGCCCGGAGCAAACCGATGTCGGCGGACGGGAACGCGTCCGGCTCGCGCAACTGGCGCAGGGCGATGTATTGCGCCGTCCATTCGCCCACGCCGCGTATGGTGCGCAGCCGGCGCACCGCGTCCTCCAGGCCGCCGGCCGCATCGAACAGATGTCTGTCCGCCATCGCCGCCGCGGCTACCGCCGACAAGGTTGCTGCGCGGCTGCGCGGCATGCCCAGCGGCGCCAGTTCGGCGGCCGCCACGGCTTCGGGCAAGGGAAACACATGGGTCAGCCCGCCTTCGGGGCGCGCCATTGCCGCGCCGTGCGCGGCCACCAGCTTGCCGGCCAGGCGGATGGCCGCGACCACCGTGATCTGCTGGCCCAGCACGGCGCG
>NZ_DATCUY010000363.1:0-4643 GCF_036567245.1 Achromobacter sp. | reverse complement strand
GGCCATGCGCAGGCAAGCGCCTTCATCGCCCGCACGCCGTCCGAGGGCCTGGTCATGCCGGCGGGCGGCATCCTCGTCGCCGCGTCCACCGACCCGGCCTGGACGCCGCTGTTCCTGCGAGCCGGCGCTCTCGTCATGGAGGCAGGCGGCTATCTGTCGCATGGCGCCATCGTGGCGCGCGAGTTCGGCATCCCGGCGGTGGTCAATGTGCAGGGCATCATGCGGCAGGTCACTACGGGCGACGTCCTGGAGGTGGACGCGTCGCGCGGCACGGTACGGCGGCTGGCTCGCGCTGCCAACCCGGGCGCTCACGGCGAGTAAACGCCGCCCAGCGCCTCCTGGCGTCCTGTGCCGCAGGGCCAGAACGCTAACGCGCCGCAGCCAGGTCGAACTGGAACACCGCGCCCGATCCGGCGTTGTCCACCAGCCTGATCTCGCTGTGGTGCAGCTGCAAAATGCGTTGCACGATCACCAGTCCCAGACCGCCGCCATCGCCCGGACCGCGGTTCAAGGCGCTGGCCCGCGTGAAGAGCCCCGCGCGCAGCGCCTGCGGAATCCCCTCGCCGGTATCGCTGACCTGCACCTGCACCAGGTTCTGCGCGCTGCCCAGCCGCAATTCGATCAGCCCGCCCGGCGGGCTATGGCGGATGGCGTTGTCCAGCAGATTGGTCAGCACGCGCTCGATCAAGCCCAGGTCCGCGCGCACCGGCGGCAGCTCCTGCGGAATATCGGTGGTCAGGCGCTGCTGGCGGGCCTCGGCCGCCAGTTCGAACTTCTGGATCACGTCCTGCACCAGTTCCGGCAAGGAAAAGGTTTCGGGCTCCAGCCGCACCAGGCCGGACTCCAGGCGCGCCAGTTCGAAAAGTTCCTGCGCCAGGCGGCCGACCTTGCGGCTTTGCGCCAGGGCAATGTCCAGGTAGCGGCGGCGTTCATCCGGATCCAGCGACTGGTCCTTCAGCCTCAGGGTTTCCAGATAGCCGTGCAGCGATGTCAGCGGCGTGCGCAGATCGTGCGAGATGTTGGCGACCAGGTCGCGCCGCTGCTGGTCCTGGCGCGTCAGTTCGCGCCACTGGTCCGAGATGCGCTTGCCCATCTGCGCGAAGCTGCGCCGCAGCACCGCGATCTCGTCGCCATTGCGGTCCGAGGCGTCGCCGGGGCGCTCCAGCGCGGCCAGGGCCTGCCCATCGTCGCCGTCGAAGGCGCGCACGGCCCGCGTCAGGCCACGCAGCGGGCGCGTGATCAAGGCAAAGGCCGCCAGGCCCGCAACCAGCCCCAGCAGCGCGACCAGCGCAATGGACCACAGGGTCGTGCGCAGCACGGAGCTGCGCGACACCGCCATCGCCAGCGCATCGTGCGCCTGGCCTTGCAGCACCACGTAGACGTAGCCCTTCTCCTGTCCGCCCACGCGCACCGGCGCGGCGCTGAAGACCTTGCGCGCGTCCAGGCTGCGCGGGTCGTCGCCCGTGATGGGCAGCATCTCGCCCGCCAGCAGGCGCTGGACGGGGCCCAGGTCTACGCGGTCGCGCTTGATCTGGCCGGCGGGCGCGGCATCGCCCACGATGCGGCCGTCGTTGGACAGCAGATAAACCTCCACCGCCGGATTCACCGCCATCAGCATGTCGAACAGCGAACGCACCGCGGCGGGCTTCCAGCCGTTGGTGTCCATCAATTCATTGGCGCCCGCGATGTGCTGCGCCAGGCCGCTGGACAGGCGCTGCACCACCTCCTGCTCGTAGCGGGAATTGGCCGCGATCTGCAGCCAGGCCGAGGCGCCGCAGCAGGCCAGCAGCAGCAGCGCGAACACGGCGGACAGCCGTTGGGTGAGCGTGAACCGCTTCATGATGCGCCTCCCGCGCCGGCCGGTCCCGCGGCGAATTTGTAGCCCTTGCCCCAGACCGTCAGGATGCGTTGCGGATCGGACGGGTCCGCCTCGATCTTGGTGCGCAATCGGTTGATGTGGGTGTTGACCGTGTGTTCGTAGCCTTCGTGCTGGTAGCCCCACACCTGGTTCAGCAGGTCCATGCGCGAGAAAACCTTGTCCGGATGCCGCGCGAAGAAGTGCAGCAGGTCGAACTCGCGCGGCGTCAGGTCCAGCCGGCGGCCGTCGACCTCGGCCGTGCGCGCCACCGGATCGATGGATACGCCATGCAGGGCCAGGCTGCCGGCATCGATGCGCGCATTGCGCTCCAGCGCCTCGCTGCGGCGCAGGAGCGCCCGCACCCGCGCCACCAGCTCCAGCATGGAAAACGGCTTGGCCAGATAGTCATCCGCGCCCAGCTCCAGGCCCAGGATGCGGTGCACCTCGCTGGAGCGCGCGCTGGTGATGATGATGGGGGTGTAGCGCGCCATGGCGCGGGCCCGCTTGCAGATTTCCAGGCCGTCTATGCCGGGCAGCATCAGGTCCAGCACCAGGGCGTCCCAGCTGCCTTCCTCCAGCCGCCGCATGCCTTCATGGCCGTCGGCGGCATGCTCGACCGCATAGCCCTCGTCCCGCAGATGCAGGCGCAGCAGTTCGGCGATGTGGGCGTCGTCTTCGACGATGAGTACGCGTCGGGGCGTGTCCATGGGCGGGTAACTCTAAAGGGGCTATGCGCCTATTGTCGCCAATCCGCGCCGCCGAGTTATCACAATTAATTTAAGTTTGCGTGAGGACTTCGGTATCGGCCCCGGAGAAGAATGGCTCCAACGACAACAAGCCCTCCTGGAGCCCCGCCATGCTGGCCACTCCCGCAAGCCACGACACGCCGCCCATGCCGCCGGAAAACTCCCCCATCCATCCGGGCTGGCTGCGCATCATGCACTGGCTCAACGCCCTGGCCGTGGTCATCATGGTCACCAGCGGCTGGCGCATCTACAACGCCTCGCCCTTGTTCGACTTCGTGTTTCCCCGGGAAATCACGCTGGGCGGCTGGCTGGGCGGCGCCCTGCAATGGCACTTCGCCGGCATGTGGCTGCTGTTCTTCAACGGCGTCCTGTACCTGGCGCTCAACCTCGCCACCGGCCGCCTCTGGCGCAAGTTCTTCCCGCTGAGCGCCCGCGGCCTGGCCGCCGACCTGGCCGCGGCGCTGCGCGGCAAGCTCGCCCATACCGACCCGCGCCGCTACAACCAGGTGCAGCGCCTGGCCTACCTGTTCGTGATGGCCGATATCGCCGTGCTGGTGCTGTCCGGGCTGGTGCTGTGGAAGTCGGTGCAGTTCGACCTGCTGCGCGAGCTGATGGGCGGATACGAGGCCGCGCGCCGCGTGCACTTCGTCGCCATGGCCTTGCTGACGGCTTTCGTGGCGGTCCATCTGGTGATGGTGGCATTGGTGCCGCGCAGCCTGATCGCCATGATCCGCGGCAAATAAGGAGCCCTCCGTGAACAAGCACAAGCGCCCCTCCCTGCCCGGCCTGGACGGCCCGGCCATCCTCAAGGAAGCCGGGAAAATCCTGGAAAGACGCATCGAACAACCCTCGCGCCGCGCCTTCCTGCGCAACAGCCTGACCCTGGGCGGGCTGGCCATGCTGTCGGGCTGCTCGCTGTCGGACGATGAAAGCGTGGAAAAGGCGCTGACGGCGGTTTCGCGCTTGAACGACCGGGTGCAGGGCTGGATCTTCGACCCGAACAAGCTGGCGCCCACCTATTCCGAATCCATGATCACGCGCCCCTTTCCCTTCAACGCCTATTACGGCATCGACGAAGTGCGGCAGGTGGACGAGGAATCGTTCCGGCTGGAAGTCAGCGGGCTGGTCGCCGACAAGCGCCGCTGGCGGCTGGAGGAACTGCGCGCCATGGCGCAGATCGACCAGGTGACGCGGCACATCTGCGTGGAAGGCTGGAGCGCCATCGGCAAATGGGGCGGCGTGCCGTTTTCCGCCTTCCTCAAGCGCGTGGGCGCCGACCTGAACGCCAAGTACGTGGGCTTCAAGTGCGCCGACGACTACTACACCAGCATAGACATGCCCACGGCGCTGCATCCCCAGACCATCCTGGCGCTGACCTACGACGGCCAGACGCTGCCACCAGAGTACGGCTTCCCCATGAAGCTGCGTATGCCCACCAAGCTTGGCTACAAGAACCCCAAGCACATACAGGCAATTTTCGTCACCAACACCTACCCGGGCGGTTACTGGGAGGACCAGGGCTACAACTGGTTCGGCGGCAGCTAGGTGGAATCTTTCATACTCCATAAAGGAACGCATCATGAAGAAAATCGCTACCACCGCCGCGCTGTCCCTGTGCCTGGCCTTCGGCGCCGCGGCCGTCCACGCCGCCGACAACATGAGCAAGGACGCCACGGGCGGCGGCTCGATGTCCAAGGATTCCATGTCCAAGGACGGCATGTCGAAGGGCGGCATGTCCAAGGATTCGATGTCCAAGGACGGCATGTCGAAAGACGGCATGTCCAAGGATTCCATGTCCAAGGACGGCATGTCGAAGGGCGGCATGTCGAAGGATTCGATGTCCAAGGACGGCATGTCGAAAGATGGCATGTCCAAGGATTCCATGTCCAAGGAAGGCATGTCGAAAGGCGGCATGTCCAAGGACGGCATGAGCAAATAGCACCTACCCGAGCAGCCCTGATCCGGAGCATGTCATGAGACTAGACCGCAGGCATTTCCTGGGCCTGGGCGGCGCGGCGGCCATAGCCGCCGGCCTGGCC
>NZ_DATCUY010000362.1:0-9359 GCF_036567245.1 Achromobacter sp. | reverse complement strand
ACAGGCCGCGCAACTGCGCCGCGTACTTGGCCGGGCCGGGGCTGCTTTCCATGAACAGGGCGCGCGTCAGCGGCAGCAGGCGCGCGAACAGCGCACGCGCCTCGTGCAGGCGGCCAGCATCCATGTAGGCGCACAGCGCGGCCACCTCGGCGGGCAGGATGTTGGCGACCACCGAGATGACGCCCTGCCCGCCCAGCGCCAGGTATGGCAAGCTGGTGAAGTCGTCGCCGCTGTACTGAGCAAAGCCCGGCAGCACGGCCTGGGCGATGTCGGCCGCGCGGGCCATGTCGCCCGTCGCATCCTTGATGCCCACGATGCGCGGGTGCCGCGCCAGCGCGGCCACGGTGTCCACCTGCAGGTCGATGACCGTGCGGCCGGGCACGTTGTAGAGCACCAGGGGCAGCGCGGTGGCTTCCGCCTGCGCGGTGAAGTGCGCCACCATGCCGCGCTGCGTGGGCTTGTTGTAGTACGGCACGACGCTGAGTAGCGAGTGCGCGCCGGCCTGTTCGGCAAAGCGGGCCAGGCTGACGGCTTCAGCGGTGGAGTTGGCCCCCACGCCGGCCATGATGTGGATGCGGCCGGCCGCGTGCTGCACGGCGGCGGCCAGCAGCTCGCGGTGCTCGGTGTGCGACAGCGTGGACGATTCGCCCGTGGTGCCGGCCACCACCAGGCCCACCGTGCCCTGAGCGATGTGCCAATCCACCATGCGGCGCAGTGCGGGTTTGTCGATGCTTTGGTCGGCCTTGAAGGGCGTGAGCAGGGCCACCAGGCTGCCGCGGGGCAAGGCGGCGCAGGCAGTGGCGGATGTGGCGGGGCTGGAAGTAGACATGGGTCGGGCTGAAAGGCTGGAATTAAATGAAACGCCGTCCCCACGCGCCCCGCGCACGCGAGGGCGGTTCACGCAGGGGCTGGCGGGTTACGCGTCGACCGCCACGCGCTGGGCGGCCGGTGCCTGCAGCTGCTGTTGCAGGCGCTCCACGGTCTTCTCGTAGGCGCGCAGATTGGCTTCCTTGACCGGGCCAAAGCCGCGGACCTGCATCGGTGCAGCGGCCAGCGCCAGCGCTGCGTCGCGCTGGTCGGCGCGCAGCTGCGCCACCAGGTCGCGCATCTGCTGTTCGTAGCGGGCGACCAGGGCGCGCTCGGACTTGCGCTCTTCGCTGTAGCCGAATACGTCCAGGGCCGTGCCGCGCAGGAACTTCAGGCGTGCAAGCAGGCCAAAGCCGGTCATCATCCAGCCGCCCCATTCGCTCTTGGCCGGGCGGCCTGTGCGCTGGTCAATGCGGCTGAGCACGGGCGGTGCCAGGTGAAAAGTCAGCTTGGACGGGTCTTCGAACTCCGCGGCCAGCTGCTCGCGGAACTCGGGCGCGGCGTGCAGGCGGGCGACTTCGTACTCGTCCTTGTAGGCCATGACTTTGTAGAACGACTGGGCCACGGCCTTGGCGATCTCGTCCTGGCCGGGCCACAGGCGCACTTCGGCGGCGCGCACTTCGTCCACCAGCGCGCGGTAGCGGGTGGCATAGGCGCTGTTCTGATAGGCCTCCAGCAGGCTGCTGCGGCGCGCGACCAGCGTGTCGAGCGATTGCTCGGCCAGCGGCTGGGGCGCTGCCCCCAGGCCGGCGTGCTGCAGCACGGCTTGTGGTTCGACCGCGTGGCGGCGGCCCCAGCGGAAGGCGGCCAGGTTCATTGGCACGGCGGCGCCGTTGAGTTCAATGGCGCGCTCGATGGCCTGCGCGCTGACCGGCACAAAACCGCGCTGGTAGGCCGCGCCCAGCATGAAGAGGTTGGTGGCAATGGCGTCGCCGCACAGCGCCAGCGCCAGGCGGCCGGCGTCGATCACTTCCACCTGCTCCTTGCCCACGGCGCGCACCACGGCCTGCTCCAGCGGGTTGGTGGGGAACTGCAGGTCCGGGTTCTGCACGAAGGCGCCGGGCATGACTTCCTGGCTGTTGAGCAGCACCCGCGTGACGCCCTTGCGCGCCATGGTGAGCGTGTTGCCCGACGCGGCCACGACCAGGTCGCAACCCATGATGGCGTCGGCCCCGCCCGGCGCCACGCGCACGGCGGCAATCGCAGCGGTGTTGATGCCAAAGCGCAGATGCGTCCACACCGAGCCGCCCTTTTGTGCCAGGCCCGCCATGTCGAGCACGCCCGAGCCCTTGCCTTCCAGGTGCGCGGCCATGCCCAGCAGCGCGCCGATGGTGACGACGCCCGTGCCACCCACGCCGGTGATGATCATGCTGTAGACGCCGTTGCGCAGGTCCGGCAGCGTGGGTTCTGGCAGTGTGGGTTCTGCGTTCTTACCGCCCTCGCCGCCCTTGCCACTGGTGCCCTTGCGCAGCTTGGCGCCGTTCACCGTGACAAAGCTCGGGCAAAAGCCTTTGAGGCACGAAAAGTCCTTGTTGCAGGCCGACTGGTCGATGGCGCGCTTGCGGCCCAGGTCGGTCTCCAGCGGCACGACGGCCACGCAGTTGGACTGCACGCCGCAGTCGCCGCAGCCCTCGCACACGGCGGGGTTGATGACGACGCGCTTGTCCGGGTCGGGGAAGGTGCCGCGCTTGCGGCGGCGGCGCTTTTCTGCGGCGCAGGTCTGGTCATACACCAGCACGGTGGTGCCCTCCAGCTCGCGCAGTTCGCGCTGCACGGCGTCGAGCTCGTCGCGGTGGTGCACCGTCACGCCGGGCGCCCAGCCGGTCACGCCGTCGTATTTTCCGGGCTCGTCGGTCACCACGGCGATGCGCACCACGCCTTCGGCATGCACCTGCTGGGTGATGCGCACCGGGTCCAGCGGGCCGTCGTGGCGCTGGCCGCCGGTCATGGCCACCGCGTCGTTGTAGAGCAACTTGAAGGTGATGTTGGTCTTGGCCGCCACCGCCGCGCGGATGGCCAGCAGGCCCGAGTGGAAGTAGGTGCCGTCGCCCATGTTCTGGAACATGTGGGCGCGCTTGGAAAACGGCGCCTCACCCACCCAGGCCATGCCTTCGGCGCCCATCTGGGTGTAGCCCAGCGTGTCGCGCCCCATGGTCTGCGCCATCCATGAGCAGCCGATGCCGGCATAGGCGCGGCTGCCGTCGGGAATGCGTGTGGACGTGCTGTGCGGGCAGCCGGCGCAAAAGTAGAAGCTGCGCGCCATCACGTCCACCGCGCCCAGCACGGGCTTGCGCCGGGCAAGGGCGTGCACGGTGTCGAGCAGCGCCGGCTCGGTGGCCGCCAGGCGGTGGCCGACGACCTGGGCGATCTGCGCGGCGTCCAGCGCCATCTCCACGCGGAACAGCTTGGCGCCCTGCTCGTCCTTCTTGCCGATGACGCGCGGAGCGTCGGCCGCGCCGTACAGGATTTCCTTGAGCTGCGCTTCGAGCAGTGCGCGCTTTTCCTCGATGACGATCACCAGGTCCAGCCCGCGCGCAAATTCGGCCATGCCCTGCGGCTCCAGCGGCCACACCATGCCCACCTTGTAGACCACCAGGCCCAGCTGCTGCGCGCGCGCCTCGTCGATGCCAAGATCGGCCAATGCCTGGCGCAGATCCAGCCAGCTCTTGCCCGAGGTGACGATGCCGATGCGCGCGCCGTCGCGCTGGCCAAAGGCCACGCGGTCGATGCCGTTGGCCCGCGCGAAGGCGCGGGCCGCGTCGAGCTTGTGGTTGACCAGGCGAAATTCCTGCGCGTGCGGCGTGTCGGGCAGGCGGATGTTGAGGCCGTCGGGCGGCAGCCTGTCCGACTCGGGCAGCACGATGGCCACACCGCCGTCATCCACCTCCACCGAGCCCGACGCGTCGGCCGTGTCCTTGATGCACTTCATGCCCACCCAGGCCCCGCTGTAGCGCGACAGCGCCCAGCCCAGCAGGCCGTAGCTGACCAGCTCGGAGACACCGGCCGGCGACAGCACCGGCATCTGCGCATCGACCAGCGCGAACTCGCTCTGGTGGCAGGTGGTGGACGATTCGCAGGTGTGGTCGTCGCCCATCAGCACCAGCACGCCGCCGTGCTGGGAGCTGCCGGCCAGGTTGCCGTGGCGGAAGGCGTCGCCGCTGCGGTCCACGCCAGGCCCTTTGCCGTACCAGATCGAGAACACGCCATCGAAGCGGCCGTCGCCACCGATCTCGGCCATCTGCGTGCCCCAGACGGCCGTGGCGGCCAAATCCTCGTTCACGCCGGGCACGAACACCACGTCGTGCGCGTCGAGGTGCTTGCGCGCCTTGGCCAGCTGGTCGTCGTAGGTGCCCAGGGGCGAACCGCGGTAACCGGTGATGTAGCCCGCCGTGTTGAGCCCGGCAGCGCGGTCGCGGCGCTTTTGCATCATCGGCAGGCGCACCAGGGCCTGCACGCCGGTCAGGTACACCGTGCCTTCGGACGCGGTGTACTTGTCGTCCAGTCCTACCGACCGCAGGCTGGTGCCAATGCTCATATCGCTCATGCCTTGTCTCCTTGTGCTTGTTGTGTCTCTGCGTGTTACTCAGGGGGCCGTCGGCGCTTCGGGCCAGCCCCAGAAGTCGAGCCCTTCGTCGGCAAAGAAGCGCGCCAGCACGCCCCGGTGCACTTCGCTGGCGCCGTCCACCAGGCGTGCCTGGCGCGCATAGCGGTAGATCCATTCGAGCGGCGTGTCTTTCGAATAGCCCTTGGCGCCCTGGACCTGGATGGCCGTGTCGACACAGCGGTGCAGCGTCTCGGACACCTCGATCTTGGCCATGGAGACCTCCTTGCGCGCCTTGCCGCCCCGGTCCAGCTCCAGCGCGGCGCTCATGGTCAGCAGGCGCCCTGCCTGCACGCGCATCGCCGCCTCGCCCAGCATGGCGCGGATCGATTCGCGCTCCAGCAGGGCCTGGCCGCCGCTCATGCGCTGTTTGGCATGCTCCACCGCGATGGTCAGCGAGCGCTTGGAGAGCCCCAGCCAGCGCATGCAGTGCGTGAGGCGCGCCACGCCCAGGCGGATCTGCGTGAGGCGCAGGCCGTCGCCCACGTCCATCAGGCTGTTCTCATCGGGGATCTCGAGCCCGTCGAAGACCAGCTCGCAATGCCCGCCATGCTCCTCGGGCCCCATGATGGGAATGCGCCGTTCGATGCGCCAGCCCGGGTCGTCGGCGTGGAACAAAAAGGCCGTGAGGCCGCGGCGCGGATCGTCCGAGGTGCGGGCGATCAAAATGAAGTGCTGGGCCACGCCCGCGCCGGTGATGAACCACTTGCGGCCATGCACCACCCAGCGGTCGCCGCGCTTTTCGGCGCGTGTGCGCATGCTGGAAGGGTCGGAGCCGGCGCCCGGCATGGGCTCGGTCATGGCGAAGGCTGAGCGCACCTTGCCGTCGACGATGGGCTGCAGCCAGCGCTCCTTCTGCGCGGCGGTGCCGACCTTTTCAAGCACCAGCATGTTGCCGTCGTCAGGCGCCGCGCTGTTGAACACCACGGGCCCGAAGATAGAGTAGTTCATCTCCTCGTAGCAGGCCGCCATCGCATGCACCGGCAGTCCGCCGCCGCCGCGCGCCTTGGGCATTTGCAGCGACCACAGGCCGGCGGCGCGCGCCTCCTGGCGCAGGTGCTCCAGCAGCGCGGGCGCCACATTCTCATGCTCGTCGTAGCTGGCGGGATCCAGTTCGAGCGGCAGCAACCGGTCGCGCACAAAGCTGCGCAGTTGGCGGCGGATGCGCTCGTGCGGCGCGGAGAGGGTCCAGTCCATGGCGTTCCTAGAGTGAATTGACGAGGTGACCGCCGTCCACGGCGAGCACGCTGCCCGTCATGTAGGTCGATGCGTCGCCGGCCAGCAGCAGCAGGGCACCATCGAGCTCCGATGCCTTGCCCAGCCGCCGCTGCGGGATGCGCTTGATCAGTGCCTGGCCCGCAGCGCCGGCAAAGAAGTCGTGGTTGAGGTCGGTGTCCACATAGCCCGGTGCCAGCGCGTTGACCCGGATGCCGTAACGCGCCCACTCCAGCGCCAATGCCTTGGTGAGTTGAATCAGCCCGGCCTTGGCGACCGCATAGGCCGGCACCTGCTGCGCCACGCGCAGACCCAGGATGGAGGCGATGTTGACGATGCTGCCGCCTTTGCCCGCAGCGATCAGCGCGCGCGCAGCAGCCTGGGCCACGAAGAAGCTGCCCGACAGATTGACGTTGATGAGGTCCTGCCACTCTTGAGGCGCCACCTCCAGCGCAGGTGCGGTGTGCGCCACGCCGGCGTTGTTGACAACGATGTCTGGCGCTGACCCGATCCAGGCGCAGGCCGCATCGAAGCCCTGTTGCACCGATTCCGGCTGTGTCACATCCAGCGCCAGCGCATGGGCATCGAGCCCCTCGATCACGAGCTGATCGGCGCAGGCACGCCCCAGCTCCAGTCGCCGTCCGCCCAATACCACGCGTGCGCCCTGCTGGGCAAGCACGCGTGCGAAATGCAAGCCCAGGCCGCTGAAGCCGCCGGTCACCAGGGCGGACTTGCCCTGCAGAGTTTGCGCGGCACTCATGGCGCCACCTGCATGGCCACGGCCTTGGGAGCATCGATGCCGCAGCGGGCGCTGGAGATGCGGATCAGCGTATCCGCCATGCGCAACGCCTGGGGCCGCGCATCGAAATGACCAAGGCGAATGGACGCCACGGTGCGCTGGCGCAGACCGTGCAGCACGGCCTCCAGCGATGCCGTGGTTTCGTCCGGCGCGGGCCCGACCAGTTCCCGCAGGTGATCCGCTTCAGCTTGCGCAATTTGCTCGCCGTCCGCCAGCTCGCGCACCACGATGCCCAGCGCGTTGACCACCATCAGCGCGGTGTGCCGCGCCTGCGGGGGAACGGCGGCCAGCAGTTCGTCGTGCAAAGTGTCGCGGGCCACCGAAAGAAGATCCAGCGCGGCACAGGAAGCCTGTGCGCCCATTTGCGTCATCTCATCTCCTTTGTCGCGCGCAAGGCGCCCAGTTCCAATTCCGCCACCATGCGCCCGGTCAGCGCCAACTCCAGCGAGCGCTGGCGTCCACTCCAATGGCGGTGCGCCTGCTGCAGGGCAATCACCGCCCAACGCAGGTGCGCGAGCACTTCCCAGAACTGGATGTCTGCCAGCGTGAACGCCTCGCCACCGGCCTGCGCATAAGCATCGAGGAAATCCTCCAGCGCGCCCAGGCCGCCACCGTGCAGGTCGGGCCGGGCAAAGCGCCAGCAACGCGCGGCAAACCAACCGATGTCCTCGCGGGCATCGCCCCAGCCGGCGAATTCCCAGTCCAGCGTGCCACTCAGGCGGCCTTCGTGGACCATGAGATTTCCGGTGCGGTAATCTCCGTGCGTCAACACGACGGGCGACGGATCGGGAGCGTGGCGCAGCGCCCAGCGCAAGCCATACTCCAGCGCAGGTCGCGCCTCGCCAAGCTCGTCCAACTGCTGCTGCAGTTGCAGCACCCGCTGCTGCAAAGGCTGTGCGGGCGTCGCCCCCAGAAAACCCAGGCCATCGCTTGGCGGGCGCAAGGAATGGATGCGCGCAAGATTGGCGCCCAGGTCCCGCATCAGCAGGGCGCGGTCGGGCACCAGGGTCGCGTCGCGCGTGAGCCGGTGCGCAGCGGCCGTGCCGGGCAGCATATCCATCACGAAAAAGGGGAAGCCCAGCAAGGCACCGGCATCTGCCAGCAGCGGCGCCGGCGCCTGCACGCCCACTGCCACCACGGTGCTCAGCAAGGCCGCCTCATCCATGCGCGAACGGCTGGTATCCACCGAGGCCGCAGCATCCCGGCGCAGGACCCATCGCGTTTTGCTCTGCGCTTCGTCGTGCCAGACGCGGGCGTCCAGCATCCAGTTCTCCTGGATCGCACCGCCCGAGAGCCTGCGGCTCTCACCAATGGAGACGCGGTCGGCACCCAACGCCCGTGCCAGGGCTGTTTCAAGGGCACGCATGGTGGCGATCGGCAACGCGTCTTTACACGTCATGCAATCTCCCCCATGCCATCCATGGCTCCGTGGCCTGCACATCGCACACCCAACACCACCACGCCTTCTGGCAGACGCTTGATCAGATATAAAATAGTGTTCACGAGCAGAGTGTAGACACTTATGAAGACATATGTCAACAACATCGATCCGACACTGTATTAGGTGGCACTCTGCGATGGACCCGGCGTGGCCAATGGGACCTCCTCAACGGCCTGCAAGACAGATCACACCCCTGTGGGTCTGCTTCATCCGCGCGGCCTAAAATGCACGAGCGCGCCTTTCGCTTTGGTCAGGACCGGCCCTGACCTGATGCACTCAAGCACCGCCGCGCCACCCGGCTTTCATGCCCAGTCATGCGGCGACGCATCCAGCCTTGCCCTCACTTTTCTCCAATCACCGAACGCACCCATGGCCACCAAAAACACCAAAAAAACAGCACATGTGCCACAGACCCGGGACGAAAGCAGCGTGGAGAGGCTCTATATCGAGTTGCGGGAACGCGCTATGCGATACGACTTCCGGCCCGGGGCTCGCATCAATGAGCAGGCACTGGGGCGAGAGTTCGGCGTCAGCCGGCCGCCGCTGCGAGAAGCGTTGAACCGCCTCGTCGCAGAGGGTTTCCTCGACTTCGTCATGAACAAGGGGTTCTTTCGCAAATCTGTTAGCGTCGAGGAACTGTTCAACCTTTACCAGGTGCGCATCGCGCTGGAGCGCCGCGCGGTGTTCCTTGCGGTGGAACATGCGGGAGACGCCGAAATTGAGGCACTGCGCGATTACTGGAACACTGTCATGACAAGCGCCGCTGGCATGTCCATCGCCGACCTGCTGCTGGCCGATGAGGAATTCCACCGACGCTTGGCGGCGCTCTCGCACAACCGGGAATTGAGCCAGTTTCTCGAACAGGTGACGCGGCGCATCCATGTGGCACGCCACATCGACTTGGAACATTCCGACTGGAATGCCCACGCCTTCAATGCACACGCCCAGCTCGTCACCCTGCTGCAGGCGCGTCAACTGGAGCCGGCATTGGTGGCGCTCACCGAACACATCGACATGAGCCTGAAGCGGGCCGTGGAGATCACCAAAGAGATGGTGGCCAAGTTCTTCTTGCAAGACCAGACCTGGTCATCGTCTCAGCCGCCGCAGGACCGGTAAGCCCCCAAGAAGGACAGGCCCAAACTGGCCGCACCCCTTGCCTGGGTGCGCACCAGCGAAGCAAAGGGCCCACTGCAAACGCCTTCGACCCTGGTCCCACTTGACAGCCGATGGGTGGGCAGCGGCAGCGGCAGCGGCAGCGGCAGCCGACGCTATCATCGACCGCTTCCATGCCAGCTTTCCTCACCGCCGCCCTCTACCAATTCGTTGACCTGCCCGACTGCGCCCAGCTGCAGGCGCCGCTGCAAGCCTGCTGCGAGGCGCACGGCGTGCGCGGCCTGCTGCTGCTGGCGCCCGAGGGCATCAACGGCACCATCGCC
>NZ_DATCUY010000361.1:0-5240 GCF_036567245.1 Achromobacter sp. | reverse complement strand
GGCGCCGTGGGCGGCCTGGGCCAGTTCACCATGGTGCCGGCCGCGCAATGGCTGATCAGCGGCTGGGGCTGGGTCGCGGCCCTGCTGTCGTTCGCGCTGGTGCTGGCCATGCTGCTGCCGCTGGCGCTGCCGTTGAGGGAGTCCGCCGGGCGACAGCAGGGCGCGGCCGAGGCGGATGCAGGGCTGTCCATGTCCGCGGCCATACGCGAGGCCTTCGCCCAGCCCGGCTTCTGGCTGCTGAACCTGGGCTTCCTGGCCTGCGGCTTCCAGCTGGCCTTCATCGGCACGCACCTGCCCGCCTACCTGATGGACAAGGGCCTGCGCGCCTCCGACGCGGTGGCGGCGCTGGCCATCATCGCGCTGACCAACGTCATGGGTACCTATGTGTGCGGTGTCCTGGGCGGACGCCACCGCCGCAAGTACCTGCTGGCCGGCATCTACTTACTGCGCACGGCCGCCATTGCGCTATTCGTGCTGCTGCCGTTGTCGTCATGGACCGTGTACGTGTTCGCGGCGGTCATGGGCTTCGTCTGGCTGGGCACGGTGCCGCTCACCAACGGCCTGATATCGCAGGTGTTCGGTGTGCGCTACATCACGACCCTGTTCGGCTTCGTGTTCTTCGGCCACCAGTTGGGATCCTTCCTGGGCGTGTGGCTGGGTGGGGTGGTGTTCGAGGCCACCGGGTCCTATGACCTGATCTGGCTGGGCGCGATGGCGCTGGGGGTGCTGTCGGCGGCGCTGCACTGGCCGATAGACGACCGCGAGATCCAGCGTGTCCGCACCGCTGGCGCGCCCGGCTAGCGGCGGCTTACAGCGGCCGGTGCTGCGTGCCCGCGCCCATGGTGATGTGCAGCATGCGGCAGGGGCCGGCCACCTTGAGCGTGTGCCAGATGCCCTTGGGGATCACATAGGCGTCGCCCGCCTGCATCCGCACGGCCTGCTCGCCTGTCGGCCATTCCAGACGCAGTTCCGCCACGCCTTCGGTCAGGCGCACGACCTCGTCGGCCTGCGGGTGCATTTCCCATTGCGGCCAGTCCGTTTCGAAAGCGTATTCGGATACGAGCCAACCGCGGCCGTATCGTTCGAGTTCTTCTTCTGGCTGCGACCAGAAGGCGTTGCCGCCTTCGACGGCGGTACAGGCGCCCGAGGCGTCCAGCAGGAGATAGTGCGACGACAGATTGGTAGTCATGTTGCGCTTCCTGGCGTGAGGGGTATCGGGCCAGTGTAAAGCGATATCATGTGCATCTTCATCGGCTATAACAGGAGAGGGCGATGCGCCAGGGATTCGATGGGGTCAGGCCCGCGTCCGAGTCTTCCATCGAGATCGGCTTCTTCCATGAAGGCCGGCATTGCGTCGAACGCATCCGGGCCAAGCCCACCGCCGCCAACCTCAAGCGCGCCGCCGACCGCCGGGCCGCCATCCTCGAGGCCATCGCGCGCGGCGAATTCGACTATGACGCCGAGTTTCCCAAACGCGGCGGCACGACCAAGCCAACACAGGGTTCCGCATGACGAGCGACAAGCAACTGGACATCGACGATCTGACACCGGACGCTTTCAGGGCCTACGGCTGGATGCTGGGCAAGCCCATGCCGGACGGCCATGGCGTGCCGTTGTTCTCCAACCCGGCCACCGACTTCTGGCAGGAGCATCTGTTCAACACGGGCGCGGGTGGCGATGCCGAGCTGCTGTGGGTCAACTACCGCAGCCAGTCCTTTGAGATCTCCAGCCTGGAAAAGCACCTGCTGACGCAGCAGGCCATCGTGCCGTTGACGGGCGAGATCATTCAGGTCGTGGCGCGCAGCGCGGCTGACGGCAGCCCCGATCTGGCCACCCTGATGGCATTCCGCGTGCCGCAGGGGCAAGGCGTCTGCATGCGTCCGGGCTGCTGGCACGCCACGCGCGTCACGGACGAGGAAGTCACCTGCCTGATGCTGACGCGCCGGTCCACCACAGTCGATCTGATCCAGCACCTGACCACGGACGCCTCCGCCAGCGAAAGCGCCATCACGGCGATTCCCGTCCAGCGGCTCGAAGCCCAGGCCCAGGCCGCCTAGACGCCGGTTCGTGGTCCGCAAGGCGTACCGCCAAAGTCCGCAGGCCTCGTCGTCAGCCTGCCTCGCTATATTCGTAGCCCAGGCGGGCGAACAGCGGCCACTTGTTGCGATAGCTGGCTGTCCAGCACATGCCGTAATAGGCCTCGAACGGTTCGTCTACCTGGCGCACGTGAATCCGGGCGGCCGCCGCGGCGTCCGCGGGACTAAAGGCCTGGCCCGGTTTCGGGTACAGGGCCCCTTCGGATACCGGCCTGCCGCAGTGGGCGCAAAAGTTGGTCCATTGCCCCTGGTTGTCGGGGTTCTCGCGGTAGTGGGGAGACAGCGCCTGCATGGCCTGCGCCACCGTG
The DNA here is from genome assembly GCF_036567245.1 of Achromobacter sp. Taxonomy (GTDB): domain Bacteria; phylum Pseudomonadota; class Gammaproteobacteria; order Burkholderiales; family Burkholderiaceae_B; genus Achromobacter. The sequence goes on along the minus strand of NZ_DATCUY010000361.1, from coordinate 2,836 downwards.
GGCGATAGCAGCCAGGTCTGCGAAATCAGAGCGGGGTCGCCGATATCCAGCCATTGCGGCGGGTTGAACAGCCATGTACTGAAAGCCGCGGGGCTCAGCCCGGGGCTGTCGGCATCGGCTTCGTCCAGCTCGATATCGGCTTCGGTGCATTGGTGGCCGGGCGGCACGGCCAAGGCGTGCACAGGCGTTTCCTCGCCGCAATGCGTGCACGCGTGCGCCGCCTGCAGTACGAAATAAGAGGACGCGCGTATGTTCATTTGCGGGTATTCCGCGGCCGGATCTGGCGTGTGCATGGGCTGGTGCTGTTCCTGTTCGGGCTTGCCGTTTCTTCTACATCGCGGGGAAATATGCCAGAATTCCCGGGAATTTACGCTTTGAATGCGATGCCGGCCGCATGGGCGTCGCCAACCTCACGCAGTGTTGTGTTGGAGCACCGGATGCGCGATAGCCAGAGTAGCACTGGATTTTTCCCCAAGGTCCGCGGCAGCGGTCCCGCGATGATGGCGGCGCGCTTGGTCATCGCGGCAGTGCTTGCGGGCGGGATGGCGGGGTGCGTCTTCAACTCCCACGATACTAGCGGCTCGCAATCAGTAGGCATCGACGGCGTCACCGCGCAGCAGGCGCGCGGCATCGCCCGCGAGGCCTATCTGTATGGCACGCCCATGGTCGCAAGCTACCAGACCATGCATGCCTTCAGCCTCGACAAGAACAACCCGCAGTACAAAGGCCCGTTCAACACCGTCAACAACGTCGCGCGCGTCTTCACACCCGAAGACACCGCCTTCGTCACGCCTAACGCCGACACGCCATACACGTTCGCGGTCCTGGACCTGCGCGCCGAACCCGTGGTCATCACCGTGCCCGCGATGGAGCCGCGCCGCTACTTCGTGCTGCAGCTGATGGATCTGTACACCTACAACTTCGCCTATATCGGCAGCCGCAGCACGGGCAATGGCGGCGGCCGGTTCCTGGTCGCCGGCCCGCGCTGGAAGGGCAAGACGCCGGCCGGCATCACCAAGGTGATCAGGTCGGAGACCGACCTGGTCAACCTGGTCGGGCGCACCCAGCTCTTCAACGCCGGTGATCTGCCCAACGTCAAGCGCATCCAGTCGCGCTACAAGATCCAGACCTTGTCGGCCTTCCGCAAGCAGCGCGCGCCCGAACCGGCGCCGGCCGTGGACTGGATCGCGCCCGAGCCGCCCGCGCAGATGCGCAGTTCGCTGGAGTTCTACAACCAGCTTGCCTTCCTGCTGCAGTTCGCGCCCGCGCACCCTTCGGAACAGTCATTGCGCGAACGCTTTGCCAGCATTGGCCTGGAACCCGGGCAGCAGTTCGACTTCGCCAGCATGAACCCCGCATTGCGCCGCGCCCTGCAGGAAGGCATGCACGACGGCCAGAACGACATCGACAAGAACCGTGAAGCCCTCAACGGCAGGACCGACGGGCTGTTCGGCGATCGCAGCACGCTGAAGAACGACTATCTGGCGCGCGCCACCGGCACGCAGGTCGGTATCGGCGGCAACAGCCGCGAGGAAGCGCTCTATCCCGTGCTGGAGAACGACAGCACCGGCCAGCCGCTGGACGGCCGTAACAAGTACACCCTGCGCTTCGCGCCGCGCAGCCTGCCGCCCGTCAATGCGTTCTGGTCCATGACCATGTACCGCCTGCCCGAACAGCTGCTGGTGCCCAATCCGCTCAAGCGTTATCTGATCAACTCGTCCATGCTGCCGTCGCTCAAGCGCGACCGCGACGGCGGGATCACGATCTACCTCCAGTCGGAGTCGCCGGGCAAGGGCAAGGAAGCCAACTGGCTGCCCGCGCCGGCCGGGCCCTTCATGGTCACGCTGCGGTACTACTGGCCTAAGCCGGCGCTGCTGGAAGGCAAGTGGACTTCGCCGCAGATCGAGCGGGCGAGGCAGGCGCCGGCGGCTCGGCCTGCCGCAGTCATGCCGCCGCAAGGGCGAAATTAGGGTTGGTTCCTGCCTGGAATCGGCAGTAGTCAGGGACCACACAGAAACCCTGGCTGGACTACAATTTCCCTAAGCCGGAACGCCCGTTCCGATGGCTGTCCGATCACGCAGAATTCGCCTCCCATGCTTGATATCCAGACTCTCCGCCCGCTGCGGGCCATGCAGCCCGGGCGCGGCCAGATCCGCCTGACGCAGGTGCCGGCATGAGCTATGTCCTGGCGGTGGATCTTGGCGGCACGCGCTTTCGCGCCGCGTTGGTGGACGCGCGCGGTGATATCGCGCATTCGTGTTTCATCGACAGCCCGGCGCGCACCGGCCTTGCCGCTCAACCCGGCTGGGACGAGATCGACGCCGATGCCTGGTGGGGCGGGTTGCAAGCCCTGGCCGAGGCCCTGGCCGCGCAGGCGGATGCTGCTTTTAACGCGGTGGAGGCCATTGCGATCTGCGGCGTCACGCGCACGCAGGTCTTCATCGACGCGCACGGTGCCGCAATCCGGCCGGCCATCACCTGGCGTGATACGCGCGCGGCGGCGGATGTGGGCGCGTGGCTCGCGTCCACGCCGTCTTCCCATCCCGAACATGCGCAGATCAATGCCTTTCATCCGTGGGCGCGCGTGGCCTGGCTGCTGCACGCAGAGCCCGAGCACGCCGCGCGGGTGCGGATGGTGCTGGAACCCAAGGATTATCTGAATTTCCGCCTGACCGGACGAGCCGTGAGCGACACCGTGTCGATGGCGCGGCTGGCGGCGGCCGCAACGGCCGGGCCCGAGTGCGCCGATCTGCTGACGGCGGCGGGCGCCAATCCGGCCTGGGTACCACGCCTGCTCGATCCGCTGGAGGTCGTAGGCGCCGTGCAAGCGGGCCTG
>NZ_DATCUY010000360.1:0-3364 GCF_036567245.1 Achromobacter sp. | reverse complement strand
ACAACCGCATGAACGCGCTGGCGGCGCTGGCCGCCGCCGAGCACGTGGGCGTGCCGGCGGCGCAGGGCATCGACGCCCTGAGCCGGTTCGCGGGAGTGAAGCGCCGCATGGAGTTGCGCGGCACGGTCAACGGCATCAAGGTCTACGACGACTTCGCGCACCACCCCACCGCCATCGCCACGACCCTGGAAGGCCTGCGCCGCCAGGTCGGCGCGGCGCGCATCCTGGCGGTGCTGGAGCCGCGCTCGAACACGATGAAGCTGGGCACCATGGCTGCCCGCCTGCCCGAGGCCCTGGCCGACGCCGACCTGGTGTTCTGCTTTGGCGCCCACTCCGGCAAACACGCCCTGGGCTGGAACCCGGCCGACGTGCTGACCCCCCTGGGCGACCGGGCTTCCAGCTACGATGACATCGGCGCGCTGGTTGCCGCCGTGGCCGGCGCCGCCCGCCCGGGCGACCAGGTTCTGGTCATGAGCAACGGCGGTTTTGGCGGCGTGCACGGCAAGCTGCTGGACGCCCTGCAGGCGCGCGCCTGATTCCGGCAACGACACCGCAAAGGCGAGCAATGATTCTTTATCTGCACGGTTTCCGTTCCTCGCCGACCTCGCTCAAGGCCCAGATGATGGCCGACGCCATGGCCGCGCGCGGCCTGTCGGCGGACTGGGCCTGCCCGCAACTGCCCGCCAGCCCGCGCGAGGCCATCACCCTGGCGATGGGCATCGCGCGGCGCCAGCTGGAGGGCGCGGACTCGCCCCGGAAGCTGACCGTGATCGGCTCGTCGCTGGGCGGCTTCTACGCCACCTGGTTGGCCGAACAGCTGGGCTGCAAGGCGGTGCTGCTGAATCCGGCGGTCGAGGCCGCCCGCGACCTCGCCACCCAGGTCGGCGAGCACCGCATGTATCATTCCGACGCGCCGTTCGTCTTCCTGCCCGAATACGTGGACGAACTGGCCGCCATCCACGCCCCGCGCATCACCCAGCCCGACCGCTACTTCCTGGTGGCGGCCACCGGCGACGAGGTGCTGGATTGGCGCGAAATGCGCGACCGCTACGCGGGCTGCCGCCAGCGCATCGTGCAAGGCAGCGACCACGGTTTGTCCGATTTTGCGGAATGGATGCCCGAAGTGCTTGAATTCGCCCTTGGCGACAAGCAGGTTCGCCCCCAATAATCAGTATCAGACTTCAACACTCTCTATATATAGCTGCGCAAGGCGGCGCGTGCGCGCCGCCCAGGACGATCCCCACCATGTATGTGTTTTACGAAGACGACGGCAGCTTCAAGGCCGGCAATATCCTGTCCGAGACCGATGCCAGCCTGCAGGTGGAATCGGAATCCGGCAAGCGCAGCAAGATCAAGCGCGCCAACACCTTGTTCACCTTCGCGGCGCCCGAACCGGCCGCGCTGATGAGCCAGGCGGCCGCGACTGCCGAAACGCTGGACCTGCAATTCCTGTGGGAATGCGCGCCGCAGGAAGAATTCGACTCACCGGCCCTGGCCGCTGATTACTTTGGCCACGCCCCCACGCCCGTGGAACAGGCCGCCCTCTTGATGCGCCTGCACGGCGCGCCGGCGTATTTCCACCGCCGCGGCAAAGGGAGCTACCGCCCCGCCCCACCGGACATCCTGGCCGCCGCCCTGGCCGCGCTGGAAAAGAAACAGCGCCAGGCCGAACAGCAGCAGGAATGGGTGGACGAAATGGCCGCCGGACGCCTGCCCGAGCCCATCGCCCAGGCCGCGGAGTCGCTCCTGATCCGCCCCGACAAGAATTCGCAGCAATGGAAGGCGCTGGACGCCGCCTGCGCCAAGCTGGGCAAGAGCCCCGACCGCCTGCTGCTGGAACTGGGCGCCTGGCCGCACGCGCTGGCCCTGCACAAGCGCCGCTTCCTGGCGGTGAACTTCCCGCGCGGACTGGCGTTCCCGGACCTGGAACTGCCCGCCGTCGACCGCGAGCTGCCGCTGTCCGACGCTGAAATCTATTCGATCGACGACGTCACCACCACCGAAATCGACGATGCCCTGTCCGTCTCCACCCTGCCCGACGGCCGGCTGCGCGTCGGCGTGCACGTGGCGGCGCCGGGCCTGACGGTGACCCGCGACAGCGAATTCGACAAGCTGGCGCGCGCGCGCCTGTCCACCGTCTACATGCCGGGCGACAAGATCCCGATGCAGCCGGACAACGTCATCAAGGCGTTTTCGCTGGACGCTGGTCGCGAAGTGCCGGTGCTGTCCCTGTACGTCGTGGCGGACCCGGAGACCGGCGAAGTCATCGAATCGGAAACCCGCCTGGAACGCGTGGTGGTGCGCGAGAACCTGCGCCACAACATGCTGGACGCGCAGGTCACGGAAGCCAGCCTGTCCGATCCTTCCGCCGATCTGCCCTATGGCCATTGGCTGCGTCCGCTATGGAAGCTGGCGCAGGCCCTGTCGGCCCAGCGCGAGAACGTGCGCGGCAAGCCGGAGAACAATTCCCGGGTGGAGTACAGCTTCTACCTGGACGGCAACCCAGACGATCCCGACACGCCGGTGCGTCTGGTGCCCCGCCAGCGCAATGCGCCGCTGGACCGCATGGTGGCGGAATACATGATCCTGGCGAACAACCTCTGGGGCGGCCTGCTGCACCAGCATGGCGTGCCGGGCATCTACCGCTCGCAGCAAGCCGGCCGCGTGCGCATGAGCACCCAGGCCCTGCCGCACGAAGCCATCGGCGTGCCGCAATACGCCTGGAGCACCTCGCCGCTGCGCCGCTACGTGGACCTGGTCAACCAGTGGCAGTTGATCGCCGCGGTAGAGCACGGCGTTTCCGCCCGCCTGGTCGCCCCGTTCAAGCCGCGCGACGCGGACCTGTTCGCCATCATCGGCGCGTTCGACGCGCAGTACGCGGCCTGGGCGGAGTTCCAGAGCGCGATGGAACGCTACTGGTGCCTGCGCTGGCTGAAGCAGCACAACGTGACCCGCACGGTCGCGCATGTGCTGCGGGACGACCTGGTGCGGTTCGCGAATGCGCCGCTGGTGACTCGAGTCGGGGGGATGCCGGAGCTGGAGCGCGGGACTGCAGTCGAGATTGATATTCTGGGGATGGATGAGTTGTCTCTGGAGCTGGATTGCCGGTATATCGGGGAGATTAGTCCTGCTGTGGGTGGGCAGGAGTAGGTTTCTTCTGCTCTGGCGTCTTGGGGCTGTGCGTTGCGAGTTCTTCGTAGGCCGCCCGTCGGCGCGGGCGCCTGAGTGGCGGGCGCCCACGATTGCGGTCCGGAGCCTTCGCTCCGGACTGCCCCGTCGTCATCTTCGTCCAGGCCTTCGGCCTTCCCTTCAGATTCCCTCGGGCGCATCGAGGTTGCCCGCCACTCAGGCGCCCGCGCCGACG
>NZ_DATCUY010000359.1:0-3889 GCF_036567245.1 Achromobacter sp. | reverse complement strand
GCAGGCCGCGGCCTTGCGACGCAAGTCGGCCGCCCCTGCGGGCGCCATGCCCAGCGTCGCCGAACTCGGCGCCTCGCTGGAACGCGCCGGACTGTCCGCGGACCAGTGGAGCCTGGACCGACACGAAACCGATCCCGGCGTGCTACTGACCTTGAAGCAGGCGCCCTCCTCGGCGCTCTTGCGGTGGCTGGACGGCGCGGCTCGCGACTGGGGTCTGGCTGTAAAACAGGTCGATCTCACACGCGCCGCCAACGTCAACGGCAGACCGCTGCCCGGCTTGGTCAATGGCAAGGTAAGCCTGACCGCGCCGCAAGCGGAGCGTGGCTGAGATGGCCGGATTGCGTTTCTCCAAACGTTCCGCCGCGTTGCTCCTGGCCGGCGCCACCTGTGCCGCCACGGCAGCGGTTGCCGTCCTGCCCGCACGCTGGCTGCTGGCCGTGCTGCCGGACAACGCGCCCGTCACGCTGGCCGACGCCAGCGGCACCTTGTGGCACGGCAGCGCCTGGATCGCGCTAGGCCCTCCCGGCGCGCGCCGCATGCTGCCGCAGCCGGTGCAATGGCAATGGCGCTGGGATGCGCTCGCCCTGGATATCTCGCATCCCTGGCTGCAAGGCCCCTTGCGCGCGACGCCAGGCTGGAACGGCGTATCGCTGCCAGCCCAGTCGCTGCGCGCGCCCGCCTCGATCCTGTCCGCACTGGGCGCGCCGTGGAACACCATCGCCCCCCAGGGCACGCTGGAGATCCGCTGGCAGGCACTACGGCTGGGCGCGGCCCTGCCCGCCGGCCCGGTGGCCGAACTACGCTGGCGCAACGCCAGCACCGCGCTGACGCCGGTGGCGCCCGTGGGGTCGTATCTGCTGCGGGTGCAAGGCGGAAAATCTGGCGCCACGCTGGCCTTGAGTACCGAAAGCGGCCTGCTGGACGTCACCGGCGAGGGCAGCGCGGGCGGGCGCGGCGGCCTCAAGTTCCAGGGGCAGGCAACCTACGCCGGATCCGTGCGCGAAGCCGACCGTGCGGCCCTGGATGGACTGTTGTCGGCGCTGGGCAGGCGTTCGGGGGATATGGTGTCGTTCGGCACCTAGGCGTCCCGCGTGACCCGCAGGATTTCCTCCGGCGAGGTCTGCCCGCTCTCGACCCAGCGCTGCCCGTCCTCGCGCATGGTCCGCATGCCCGAGGCGGCGGCCGCGCGCCGCAGCTCGCGTTCGTCGCGCCCTTCGTGGATCAGCCGGCGCGCCTCGTCGTCCACCGTGAAGAGTTCGTGGATGCCGGAGCGCCCGCTGTAGCCCGTATGGTTGCAGGCGTCGCAGCCCACCGGGTGGAACACGCGCGCGCCGTCCTGCATGGCGGGCTTCTTGCAGGCCGGGCAGAGCTTGCGCACCAGGCGCTGCGCCAGCACGCCCAACAGCGACGATGCCAGCAGGAAAGGCTCGACGCCCATGTCGGTGAGCCGGGTCACGGCGGACACCGAGTCGTTGGTATGCAGCGTGGCCAGCACCAGGTGGCCGGTCAGCGAAGCCTGCACCGCGATCTGCGCGGTCTCCAGGTCGCGGATTTCGCCAATCATGATGACATCGGGATCCTGCCGCAGAATGGCGCGCAGGGCCAGCGCGAAGCTCATGTCGATCTTGGCGTTGACCTGCGTCTGGCTGATGCCGGACAGGTCGTATTCGATCGGATCCTCGACCGTGAGGATATTGCTGGTGGACGCGTCCAGGCGGCTCAGCGCCGCATACAGCGTGGTGGTCTTGCCGCTGCCGGTAGGTCCGGTCACCAGCACGATGCCGTGCGGCTGGCGGATCAGGCGGTCCAGCCGGGCCAGCACGCCCGCGTCCATGCCCAGCTTCTCCAGCTGCAAACGCCCCGCCTCCTTGTCCAGCAGACGCAGCACGGCGCGCTCGCCATGCCCGGTGGGCAAGGTGGAGACGCGCACGTCTATCGGCCGCCCGCCCACGCGCAGCGCAATGCGGCCGTCCTGCGGCAGGCGCTTTTCGGCGATGTCCAGGTGCGCCATGATCTTGATGCGCGAGATCAGCGCGGCGTGCAGCGCCTTGCGCGGCGACACTACGTCGCGCAGGGTGCCGTCGACCCGGTAGCGCACCACAGAGTGGGTTTCGAAGGGCTCGATGTGGATGTCGCTGGCGCCGTCGCGCGCGGCCTGCGCGAACAGCGCGTTGATCATGCGGATCACCGGCGCGTCGTCCTGGGCCTCCAGCAGGTCCGCCACCTCGGGCATGTCCTGCATCAGGCGGTCCAGGTCGATCTCGTTCTCGGCCACGCCCATGACCGAGGCTGCGTCTTCCGAATGGCTGTAGGCCGCGGTCAGCAGGGTTTCCAGCGCCTCGTCCTCGATCTGCGCCAGCTCGATGTCGCCGTGGCAGCGCCGGATCTCGCGCACCGCCCATTCCGGCGTGCGCGGGCTGACGGTCAGCCGGGCCTGGCCGCCGCGCAGCGACAGCACCGCGCGCTGCGCCCGGGCCCAGGCATAAGGCAGGGGGTGCGCGCTCATAGCAGCGTATCGGGATCCACGGCCACGCTGTGCATCAGCGTGCGCGACACGCGGATGGCCTCCGAAGCGTCGCGCGCAGACTCCGTGCCGGGATACTGGCGCACCGCGAAGGACTGGGCCGTGACCGGCGCCGGCCGGCGCAGCGTTTCGGCCTGGTGTTCCGGGCGGAGGTCATAGGCGTTGTTGGACACCGAAGGCGCGGAGCCCGGCGGCGGCAGCATCGGCGCCTGCATGTCTGGCAGCGCCCAGTGCTGGCCTGGCTGCACGACCGCCTGCGCGCGGCGCATATAGTCGTAGCGGTCCATGGTGACACCAGCCGTGCGGTTGGCGTCACGCACCACGTAGGGGCGCAGGAACACCATCAGGTTGGTCTTGGTGCGCTTGCGCGAATCGTAGCGGAACAGCGAGCCGATCACGGGCAAGGATCCCAGGAGCGGCACGCTGTTGGTGGAAAGCGTGACGTTGTCTTCCAGCAGGCCGCCCAGCACGATGATCTGGCCGTCGTCGATCAGCACGCTGGTATCGATGGCGCGCTTGTTGGTCACGATGCCGGTGGTGGCGTTGGAGCGGCTTTCGTCGATGCTGCTGACTTCCTGGTAGATGTCCAGCTTCACCGCGCCGCCTTCGGAAATCTGCGGGCGGATGTTCAGCTTCAGGCCCACGTCCTCGCGTTCGATGGTCTGGAACGGATTGGTGCTGCCATTGCTGCCCGAGGTCACGTACTGCCCGGTCACGAAGGGCACGGTCTTGCCTACCAGGATGCTGGCCGACTGGTTGTCCAGCGTCAGCAGGTTGGGCGTGGACAGGATGTTGGCTTCGCCGGTGTTTTCCATCGCGCGCGCCAGCACGCCCAGGTTGATGACCTTGTTGCCCAGCACGTCGACGGTGCCCTTGACCACACCCAGGCTCAAGCCGCTGCCGATGCCGTCGATGGTGGTCGGCCCCTTGCCGGTGATGCCGCTACCGCCCAGGTTGGTGCCGCCGATGAAGCTGGTACCGTCGCTGTTGATGTTGCCGGCGCCCGTCATCCACTGGATGCCGAACTCCGCCGCCTTGGCCTCGCTGACCTCCACGATCAGGCTTTCCACCAGCACCTGTGCGCGGCGCTGGTCGAGCTGGTCGATGACCTCGCGCAGGCTGCGGTACAGCGGTTCCGGGGCCGAGATGATGAGCGAGTTGGTGGCCGGATCCGCCTGGATGGTCGCGCCGCCGGCCGAATACGAGACGGCCTGAGTGCTGTTGTCCTCCCGCGAGATGCGTTCCTGCTCGCCCGACAGTCCGCCCTTGTTCGAACCCGACATGCCGGCCATGCCCTGGGGCGCCTGGGCAGCCATGCCCGCCGCCGCGTTCTGCGTGCGCGCGCCGCCCTGGGCGCCCGTGCCG
>NZ_DATCUY010000358.1:0-8517 GCF_036567245.1 Achromobacter sp. | reverse complement strand
TTGCGGTTGCTGCCGGGCCGGGCGGTGACCGGTGCGGCCAGCGGACTGGCGGTCATGCCGGCCTGGATCTGATTGACGGCCGCGTAGTCTTGCGGGCCGCCCGCCTGAGTCCAGCCTATCAGCCAGCCGTTGGCGGTGGGGCTGTGGATCACGTCCATGCCGGGCGGCACACTGCCCTGCCAGCCCGGGCCGACGAGGACGAAGGACTGGGCGCCGTTGCCGTTGGTGCGCGTACCGCGGGAAGCGAACACGTCACTCCACATGTCCAGCGCCGACAACACCATATAGCGGTCGCCGGTGGCGGGCAGGTTCACGATCAGCGGTGCGCGCGACACGTCGAACCACAGGCTGGAATAGAGCGCGTCGGCGCTGGGCCACGGCACGTCGCCCGCGCGCGGATCGGGGAAGGCGGCCTTGTGGCCGAACTGGTTCACCGGCGCCTTGCCGTCCAGCGGCGTCTGCACGGCCGTGGCCTTGCGGCGCGCCAATTCCATCAGCACCATCGGATAGGCGTAGACATAGGCGTCGATGGCGATGTCGCGCAGCTCTTGCTCGCTCATCTGCGCGGCGGGCGCGGAGGCGGCCGGATACGGCGTCTCGGACACCAGGCGCATGGAGGGACGCGGCGATTGCGCCTGCGCGGCGGTAACGAAGCAGGCGCTCAGCGCGCCGGCAAGCACCGCGGCGGACCACCGGCGGGTAGCGATAGATGTACGCATGCAAGGCTCCTTATTGGTGTTGTCTGCAAGCGAGCCGCCGCGCCGGGCTTGCCAGTTCGGGCAAGCCTCTCTGGCGCGGCACCTCGTGGTGACGCCTTTTCAGGATAGGACCGAACCCTGCAACAAGGTGCGACGCAAACGTTTCAAGGCGCAACGCGTGACGCCCGCGGATGCAGGCGAAAAAACGCGCCCAGGGAGGGCGCGCGGGATAGATCCGGGTCGCCCGGTCTGAAAGCACGGGCGTAACAAGGATTAACGGTGTTTGAAGTCCGGTTTGCGCTTTTCGGTGAAAGCCGCCATCCCTTCCTTCTGGTCTTCGGTCGCGAACAGCGAATGGAACACGCGGCGCTCGAACAGCAGACCTTCGTTGAGCGAGCCTTCGAATGCGCGGTTGACGCATTCCTTGGCCATCATGACCGAGGGCAAGGACATGGAGGCGATGACGGTGGCCGCGTCCATGGCTTCTTCCATGAGCTTGTCGGCCGCGACCACGCGCGACACCAGGCCGGCGCGTTCCGCTTCCTCGGCGCCCATCATGCGGGCGGTCAGGGCCAGGTCCATGGCCTTGGCCTTGCCCACCGCGCGCGGCAGGCGCTGGGTGCCGCCCGCGCCGGGGATCACGCCGAGCTTGATTTCGGGCTGACCGAACTTGGCGTTGTCGGCGGCGATGATGATGTCGCACATCATGGCCAGTTCGCAGCCGCCGCCCAAGGCGTAGCCGGCCACGGCGGCGATCACGGGCTTCTTGATGCGCTTGAGCGTTTCCCAGTTGCGGGTGATGTATTCGCCGCCATACACGTCCATGTACGACCAGTCTTTCATGGCGCCGATGTCGGCGCCCGCGGCGAAGGCCTTTTCGCTGCCGGTGATGACCACGGCGCCGATGCCGGCATCCGCTTCGAACGCCAGCAGCGCCGCGCCGAGCTCATCCATCAGTTGATCGTTCAAGGCGTTCAGGGCCTTGGGGCGGTTCAGCGTCAGCAGGCCGACGCGGCCCCGGGTTTCGACCAGCACAAACGACTCGCTCATTGATGTCTCCGAATAAGTATGAAAGTAAGATATGTCCATGGAAAAAGACAACGCTCTGCCGCTACTTTACCGCCTCGCGCCCCACGACCCGGCCGGACACCGCTACCGGATAACCCTAAGCATCGCCGCGCCCTCCCCCGGCGGCCAGCGCCTGTCGCTGCCGGCCTGGATTCCGGGCAGCTACCTGATCCGCGATTTCTCCCGCCAGATCGAATCGCTGGCCGCCTATTCGGGCACTCGGCACGTGCCGGTCGAGAAGGTCGACAACCATACCTGGCAGGCGGCGCCCAGCGAGGGTCCGCTGCGGGTCGAGTACGAAGTCTATGCCTGGGACCTGTCGGTGCGCGGCGCGCACCTGGATGAAACCCACGGCTTCTTCAACGGCACCAGCGTGTTCCTGCGGGTGCATGGCCAGGATCATCTGCCCTGTCTGGTGGACCTGGCGCCGCCGCGCTCGATCCAGGGTTGGAAGGTCTACACCAGCCTGCAGGAAGCGCGCGGCCACAAGGGCGCCGCGCGCCGCCATGGTTTCGGGCTGTACCTGGCGCCGGACTATGACGCGCTGATCGATCATCCGGTGGAAATGGGCACGCCGCAGGTGTCGAGTTTCGTGGCGCATGGCGCCGAACACGAACTGGTGTTCACCGGCGTTGCGCCCAATCTGGACCTGGCGCGGATTACGGAAGACGTGCGCAAAATCTGCGAGACGCAGATCGCGTTCTTCGAGCCGCGCAGCAAGCGCGCGCCTTTCCTGGATAGCTCGGACCGTTATGTGTTCATGACGATGGTGACGGGCGACGGCTATGGCGGGCTGGAGCATCGCGCCAGTACGGCGCTGATGACGGCGCGCAAGGACTTGCCGGTGATGGGCCAGCAAGGCCAGGGCGAAGGCTATCGCGGTTTCCTGGGCCTGGTGAGCCATGAGTATTTCCATACCTGGAACGTCAAGCGGATCAAGCCGGACGCCTTTGTTCCCTACGATCTTTCGCAGCCTGACCTGACCCGCCTGCTGTGGGTGTTCGAAGGCTTCACGTCCTATTACGACGATCTGTTGCTGCTGCGTTCGGGCGCGATTACGCAGCCCGACTATCTGCGTCTGCTGGCCAAGACCATCACCAGCGTGGCGCGCACGCCGGGGCGGACGAAGCAGTCGGTGGCGGAGAGTTCATTCGATGCCTGGACGCGCTATTACAAGCAGGACGAGAATTCGCCGAATGCGCTGGTCAGCTATTACACCAAGGGCGCGCTGGTGGCGCTGGGACTGGATCTGCTGATCCGCCGGGAAACGGACGGGGCGCGCTCGCTGGATGATGTGATGCGTTTGCTGTGGAGCCGTTATGGGCGCGATTTCTACCAGGGCAAGCCGCAGGGTCTGCCCGAGGACGGGCTGCCGGCGTTGATCCGCGAGGCCACGGGCGTGGATACTCGGCGCTTCATTGCGCGCCATGCCTACGGGACCGCGGATGTGCCGTTGGCTGAATTGCTGGAGCCGCAGGGCATCAAGTTGCAATGGAAGACGGCGGCCAATATTCCTTCGCTGGATGTGCGTACGCGCAAGCAGGGTGAGTCGCTGATGCTGGCGACGGTGCTGGAGGGCGGCGCGGGACATAAGGGCGGGTTGTCGGCCGGGGATGTGCTGGTGGCGGTGGATGGCTTGCGGGTGGAGGCGCCGGCGGGGCTGGAGCTGTTGCTGGCGCAGTATCGGGTGGGGGACCGGGTCACTGTGCATGTGTTCCGGCGGGATGAGTTGAGGGAGTTCCGGGTGCGGTTGGGTGCGCCGGAAGCCTTGGATTGCGTATTGACGGGCTGAGCCTGTTGGTTTGCTCGTTGCTTGGGGGTCGTCTTTTTTGGGGCGGCCCTTTTTGTTTCTTTTGGCCGCCTGGCGCGGCGGCCCGGCCGGTGGCGCGGGGCAACGATTGCGGTCCGGAGCCTTCGCTCCGGACTTCCCCTGCGTCATCCTCGTCACCGCCTGCGGCGGTTCCTTCGGATTCCCTTGGGCTTATCGACGCCCCGCGCCACCGGCCGGGCCGCCGCGCCAGGCTCCGTTGTTTGAATCTTCACGGGGCGCAGGGACGAACTGTGTGCTTGGGGTTCTGGCCTCGGTCTGATGTGTAGCGAAGATCTTGCGGGGTCCGCCCCAGGGCGGCCGCGCGGGCGGCCTTCTGGGGCTTGCGCGGGGTCTTGCGTCGAATATTTGTGGACCGTCAGCGATTACGCCCTCACTCCTCCTTCATCTGCGCCGCAGTCTGCAAAAACGTATCCAACGCGCGTCTCCTGCCCAACCGGCGGGTGACGGCGTAGACCATGGCGCGGGAGATGTTCGCGGGCAGGCTGCAGATGGCGAGGCGGTCGGTGGCGTGGCGGCAGGTAGAACGGGGGACCAGGGCCACGCCCAGTCCTGCGGCGACCAGCGCCAGCTGTGCCGGGACTTCGGCGACGGTTTGGGCGGCGGACAGGGGCAGGCCGGCGCGGGCGCAGGTTTCGGCCAGCGTGCGGGCGAAGGCCGACGTGTCCTGGCGCAGCATGACGAAGGCTTGGCCGGTCAGGTCCTTCAGTTCCAGCCGCTTGCGGCCGGAGAGGGGGTGACCCTTGGGGAGCACGGCCACGACGGGATCCGGCCATAGGGGCATGGACTGCAGTTCCTCGTCGTCGACGGCGGTGCGCGAGATGCTGACGTCGATGCGGTGCCCGCGCAGCGCGTCCAGCTGCGCGGCGGGGTTCATTTCATTGAGCAGCACGGAAACCTGGGGGTGGGAGGCCTTGTAGCGCGCGATCAGCGCGGGCACGGGGCCCATGAAGTGCGAGCCGGACAGGCCGACCTCGATGCGGCCCGCCAGGCCCTGGTCCACGGCGCGGACCCGCACGGTGGCGTCCTTCAGGCTGGCGAGGAGCGCGCGCACGTCGTTGAGGAAGGCTTCGCCGGCCTCGGTCAGGGTCACACGGCGGTTGTTGCGGTCGAACAGCTTGACCTCGAGTTCGCGTTCCAGCTGCGCGATCTGCAGGCTGAGGGGCGGCTGCGAGATGTGCAGGCGCGCGGCGGCGCGGGTGAAGTTGAGTTCTTCGGCCAGCACGGCGAAATAACGGAGTTGGCGGATTTCCATGGCGGCCAGTTATTTGGGAAAGATATCAAACCAGATAAAAACTATATTGGAAAATATCGTTCCCGGCGACCAGAATAAGTCCTGCCGATAGAGCACACGACAACATCCGGGGACCTGCCATGAGACCAGCGCTCGCCGCCGCAGGCGCCGCCACCGGCTGACATCCGTATTCGTATTTCGCATTGCCGGGTTCCCGCGCCCCGTCGCGGGCCGGCCCCTCTTACGCCTTTCGAGGAGCATCGCCATGACCACTTCCCCCCGCGCCCTGCGCATCGGCCAGATCGTGCCCAGTTCCAACACCACCATGGAAACGGAGATTCCGGCCATGCTGCGTCTGCGCGAGACGATCGCGCCGGAGCGTTTCACCTTCCATTCCAGCCGCATGCGCATGAAGCAGGTGACGGCGGCGGAACTGGCGTCGATGGACCGTGAATCGGACCGTTGCGCGCAGGAGCTGTCCGACGCGCGGGTGGACGTGCTGGGCTATGCCTGCCTGGTGGCGATCATGAGCCAGGGGCTGGGCTATCACCGCGTCTCGCAGGAACGTCTGCATCAGGCTACGGTGGACAACGGCGGGCCGGCGCCGGTGATTTCCAGCGCCGGCGCGCTGGTGGAGGGCTTGCACGCCATCGGCGCGCGCAAGGTCTCGATCCTGACGCCCTATATGAAGCCGCTGACCAAGCTGGTGGTGGACTACATCGAAAACGAAGGCATCGAGGTGCAGGACAGCCTGTCGCTGGAGATCCCCGACAACCTGAAGGTCGGCGCGCAGGATCCGATGGCGCCGGCCAGCCATGTGGAGCGCCTGAATACGCGCGGCGTGGACGCGGTGGTGCTGTCCGCCTGCGTGCAGATGCCGTCCTTGGCATCGATCCAGCCGACACAAGACCGCCTGGGCCTGCCGGTGGTGACAGCGGCGGCGGCGACGGTCTATCGGATGCTGAAGGTGCTGGACCTGGAAGCGCGCGTGCCCAACGCGGGCGAACTGCTGACCGGCAAGTACTGAGCCGGCGCGGCGCGGCGCGCCCTACTTGCCCAGCGACAGGATCTCGTTGGCGTTGACGATGGCGCCCGCGATTTCCTCGGTGGTGACGCGTTTGTTCATGGCCTGCTCGCGGATCAGGTCGTAGGCCTGGTCCTCGGTGACGTTGCGCGTGCGCATGAGGATGCTCTTGGCTTCCGCGATGCGGCGCACGCCCAGCAGTTTGCCCTCTAGCTTGCGCAGGCGCCGGGCATGCGACTTGATGTCGTCATAGACCTGGCGCGCCACCACCAGCGAAGACAGCAAGCCGAATGAGCGCACGGGCGAAGGCAACACCGCCTTCGCCCCGATGCGCAGCACCGCTTCGACGATGGTCGGATTCTCGTAGGTGACGATGGCGATGACCATGGGCGCGTCGTCGCTCTTGGCCCATTCGAAACCCAGGTCGATCACGTCCGGCCGCACGGCCAGAAACACCGCGTCCAGCCCTTCGGGCAGCGTGGGCGCCGGCGGCCAGAAGGTCTGCACCTGGCAGCCGATGCGTTGCAGCTGCTGCGTGAGCTGGCGGCCGTCGGCGTCGTCGGGATGATAGACGGCGATCCGCAGCGTGCGCAGGTCCTTGAGCAGGGAGGGCGTCGCGCGCTCCGCGCGCTGGCGGCTGGCGATATCGCCCATCAGATGTCCAGCGAACTCAGGGTGGCCGTCCAGTCGCCCAGCGAATGGGTGACCAGGTACGGATCGGGATGCACGGACCGCGTGGCCTCGCGCACGATGGTGAATTGGCCCTTGGCGTTGACCCGGCCGACACGCGGATACAGGCAGGTGTGATGATTGGTGGGATCGATGCGCACCCGGCCCTGGGGCGCCTGGAATTCGCTTTGCAGCACGCGCGGCAGGATTTGCGCGATTTCGTCGGTGCCGGTGTCGCGGAAGGCATTGGCGAAGATGTGCATCTGGAAGTACGCCGCTTCCCAGCAAAGATTGGGCACGCAATCGTGGCCGAAGCGCCGCCGCAAGCGTTCCAGGCAGCGCCGGTTGATGTCGGAATCGATGGACTGGAAGTACGGCGCGGAGGTGAAATGGCCGGCCGCGACCTCGGGTTCCATCTGCGAGATTTCCGCTTCGGAGGTCGTCAGGCTGGCGATGGGCATGGTCTTCGGATCGAAGCCCGCGTCCGCGTAGGCGCGGTACAGGCAGGCGGTGGAGTTGCCGACCACGGTGGAAAAGATGAAGTCCGGCCGCTTGTTGCGAATGTCGTCCAGGATTTCCCGGTAGTCGCGCTCGGTCGCGGTCAGGGGCACGTAGCGCTCGCCGAGCTTGGCGCTGTCCTGCCGCTGCAGCACCAGTTCGCCCATGATGCGGTTGGACTCGTAGGGATAGATGTAGTCCGAGCCGATCAGGTAGACCCGGGCGCCGAAGTTGGCGGTCATGAACTCCGCCAGCTGCACGCTGTTCTGGTTAGGCGCGGCGCCGGTGTAGATGATGTTGTTGGAGAACTCGAACCCTTCGTACAGCGTCGGGTAGAACAGCAGCCGGTTCCACTTCTCGACCACCGGCAGCACCGCCTTGCGGCTGCTGGACATGTAGCAGCCGAATATGACGTTCACACAGTCTTGCGTGATCAGCTTTTCGGCCAGCACGCTGTAGGTAGCGGGATCCGACCTCGGGTCGTAGCGCACCGGCACGATCTCGCGGCCGTCGACGCCGCCCGCCTCGTTGATCTCGTCGATGGCCAGCAGCGTGCCTTGCAGCTGGGAACGGCCTATGGTCGATGTGGCCCCCGTTTCAGAGAACAACACGCCTACGCGGATGGGATCTTTGTTTGCCATGATCGGGACGCCCGCTGGCGCGGGCATCCATCCTTTTTCGAGTTCATCAGTTTCAGCACAGCGGCAGCCGCCGTCAACACGTGGATTCCTGGGGTCGTCATGGCGTCGCCCTGGCGTAGGCGCGGACCAGCGCCTGCGGCAACGCCGCCGGATTCGTCACGATCCGGTAGCCGCGGAAGCCGAACATGGCGCGCAGCTGCGGTTCGGCCTTGGCGTCCAGTGCGACGCAATGCACGCTCACGCCTCGCCCGCGCAATTCCAGCACCGCCTCGCGCGCATCGTCCACCAGATAGCGCGGATCGTGCGCGTCGACATCGGAGGGCTCGCCGTCGGTCACGACGATGATGGCGCGCCGCTCTCCCGCGACGCGCAGCGCCAGCGTGCCGGCATGCCGCAACGCCGCGCCCAGCCGCGTCGAATAGCGAGCCTGGGCCGCGCCTATGCGGCCCAACGCGGTAGCCACCGGCGCGCCGGCCTCCAACAGGCGGTAGTAATAGACCGCCGCCCGCGTATCCGAGCAGAAGCCGTGCACGGCGATCCTGTCGCCTTCGCCCGATGTGGCTTGCGCCAGCAGCATCGCTGCTTGCTTCTCCAGGTCCAGCACCGTCGTCCCGGCGTCGGACGCCAGGTCGTTGGCCGAAGCCGACAGGTCCAGCAGCACCAAGGTGCTGCTGGCGCAGGGCTGGCTGCCGGGCCGCATGAAGAAGCGGGCGTCGGGTGCCAGATCCAGGCGCCGGTCGATCAGGACCTCGATCGCGGCGTTCAGGTCGATGTCATCGCCCTCCCATTGCCGCCTCAGGCGGCGCGCGCGGCTCAGGCGCCGCGATTGCGGCAAGGCCAGGCGTTGCGCAGGACCG
>NZ_DATCUY010000357.1:0-3013 GCF_036567245.1 Achromobacter sp. | reverse complement strand
CAGCGGCTCGGGCTCGCGCCCTAGCGCCACGTAGTCCGCGGGCACTTGCGCCGCCGCCGCGCGGATGGCGTCGGGAGCGGCCTGCCACCACTGCGTCAGCATGCGGTCTGGGTTGTAGACATCCAGCCCCTGGCGCCGCAGTTCGGAACGGTTGAAGTCCTTCAGGTTCCAGGTCAGCACCTGTACCACCGGCGGCTGCTGCAAGCCGCAGCGCGCGCGCCGCGCCAGGCCGGCCGCGATCACGTGGAAGTCCTTGGGGTCGCTGTAGCGCAAGGAGGCCTCGTAGACCTCCGTGTCCGTTTCGCGGGCGGCGGGGAAACGGGCATTCATGTCGTCCCACATTTCCATCATTACTTCCGGCGGGATTTCCCAGATGCGCGAGGCGTTGCGGCGCCATTCCTCGCCGATCCGGTCGGTCCAGACGGGCGTGTACACGCCGGCTTCGGCCAGCCTGAGCAGCAGGCGGCGCAGGATGCCGGACATGAGGACGCAGGCGTCCAGGACGATGAAGGGCGGGGAGAAGGATGCGGCGGTCAAGTGAGGTCTGGAGCCCGGCGGGCGGAAGGTGCGCCGGAAGGTGGCTCCGGGCCGCACGCAGGGCGTAAAAATGGAAAACGAGGCGCAAGAATAACGTTTTTTAGCGCCGCCAGGCCCGTCCTAACCCAGTTCCGCGCGCACGGCGTTGCAGTGGCTCACCAGATTGCGCCGCGACACCAGGCACTGCTTGAGCGGCGTGTCGATGGCGTAGAAATAGATATTGGCGAGAAAGCCATAGAGGCCTGCGTCCACGCTGCCCGGATTGGGGCCGAACATGAAACCGTTGTCTCCCAGCAGGCTGGATATGGCCTCCAGGTCGGCGACGCCGCGGGCGTAGGCGTCCTCGGCCGCATAGCGGCCTATGCCCTGATAGTGGTAGCGCTGGAAGTTGTATTGGCGAGCGGCTTCCAGTTGCTCGGGCGTGACGTCCGGATGGGTGTCCAGCAGCGCCTTGCGGAAGGTCGGCCAGTAGCGGTCGTCGCGCCAGCGTGAATAGGACATGACCCAGTACAGGTCGTCCAGCGCGCGGCGGACCAGCAGGTCCTGCCGCTGCTGCGCCGGCGTGAGGGATTCGTCGATGGTCAGTTCGTACTGCCGCTTCAGGTACGCGATGATGGCGTCGCTGTCGCCAATGCGCAGGTTGCCATCGGCGATGTAGGGCAGTTGGCCGCGCGGAGCGGACTGCACATCGAGCGTGTGCCGGTGGTCGAACGGCAGCCGGCACAGCTTCAGGAAGGCGTAGATCTTCAGGCCGTAGGGGTTGTTGTCTTCCAGCCCATAGAGTCCGGGGTACGAATAGAGGGTGATCATGGCGCGCTCCCTGGTTACCGGCCTAGCTTAGAACGGCGGGGGGATTTTTGCGCGCATCAGTTTGACGAGGCAGGCGGTTCGCCGGCTTGCGACGAAGGACGGACGCCTTGCCTGCTGCGGGTGGTGCCCGAGACCGGAATCGAACCGGTACGGCCGCGAGGCCGAGGGATTTTCTTACCACTTCGGCTTTCGCCGCCAGCGCGGATGCGCTGTTCGTGGTCTGGAGCACGCCTTCACCATAGCCTTGCGGCCTTAGGTGCCCGCCGTCTGCTCTCTACACCTTCCCCGGTCATGCAACCAGGGCTTGGCTCGGCGTTGGCTCGGAACAGGTCCAGGGCATTCGCCGAGTTTGACGGGCTACACCTTTGGAGTTTCCCCCAAAGGGCTCAAATTAGTTCAAGTCCCTTGTGTCTACCAATTTCACCACTCGGGCGTTGCGCGGTCCTGGAAGGGCCGGCAGCGGGCGAGACTATACCATCCCTGTGCCGGGGAGCCGGAGTGCGGCCCCTTGGCGTGCGGGCGCTCAGGCGACGAAGCGCACGGCAGGGCGCGGGCGTTCATCCACCGTCAGCGAGAAGACGTCGGGGCGCGAATAGTGGCCCACCACGTCGAAGTCGTAGCGGGCGCGCACCAGTTCCGCCGTGTCGACCTGGGCGGTCAGCAGGCCGGCCTTGCCGCGCAGAGGGCCCGCCAGCACGTCGCCCAGCGGGCCGACGATGACCGAGCCGCCGTTGATCAGCGGCCGGTTGGCGTCCCAGCCCGGCACGTCCTGGCCCAACTCGGCGGGCGAGGGCTGCACCTGGCAGGCGCTGACCACGAAACAGCGGCCCTCATGGGCAATGTGGCGCATCGAGCATTGCCAGATGTCGCGCTCGTCCACCGTGGGCGCGCACCAGATTTCCACGCCCTTGGCGTACATCGCGGTGCGCAGCAGCGGCATGTGGTTTTCCCAGCAGATGGCGCCGCCGATGCGACCGGCCTCGCTGTCGACGACCGGCAGGGTCGAGCCGTCGCCCTGGCCCCAGATCAGGCGTTCAGTGCCGGTGGGCATGAGCTTGCGGTGCTTGGCGGCCAGGCCGGTGGCGGGTTCGAAGAACAGGGCGGTGCAGTACAGGGTGTTGCCGCCACGTTCGATCACGCCCACCACCAGACTGGCGCCGGTGCGCTGCGACAGGGCCGCCAGCGCTTCGGTTTCGGGGCCGGGCACGTCGATGGCGTTTTCGTAATAGCGCGCAAAGGCTTCTCGGCCTTCGGGCAGACGATAGCCCAGGCGGGTGCCGAAGATTTCACCTTTGGGATAGCCGCCCAGCAGCGCTTCGGGCATGACCACGAGCGAGGCGCCCGAGGCGGCGATTTCGCTTTCGTAGGCCAGGATCTCTTCCAGGGTGCGGGCGCGGCCTTCGGGCGAGGAGCCGATCTGCAGTGCGGCGACGGTTTTCGTGGTCATGGCGGGGCTCGGGTGGGGTAGAAACAGGCTTCAGTGTCGGACCGGCCCTAAAATCAATCAATCCTGGTCAGAGATAAATGATATGAACCAGATTGATATCGAGTCGGCGGACCTGAACCTGCTCAAGGTCTTCGAGGCCATCTACGACGAGGGCGGGGCAGGGCGCGCCGCGCTGCGCCTGGGCGTGACGCAGTCGGCGGTCAGCGCGGCGCTGGGACG
>NZ_DATCUY010000356.1:0-2698 GCF_036567245.1 Achromobacter sp. | reverse complement strand
GGACGCGACCGGCAGCGCCATCATCGCGGCGCTGGAAGAGCGGGCGCGGCGGCACCCCGGCATCACGCTGCTGGAAGCGCATTGCGCCGTGGACCTGATCCTGGACGGCGCTGCGGGCGCCGCAGGAGCGCGCTGCCAAGGCGTGCGATTGCTGGATTTGCGCAGCGGACGGATCTTCGACGCCGCAGCCGGTCACGTGGTGCTGGCCAGCGGTGGCGCCGGGCAGGCATACCAGACGACGACGGCGCCGGCTGCCGCCACCGGCGACGGCATCGCCATGGCGTGGCGCGCAGGCTGCCGGGTCGCCAACATGGAATTCACACAGTTCCATCCCACCGGCCTGCATCACCCGCAAGCGGGCGGTTTCCTCATTTCGGAGGCCGTGCGCGGCGAGGGCGGCGTGCTGCGTCTGCTGGACGGCGCCCGCTTCATGCTGGCGCACGACCCGCGAGCCGAACTGGCGCCGCGTGACATCGTCGCCCGTGCCATCCAGAGCGAGATCGAACGCCACGGGCTGGAATGCGTGCACCTCGATATCAGCCACCAGCCGCCGGCGTTTCTGCGTGCACACTTTCCCACCATCCATGCGCGCTGCCTGGCGCTGGGCATCGACATCACGAGAGATCCGATTCCGGTCGCGCCTTCCGCTCATTACACCTGCGGCGGCATCGTCGCGGACATGGCGGGGCGCTGCGATCTGCCCGGCTTGTATGCCGTAGGGGAGGCCGCCTGCACCGGTCTGCACGGGGCAAACCGCCTGGCCAGCAACTCGCTGCTGGAGTGCGTGGTCATGGGCAGGGCGGCGGCGCAGGACATCCTGGGGCAGGCTCCCTTGCCAACGGTAAGCCGCGCACGGGCGGCCGACGAAAGGACCAATCCCGCGAGCGCGGACCTGGCGGAGCTGCGGCGGGACCTGCGTCGGCTGATGAGCCGGGACGTAGGCGTGCTGCGCAGCGACGCGTCGCTCGCGCGTGCGGCGGCCTACATTGGGCCGCTGCGCGTGGAGATGGAGGCGCGACTGTCGCGCGAGGGCGTGAGCCTGGAATTGCTGGAACTGCGCAACCTGGCGCTGGTTGCGGATCTGATCGTGCGGGCCGCCAGTGCGCGCGATGAAAGCCGGGGTGCGCATTTCAACAAGGATCGTCCGGGCACGGGTGTCGCGAAGGTCATGTCCTGCGTGACTGCCGCTACTGCTTGACCGTCGGGAGGACAGTTTCTGGCCGGCGGATCAGGAAACTCCTGTCAGCAGGTGCTGAGCGGCTCCCGTCGCCGCCCGCCTGAAGCGCGACGGCGACACGCCCATGTGCTCGCGGAAGAAGCGGGAGAAGTTGCCGGGCGTGGAGAAGCCCAGGTCCAGCGCCACCGAGGTCAGGGGCTGCTCCTGGTGCACCAGCAGGCGCACGGCTTCCTCTACGCGTACGGCGCTCCAGAAGACTTGCGGCGTGGTGTTGAGCTGGTCGCGGAACAGCGCGAAGAAGTGGCCGCGCGACAGGCCCACCCGGCTGGCGACTTCTTCCACTGCTATCGGTTCATGGGCATGCTCGCGCATGTAGGCGATTGCCGCGCGCAGCCTGCGATCCAACGTCGGTGTGGCGGGCATGAGACTGCGCGGACGTTCCGGCCCGGTGGACGATTCGATCGCGGCTTGCAGCAAGGCCTCGACCTCGGCATCCAGGTCGGCTCCCGGGTGTTCGTGCGGCGCGACGATCTTATCCAGCAGGCGCCAACAGCCTTGGCGCACGGCCGCGTTTATCGGGACGCCGGGCGCCTCGAAGTGGAACGGCCGGCCGGTGGCGGCGCGCCGTTCGTCCAGCCAGGGCTTGGCGATGTAGAGAACCAGGAAGATGGCCGGGCCGGATCGTTCAAGCAGCCTGGCGTCGTGCGATTCGTAGGTATTGGTGCCGAGCGCCAGGTGTTCGCTGTAGGGGACTGGGGTCTGGCCGACATGCCCCAGCACGCGCGCGCCGCCCAGCCAGAGGGCCAGTTGCACTTCCGCATGCGCGTGCGCGATCAGGTCGTCGCGCAGTTCCAGCACGACGGCGCGGCCGAACGCGCCCTCGTGCAAGGCGTAGGTCTCCTGCATCTGTGTCTCCCGTTTTTCTTATCGCCTCGTCGCGCAAGCCAGAGCTTGTGAACGGGCGGGTGCGGCGCTCAGGGAATTTTATGGGCGTTTGCGCGTTTGTCCGCCCTAGGTGTATTCACTAGGCTCAAAATCTGACTCTGCGATAAGTCCGCGCACCCGGCGATAAGCGCGCAAATGCCCGCGCCGATACAGTCCTGAAAATTGCCGGCGCGACGACGGCGCAGACCAGGACTGACAAAGGAGGCGGCAGCATGAGCACGCAACACGTCAACGGCATGGCCGTGGAGATCGACGGCAAGGGGCCGGCACTGTTGTGCATACACGGCCTGGGCGGCTCCTCGAATACCTGGACGCCCGTCATGAGCGCATTCGATGGGTTCCGGGTCATCCGTCCCGACCTGCCGGGCAGCGCGCGCTCGGCGCTGGGCGCCAAGCGCCTGTCCATCGCGGCCTATGTGGAGGCGTTGGCCGGACTGCTCGATGAGCTGGACGTCGATGCGGCGCATGTCGCTGCGCATTCGCTGGGAACCGTGGTGGCCCAGCATCTCGCCGTAACGCACCCCGGCAGGGTCAAATCGCTGGCCCTGTTCGGGCCACTGGCCGCGCCGCCGGACG
>NZ_DATCUY010000355.1:0-6432 GCF_036567245.1 Achromobacter sp. | reverse complement strand
GGATCGCGGGGGCGGCCCGCTCGCGCGCGGTCTGCGTCTGCAACGGCGTGAGCGAGGCCGCGATCCTGGCCGGCATAGACCGGGGTTGCGATCTGGCAGCCTTGAAGTCGACGCTGGGCTGCGGCACCGGCTGTGGTTCCTGCGTGCCGGAGATCCAGGCGCTGATCGGCCGCGCCGGGCTCGCTGGCGCCCCTGCATAGCCGCCGCAGGCGCGGCTGCGCCGACACGTTCCGACACGCGCCGGGTTTTGCAACCGGTGTAGTATCAAGCCAGCCCTGCGCCAGGCGCGTGCGGTTTTTTCCGGATTCATGGAGTGGCTTGTGACGATGCGAAAAATGGCATCCCTGATTTTTACGGTGGGCGCGCTGGGCGCGGCCGCTGCGGCGCAGGCCGGCGTGTGTGATGCGCAATTCATGCATGACGGCGGCGCGGTGCAACTGACCGGCACCGGCAACCTGGCGCTGGGCGCCGACCTGACCTTCGCCGAAGTTACAAAAAGCAATGGCGACAACTGCCGCGCGCGCGTGCAGGGCGTGGCCACGTTCAGCTACGCCGGCCTGCCGCCGGGCAAGTCCAAACTGGATTACCTGATGACCGTCAAGGGCGGCCAGGCCACCTTCCTGCGTTATGCCAGCGCGGGCGAGGCGCCCAAGCCTTCCGAGGGCCAGTTCGACCTGCGCATGCTGGGCCTCTTCGCCTACGACGGCCAGCTTAGCGCCGGGCAGAAGCTGCCCGGTTCGTCCTTCCGCCTGAAGATCGGCAAGGAGGCGCCCGTGGGCGGACAACCGAGCACGACCGTGCGCATAGGCGAGAAAACCGTGGGCAAGAAGGCCTCCGTGAATACTGCCCTGGGGGCGCAGTCCTGCCATCCGATCACCTACACCCGCAATTCGGATCCCACCATGGCCACGTTCCAGGGCCTGACGATTCCCATCCCGGGCATGAACACCACCGTGACGGACTGGTACTGTCCGGCGATCAATCTGGTGATGAAGCAGGACATCGATCAGGGCGGCGTCAAGTCCGCCGTTGAGATTACGCAAATCAAGTAGCACCCCGTAGCAAGCGCGCCGTGTGTCCCGCATGGCGGCTGGTATGATGGTTCCGTCATTGACACACAACAGGAGCTCAAATAATGGCCACGAGAAAATCCGAAGAAGTCGCAAAAGAAAAACTCATCGACAGTGTCAAGTCCAGCCTGAATGACGCCGAAAGCCTGCTGCGCGAAGCCGCCAGCAGCACGGGCGACAAGGCCAACGAATTGCGCGACCGCGCGCTGACCTCGCTGAAGCGCACGCGCGAAGCCCTGTACGAAGCACAGGACGCCGTGCTGGAACGCGGCCGCAAGGCTGCCCGCGCGACCGATGACTATGTGCACGACAATCCCTGGCAAGCCATCGGCATCGCAGGCGTGACCGGCCTGCTGCTTGGCTTGCTGATCAGCCGCCGCTGATAGGGCAGGACATCCGGGCGGGCGGCGCGGGCGCAAGGCCGCGCTTCCCGCCCGGCGTCCTTTCCAGCCATGGGTCTACGAAAATCTGTTTTCGGCGTTGCCTCCAGCGTGGTCGGGCTGTTGCGCACGCGCCTGGAATTGCTGGCGCTCGAAGCGGCGGACGAAAAAGCGCGCCTGCTCAAGCTCTTGGGCATGGCGTTTGCTGCGCTGCTGTTCCTGACGCTGGCGGTGCTGGTCTTCACCGTCACGGTCGCGGTGGCGTTCTGGCCTACTGAAGACCGCTATCTGGCCCTGGGCCTGCTGGCGGGTTTTTACGGTCTGGTCGGCGTGGCCTTGCTGGTGGCGGTGCGCCACGGGCTGGTCTATGGCGCACCGCCGTTCGCCGCCACGCTCGAAGAACTCGGGCGCGACGCCGAACTGCTGGAGCGGGTGCGCGACGCGCAGGACGACGACGAAGCGCAAGCGCGCCGGCGCGAGGAGGGCTGAAGCATGACGAAAAGGTCTCCCACCGTCGACCGCGCCGTGCGCATCGAACTGCTGCGCGCCCGCGCCGCCATCGAACGCGAATCGCTGGCGCAAAGCATCGCGTCGACCGGACGCAAGCTGGAACCTGCGGCGCTCCTCAAGGGGCTGTTGCCGGGCTTGGCGTCGGGCGGCGCATCGCGCTGGGCCTTGCAGGCAATCAGCCTGGCGCGGCGCTATCCCATCGTCAGTTCATCGCTGTCCGCCATGATCATGCGCGGCGGCAAGCGCTCCAAGCTCTTGAAGATCGCCGGCGGCGCCTTTGTCGGCTGGCAATTGTTCAAGGCCTGGCAGAACTCGCGGCGCGACGATGATCCGGCGGCTGGTCAACGCTGACGCTTCGGTCCGCCAAGAAGAACCCGCCATGAAGGCGGGTTTTTTTATGGCGCGAGCCTGGAACTCAAAGGCCCAACTGCCCCCACATCTCATCCACCCGCTTCTTGACCTCGGCGTCCATGGCAATCGGCGTGCCCCATTCGCGGTTGGTTTCGCCAGGCCATTTGTTGGTGGCGTCCATGCCCATCTTGCCGCCCAGGCCGGATACCGGCGAGGCGAAGTCCAGATAGTCGATGGGGGTGTTCTCCACCAGCAAGGTGTCGCGCACCGGGTCCATGCGGGTGGTCATCGCCCAGACGACTTCCTTCCAGTCGCGCGGGTTGATGTCCTCGTCCACCACCACGATGAACTTGGTGTACATGAACTGGCGCAGGATGCTCCACAGGCCGAACATGACGCGCTTGGCGTGGCCGGCGTACTGCTTGCGGATCGAGACCACCGCCAGGCGGTAGCTGCAGCCTTCCGGCGGCAGGTAGAAGTCCACGATCTCCGGCAACTGGCGGCGCAGCAGCGGCACGAAGACCTCGTTGAGCGCCACGCCCAGCACGGCGGGCTCGTCTGGCGGTTTGCCGGTGTAGGTGGAGTGATAGATGGGATTGCGCCGCATCGTGATCCGCTCCACCGTGAAGACGGGGAACCAGTCCTGCTCGTTGTAGTAACCGGTATGGTCGCCATAGGGACCTTCCAGCGCCATTTCGTAATCGGTATTCGGCGGCGGGTTGACGCCTTCGGGCACGACGGGCGCGATGGCGCGCGGGTCGGAGGACGGCAGCAGGTGGCCTTCCAGCACGATTTCGGCCCAGGCCGGCACGGACAGGTCGCTGCCCAGCGCTTTCGCGACCTCGGTGCGGGAACCGCGCAAGAGGCCGGCGAACTGGTATTCGGACAGGCTGTCGGGCACAGGCGTGACCGCGCCCAGCGTGGTGGCCGGGTCGGCGCCCAGGGCGACGGCGATGGGGAAGGGCGTGCCGGGATGCGCCAGGGCGTGGTCGCGGAAGTCCAGCGCGCCGCCGCGGTGCGACAGCCAGCGCATGATCAGCTTGTTGGGGCCGAGCAGTTGCTGGCGGTAGATGCCCAGGTTCTGGCGGCGCGCGTTGGGGCCGCGCGTGATCACCAGGCCCCAGGTCAAGAGCGGCGCCACGTCGCCGGGCCAGCAGGTCTGGATCGGCAGGCGGTTCAGGTCCACGTCCTTGCCTTCCCAGACGATTTCCTGACAGGCAGGGCTTTTGACGTTCTTGGGGCTCATGTCCCACAGCGCGGACTTCAGCATCGAGACCTTGGCCAGCGCGTCGCGCAGGCCCTTAGGCGCTTCGGGCTCGCGCAGCGAGGCGAGCAGCTCGCCGATATCACGCAGGGCGCTGACGTCGTCGGCGCCCATGCCGCGCGCCACGCGGGCCGGGGTGCCGAACAGATTGGTCAGCACCGGCATCTGCGCGGGCTGCCCGTTGTGCTGCGCGTTTTCAAACAGCAGGGCGGGCCCTTCCGCGCGCAGGACACGGTCCGATATTTCGGTCATTTCCAGCCGGGTGGACACCGGCGCAGCGATGCGTCTGAGCTCGCCCATGCGTTCAAGTTGGGCGATGAAGTCTCTAAGGTCGCGGTATTTCACTACAGATCCCAGCTATTTGGTTACATGTTGGGTAGACAGAGAGGTTAACATTGACTCCCTCTTTTTTAACGCAGGAGGTTCTATGCCCGATGCGTCAGTGGCCAGCCTGTTCCGAAGCCTGGCCCAAGGAGTGCACCAATATCTTGCCGAGTCCCTGCGCATTTGCTCCGTTTATCTGGGCATTGCGGTCATTGTGACGGTAAGCATGGGATTCGCCCTGCCTGGTTTGCGCGACCAGGCATTGCAAGTGCACAAAGCCTTGTTGACCGCCCTAGCGCCTTCATCCATGCAAGCCGGCATCGAATCCGAAGCCGGTTCCGAACTGGGTTCCGACAGTGCGTCGGCAATTGCCATGGCCGTTCCCACTGCTCCCGCCAGCAATGCCACCGGCATGCTGGGGCCCGCCCGTGTCGCCCCTCCGGCGCCCAAGAAGCCTGCCGCGATGGTCGCCACCGGCCCGCAGGCGGAAGCCTTGCGCAACTATATTTCGCGCAAGTACAAGGTCGCCTATGACGCCACCGGCCCGCTCTTGAACGTCGTGTACAAGGTCAGCCGCGAAAAACAGCTGGATCCGCTGCTGGTGCTGGCCGTGATCGCCATCGAGTCCCGCTACAACCCCCTGGCCGAAAGCCATGTGGGTGCGCAGGGGCTGATGCAGGTGATGACCAGCGTGCACCAGGACAAGTTCGACGCGGTCGGCAAGAACCCGCTGGACCCCGCCGCCAATATCGGCGTGGGCGCCACGATCCTGCGCGACTGCATCAACCGCCGCGGTTCGGTCGATGGCGGGCTGGCGTGCTACGTCGGTTCCACGGGGCCAGACGACAACGGCTATGGCGCCAAGGTGCAGGCGGAACGCCGCCGCCTGGCGCTGGCCTCCGGCATCGCGCTGGCGCGCGAATGACTTCCGGCCCGGCCGGGCTGAGCCTGGCCTGAACGCAAAGCGCGTCCCAACGGGACGCGCTTTGTTTTCGGATTCTATTTCTTGGGATCAGCCCTGCAGCAGCCGGCCGATCCGGGCGACCGCCTCTTCCAGGCGGTCCAGGCCGGTGGCATAGGAAAAGCGCATGGTGTGGCCGCCATGGGCCGGCCCGAAGTCCAGGCCCGGCACGGCGGCCACGCCGGCTTCCAGCAGCAGGCGCTGCGAGAACGCGGCGCTGTCCATGCCCAGGTTGGCGATGTCGGCATAGATATAGAACGCGCCATCCGGCTTGACCGGCACCTGGATGCCCAGGCGCTCGAATTCCGGCAGCAGGTAGTCGCGGCGTTGCTTGAAGGCTTCGCGGCGGTGCTCGAAGGTCTTCATGGCGCCGGGCGAGAAGCAGGCCAGCGCAGCGTGCTGCGCCAGCGTGGGCGCGCAGATTGCCAGGCTGGCGGCGATTTTTTCCACCGGCGCCACCATATCCTCGGGCACGATCATCCAGCCCAGGCGCCAGCCCGTCATGTGGAAGTACTTCGAGAAGCTGTTGATGACGATGACGTCGTCGTCCAGAGTCAGGGCCGAGCGCGGCTGGCCTTCGTAGGACAGGCCCAGATAGATTTCATCGACGATGGCGAAACCGTCGCGGGCGCGGACCTGCGCCAGCAGTTCGGCCAGCTCGCGGTGGTCGATGGACGTGCCGGTGGGGTTGCTGGGCGAGGCGACCAGCACGCCCTGGGTGGCGGGCGTCCAGTGGCTGGCCACGTCCTGCGCCGACAGTTGGAAGCGCTTGGCCGCCGTGCTCGGGATCAGGCGCGGCACGCCGCCGGCCGCCAGCACGAAATTGCTGTTGGCGGGGTAGGAGGGATCCGGCATCAGCACTTCGCCGCCCTGATTGACAAGCGCCGCGCAGGCGAGCGTCAGGGCGCCGGAGGCGCCCGCGGTGACGATGACGCGGGCCGGATTGATCCGGGCGCCGAACTGCTCGTGGTAGAACTGGGCGATGGCCTCGCGCAGCGGCGTCAGGCCGGCCGAGGGGCTGTAGCCGCTGAGGCCGGCGCGCGCCGCGCGCTCCAGCGCTTCCACGACCTGGGGGGGCGCGGTAAAGTCCGGTTCGCCGATGCCCAGGCTGATAATGTCCTTGCCCGCCGCCTGCAGCGCTTGCGCCTGCTTGAATAGTTCCATTACCTGGAAGGTCAGGAAGTCGTTGGTGCGATGGGCGAGGCGGGGCATCGGATTCTCGAAGGCGGTTTTGTAGCGAAAAAGGAATTGTAGTCATGCAGCCATCCCGGCGCGCTTTCCTCCTGGGCCGTCGTCCGGCCCGCAGCCCGTGGTCGGCCTTCATGGAGCGGCTGGCCCTGCTGTGCCAGGGATCCGTCCGAGATCTGGGCGAGGCGGGAGAGGGCGGCCCCCGGGGTTTGCTGGCGGCGGCGCGGGACGCGGACGTGGCGCATGCGCGCACCCTTTGCGCCGAGTACCGCGTGACGCTGGCGCTGGCGGGAGCCGAAGGGCCGTTCGAGACGGTCCACGGCCCGCTCCTGCGGGTGGATCCCTCCGCCCTGACCGGGCTGGTGCGCCTGTCCGGCGATACCG
>NZ_DATCUY010000354.1:0-9354 GCF_036567245.1 Achromobacter sp. | reverse complement strand
TGGGCAGCCAATCGGGACAGGGCGTGGCCGCGCCCAACATGACCAGATCGGGCGAGCGGGCCTGGGCGAACAGATCGTGGACCTGCCCGGTCAGCGTGACGGGGCGGGGCAGCGCGGCCGGACGTTTGGGGAGCGGACGGGCCGCCGGTGTCTGCTGCCGCGGCGCCACGTAGTAGCCGGAACGGGGGCGGGCGACGACCAGGCCCAGCGATTCCAGTTCTCGCAAGGCGCGTTCGGCGGTGGGCGCGCTGACCTCGTTGGCCTGCGCCAGCTGGCGCACCGACGGCAGCTTGTCGCCGGGTGCGAGCTGGCCGCGCGCGATGATGGCGCCTAGCCGCGAGGCGATGCGGCCGTAAGTCGTAGTGGAACTGGCCATTAATTTCTGTATAGGTAATATTTCTATAAATCTGACTATACAGATGGAGTGGCGACGGCACTAGCATCAGATCCTGTCTTCTTGCCGGGGGTTCTGATGAAAGTTGCCATGCTTGCGTACGACGGGTTCACCGATGTGGACCTGTTCCTGCCCTGGGACCTGTTCAATCGCGTACAGGACCCGGACTACGTGAACTATCGGGGGCCTTGGTCGGTCCGCATCTGTTCCGACGTGGATGAGGTCAGGTCCAATACCGGCATCTGCTTCCGGCCGCATGGCCAGCTGGAAGAGCTGCGCGAGGCCGACGCCGTGTTCATCGTCAGCGGTCCGGGTTCGCGCGCCAAGCTGGCGGACGCGGACTTCATGGGACGCCTGCAGCTGGACCCGGGCCGCCAGGTGATCGGCGCCATCGATTCGGGTGTGTTGTTCCTGGCCAGGCTGGGCTTGCTGGAAGGCAAGACGGCCACGACCTATCCCGGCGTGTTCGCCGAGCTGGAGTCGATGGGAATCAGCACCGTGCATGAACCGTTGGTGGTGCATGGCAATGTGGCTTCGGCTGGCGGATGCCTCTCCACCCAGGATCTCGCGGGCTGGATCGTCGAGCGCTTGCTGGGCAAGGAAAAGGCCGAGGCGATGCTGGGGATGATCGCCAAGGTGGATTGAGGCAGCGGCCGGCGGGCGCACCGGCCCGCCCCGGGTGACAGCGCTTCAGGTCAACGTCACTCTATCCCTCACGCTCGCCGCCAGCATCTGCGCCGTCGCCGCCGACAGCGTCCAGCCCAGATGCCCATGCCCGGTGTTGTAGAACACGCCCGGCCGCTTGCCGGGGCCAACCCGCGGCATCATGCTGGGGGTCATCGGGCGCAGTCCGCACCAGGGCACCACGCGCGAGGTGCGGATGCCGGGAAAGTGCTTGCGGGTCCAGTCCACCAGCGGCTGCACGCGTTCGGCGCGGATGTCCATGTTGAAGCCGTTGAACTCCGCCGTGCCGGCCACGCGGAAGCGGTCGCCGAGGCGGCTGGTGACGATCTTGGCGGCTTCGTCGAGCAGACTGACCCGGGGCGCGGCGGCCTGGCTGGCGGCGTCGTCCAGGTGCACGCTGATGGAGTAGCCCTTGACCGGGTAGATATTGAGCGTGTCGCCCAGCTGCCTGGCGAATTGCCGGCTGACGGCGCCGGCGCAGACGACGATGGCGTCGGCTTCGTGTTGTTCGCTCCGCGCGCCGCCCTCGCGTGCGACGTCGAGTACGTAGGGCGCGCCGTCCAGGCTGATGTTGCGGATGTCGGCGTCCTGCGCGAAGCGCACGCCGCGGCGCTCGCAGGCGCGGGCCAGGCCGCTGGTGAACTTGTGGATGTCGCCGGTGGCGTCCGAGGGCGTGTAGAAGCCGCCGTAGCAAGAGGTTTGCAGCGTGGGCTCGATGCCGCGCGCTTCCTCGGGCGACACCGCGTAGCGCTCCAGGCCGCCTTCCTGCAGCAGGGCGTTGGCGCGGCGCGCGGTCTCGAAGCTGGCGGCGTCGTGGTAGATGTGCAGGATGCCGCGGCGCTCCAGGTCGAAAGCTATGCCTTCCTCTTCCGCCATGGCGTACAGGTGCTGGCGCGCGGCGATAGCGAGCCGGGTGGTCTCGATGGTGTTCTTGCGATAGTTGCGGATCTGTCCGATGAACTGCGCCAGCCAGGAATACTTGTGCCAGCTGAAGCGGGGATTCAGCAGCAGCGGCGCGTTGTGGCGTCCGAGCCAGCGCAGGCCCTTGAAGATGGTGGCGGTGCTGTTCCAGACCTCGGCGTTGCTGGCGGACAATTGGCCGCCGTTGGCGTAGGACGTTTCCATGGCGGGGTAGCGCTGGCGGTCGTAGACGGTGACGTCGTATCCCAGTTTGCTCAGGGCATAGGCGGACGTGACGCCGGTGATACCGGCGCCGATGATGGCGATGCGGGGCATGATGGCTCCAGATTGGGTGGCCGCGGCCACCCGGCCGCAGCACCCCATCTGTCTCTGTACCTGAGAGCTTCACCCGCGGCGCAGGCGGCGGCGGGATCCCCTTCGGTGGGCGCGCTTGGCGCCTCTCTCCAGATTGTCTAGACCGCGCAGTCCTGTTTGCCTGAGAGTTTCCGGGGCGGTTGCTCCGTCGGCGCCTGCCGCGGGGGCAGGTCTCTTCTGCGGGGTTTTGGATCGACGAGGCGAGGATAGCCAAAATCCGCAGGAATGAGACCAAGGGTTAGTACCAATAAACCGTCCCGTCGCGTTACGATGCATGCGCGCCGCCAGACTACGGCGTTGCGGAAATTCAACACCACATGGGATGACGAGAATGCGCTTGAGCGGAATGTTGCGCACGGGATTGTTTGCGCTGATGGCCGGCGGCTGCGGCGTGGCGCACGCCAGCCAGACCGAGGCGGACCGCAAGGTCGACGAAGCGGCGCAGGCCGTCATGCGTGAACACGGCATCGCCGGCCTGTCGATCGCGGTTACCCGCAAGGGGACGCAGCGCTTCTACAACTACGGCGTGGCGTCCAGGGAAACAGGCAAGCCGGCCGGCAGCGATACGCTTTACGAAGTCGGCTCCATCAGCAAGACCTACACGGCGACCCTGGCCGGCTACGCCCAGGCGCGCGGGCGTCTCGCGTTGGGCGACAGCCCGGCCAAGTACCTGCCCGAGCTTGCCGGCAGCCACTTTGCCAAGCTCACCCTGATCAACCTGGGCACGCACACCACGGGCGGCTTTCCCCTGCAAGTGCCCGACACGGTGCGGGACCAGGCGCAGCTGATGGCCTATCTCAAGGCCTGGCGGCCCGAGCGCGCCGCCGGCGCCTATCGCACCTATGCCAATCCCAGCATCGGCATGCTGGGATTCATCGCCGCCAAGAGCCTGAACCGGCCGTTCAAAACGGCCATGGAGCGGGACCTGTTTCCCAAGCTGGGCCTGACCAGCACCTACATCGATGTGCCGGCCGCGAGGATGGCGGACTACGCGCAGGGCTACAACAAGCAGGACGCGCCGGTGCGCGTGAATCCCGGCGTGCTGGCGGACGAAGCCTACGGCGTGAAGACCAGCGCGCGCGACCTGATCTGCTTTGTCGACGCGAACCTGGGCTTGAATGTGGCCGATGCCGAACTCCGCAACGCGATCGCGCAGACGCACGTCGGCTATTACCAGCTGGGCGACATGACCCAGGACCTGGTCTGGGAGCAGTTGCGCTATCCGGTGTCGCTGGACGCGTTGTTGACGGCCAATGCCGGCAACTACAACAGCCAGAGCCAGGCCGTGGCCGCGCTGAACCCGCCGCTGCCGCCGCAGGATGAAGTGTGGATCAACAAGACGGGTTCGACCAACGGCTTCGGCGGCTATGTGGCGTTCGTGCCCTCGAAGAAGCTGGGCATCGTGATACTGGCCAACCGGAACTATCCGAACGAGGCCCGGGTGCGGCTGGCCTACAAGATCCTGGGCGAACTGGATAAGTAGGCTCGCCGGCCGCGGGGCTAGCGCACGGGTTGCTGCCGCGCCGCGTCGAAGCGGGGCAGCATATCCATCACCTCCAGCCGCTTGCACAGCTGCGCCAGCCGCTCCATCTTGTAGGCGTTCACGTCCACGCCGGCGTAGTCGTAGAAGCCCTGGCCGTCGCGCAGTCCGTTGCGCCCTTGCTCCATGTTGCGGGCGATGACGGCCGGTGAGGCGAAGCGCGGATCGATGGCATCGGACAGGTAGTGCGAGGCGTAGTAGAGGATGTCGCCGCCGCCCCAATCGATGAATTCCAGCAGGCCCAGAACCGAAAAGCGCAGGCCGAAGCCCAGGCGCACCGCGGTGTCGATGTCTTCGGCGCTGGCCACGCCTTCCTCCACCATGCGGGCGGCTTCATTCATGGCCAGGGCCTGGATGCGGGGAACGATGTAGCCCGCGGCGGGCGCGCATTGCACCGGTTTCTTGCCTGCCAGACGCAGTACCTGCAGCAGGCCCAGCGTCGCGGCCTCGCTGGTTTGGGGACCGCGGCTGACTTCCACCAGCGGTATCAGATAGGCGGGATTGAGCCAGTGGGCGTTCAGGAAGCGCTGCGGGCCTTCCACCAGTTCCGCCAGTTCGGTGACGAGAAAGGTGGACGTGGTGGAAGCGATGATGCTGTCCGGCGCGCAGGCAGCGCCCAGCCAGAGAAAGGCGTCGCGCTTGGCGTCCAGGCGTTCGGGCACGGCCTCGAACACCACGAGCGCTTGCCGCAAATCTTCTACCGCGTCCTGGCGCGTGCACAAGCGGACGCGCGCCAGCGCGATGTCCGCTTGCGGCCGATCCAGCAAGCCCAGCCGGACCAGGATGCCCAGCTCGCGGCGCAGCTCATCCCGCACTCGGGAAAAGTACCCGGATTGCTCGGCGGGCGTGCGCGACTTGATGTCTATCAGCGTGACGTCCAGCCCCGCATGTATGTATGACAGCGTGATGCCCACGCCCATGCGGCCGGCGCCGACCACGCACAGTTTTTCGTTCATGGCTTGCATCCTCGTCTCAGCAGCCTTCAGTCAGCAGCTTGCGCATGCCGTCGCGCGACAGGCGGTCCAGGCCCAGGCGCTCCAGCGTGCGCCCTTCGGCGTAGAGGTCGCGGCCGGTCACCGCGCTGGCCAGGCTCAGCAGGCCTAGCGCCACCGGCGTGGGCACGCCCGCCCAGCGGCCGGCGGACACCAGGAACGACAGGCCGAGCCGGGTGTCCTCGAGCATGTAGCGGTGGGTGTGCAGGTCTATGTCCTCGCGCCAGTCGCCACTGTCGGTGAGCCTGCCGTGGGCGCCTCGGCCGTACATCCATTCGTCGCCTTCGGCGGCGTAGTGGTCGGCCAGCGGGAAGTGTGGCGCGGCATAGCCCAGGGCCACGCGGATGGCGATGCGCTCCGCGTCCAGCGCGTCGGTCACGCGCCGTATGGAGGGCTGTGTGCCTTCATTGTGGATGTCCCACTTGTCGAAGTGTTCCAGCGGACCCGCGTTCATCATGATGAGTGGCGGGTGGATGACGGGACCGGCATTCATCAGCGCGCCGGAAAGCCCGTCCTCTATCGGTTCGATGCTGTCGTAGGCGCGCTTGACCACGGCCAGCGAGTGCTCGGACAGGCGGCGCGGAAAAACGCCGGTAGGCAGGCGGGTGGCATAGCCGCTGATCACGACCTTTTCGCCATGCTTGCGGGCCAGGTAGGGCAGGGTGCCGGTCTCGGCAAAGGCGGTATCCGCTGAATTGCCGGCGTCTTTCATGGCGCGGGCGAAGACATAACTGCCGAAGGTGCCCGGCGGCAGAAACACGACCTGGCCGTCGCGCAGCAAGGGAGCCAATTCCTGCGCCAGGGCTTCGTGCGTGGTGGACGGCAGGGGAATGACCAGCAGTTCCGCATCGCTCACGGCCGCGGCCAGGTCGCGCACCAGCTGCAATTGCCGCGGTCCATCGCCAAGCGGGATCTGGCGGCTGCCGCGATAGTCGGTGACGGTCAGCGCGCCTGCGTCCCGCAGTCCCTGGAAGGCCGCCCAGTCCCGGCGCCACCAGCGCACATGATGGCCTTTTTCAAACAGGTCGGCCGCTGCCGCGTAGCAGCCGTGGCCGCCGCCTATGACGCTGATTCTCATGCTCAAGCTCCATTTGATGGAGTCTCGATCCTAACGGGGGCTGGCAAGCGGGGCTGCGCCGAACGCGCAAGCGGCGTTCCGATCCGGCAAGCGAATCCAGCGCCGCCCGGCGGCGCCTAGTGCTTGTTCCGGCGCAGGGTATCCGACGGCAGGCAGCCGTAACGCTTGCGGTAATGCGTGGCGAAATGCCCGAAGCTGGCGATGCCGTGCCGCAGCAGGATGTCGGTGACGCTGTCGCCTTCGGCGGCTTGCTCCAGCGCCGCGTGCACCAGGGCCAGCCGCTGGTTGCGCACGTAGTCGCTGGGGCTTTGCTTCAGGAACTGCGCGAAGCCGTTTTGCAGCGTGCGCACGGATACGCCGCAGTGCGCCGCCAGGTCGGATAGTGAAAGAGGTTCGTCCGGATGGCTTTCTATGTAATCGCGCGCCCGGCGCACGTGCAGGGGCAGCGGCTGGCGGCGATCGGCCTGCAAGGCTGCGGAATAGTTATGCGGCAGCTGGGTCAGCAGCAGCGTCAGCAGATAGTCGGAGAAGCCGGCGGCCAGCGTCTGCGTGACGCCCTCGATGGCGGGATGGCGGTACAGCCGGCATAGATAGTCCAGCGTTTCACGCACCGCCACCGGTCCGGGCGCGTCGGCTTCCATCTGCAGGTCGAACACCAGCGCCTGTTTGATGGGGCGTTCCAGCAGCCGTTGCAGCTGGCGCTCCAGCGCCTCGCGTTCGATGCGCAGGATCAGGTTGCGACAGTCCCGGCCGATGCGGATCACACTGCGTTCGGACGGAGAGGAGATGGTCAGGCTGCCCGCGTTCATGGAGGCGCTGCGCTTGCCCAGCGTGATCAGCCCGGACCCCTGCAGCGTGATGCGGATCAGGTAGTAGCTGGCGATGTCGCCGGCGTCGATCTCGACTTCGGCGCCGTAATGCAGATCGAACAGCGCGGCGTTGCCGAAGAACACGCCATACAGGCGCGACTGCAGGGGTTTTCCCGGGGGCACGCACATGCGGTGCGACCATAGGTGCTGGCTGACCTGGTCCTTGATCTCGGCGATGTTGCCCGAGTCCAGCAAGCAATGGCGGTCCAGCGGATTGGTGTCGTTGAACATGCTTTCCTGCGCAGCGGGAACAGTCATTGCGTCAGGCGTACAGAGGCTGGCCGCGCAAAGACCTACAAAAGATGGGCCTGCAAGCAAGTGAGGCGCAACCCGGGCCGTTGGGCGATGGGCAGATCTCACCACCATACAAGGGAAACAAACCATGACTGACGGCAGCCCGCGGCGCGGGTCAAAACCTAGCTACGCCTACGAGTGGTACGTCGTGGTGATATGCATGCTAGCGTACATATTTTCCTTCGTCGACAGGCAGATCCTGGCGCTGATGATCGAACCCATCAAGCACGATCTGCAACTGTCCGATACGCAATTCAGCTTGCTGCACGGGCTGGCGTTCTCCCTGTTCTACGCCTTCATGGGTATCCCCATCGCGCTGTTGGCGGATCGCTATTCGCGGCCGAAGATCATCGCCATCGGCGTGGCGTTCTGGAGCCTGGCCACGGCGGCCTGTGGCCTGTCGCGCAATTTTGCGCAGATGTTCCTCGCGCGCATCGGCGTGGGCGTGGGGGAGGCGGCGCTGTCGCCCGCCACCTACTCCATGCTCAGCGACATGTTTCCGCGTGAAAAACTGGGACGGGCCGTCGGGATCTATTCGATCGGCTCGTTCATCGGCGGCGGCATGGCCTTTTTGATCGGTGGCTACGTCATCGATCTGCTCAAGAGCGTGGACACGGTCACCTTGCCCTGGGTAGGCGCGATGCGGCCATGGCAGGTGACCTTCTTCATCGTGGGGTTGCCCGGCCTGCTGATCGCGCTGCTGATCCTGCTGACGGTGCGCGATCCGCAGCGGCTGGGTTTGCGGCGCAATGCCTCGGGGCAGGTCCAGAAGCCCGCCGTGAAGGACACGTTCCGCTTCCTCGGCCGCCACCGCCGCACTTTTTTTTGCCACTACCTGGGCTTCTCGTTCTATGCGATGGTGCTGTTTGCGCTGCTGGGCTGGACGCCGGCGTTCTACATGCGCAAGTTCGGCATGTCGCCAGTGGATGCCGGCTACATGCTGGGCGTGGTGGTGCTGGTCGCCAACACCGCTGGCGTGTTTTGCGGCGGCTGGCTGATGGACTGGCTGGCCAGGCGGGGCTATAGCGATGCGCCGCTGCGCGCTGGCGTGATCGGCGCGGCGGGCATGGCGGTGCCGGCGGTGGTCTTCACTCAGGTGGATTCGCTGTGGATGTCGGTGGGGCTATTGCTGCCTGCCATGTTCTTCGCCTCGTTTCCCATGCCGACCTCGACCGCCGCGATGCAGATACTTCCTCCCAACCAGCTGCGCGCGCAGGTGTCGGCGCTGTTCCTGCTGATCTCGAACCTGATCGGGTTGGGCCTGGGTACCACCGCCGTGGCCATGTTGACGGACCGGCTGTTCAAGAACCCGGCGGCGGTCGGACAATCCATGTCTGTCCTGGTCGGCGTGGCGACGGTGCTGTGCATCGCCTTGCTGGCGCTGGGCTGCAAGCACTACCGGCGCAGCCTGAACCTGGAAACGCAGGAACTGCGGCCGCTGGAGCCCGCGCGCGTGTCGTCCTGACAGGGCCGCCCAAGGCTGCGATGTGGCCCTTTTTTGAATCCTGTTACCTCTGCGTTGAACTACACATCCCTGGTAAAAGAAATGGTGCCGGGGATGCGCTATAACGAACGCTTTACGCATCACTGTTCCGTGCCTGGGGCGGTGGCCGGGCCGCCATGCTGGCAGGCCGCGCCGCACGCCGTCCCATGCCGGACCCCAATTCATGCCCCCTGTTTACCGCCGTCCACCCCTGGTCCCGTTGCTTGTCCTGACGGGCGTCCTGGCAGGGTGCTCATCCCCCAAGCCAGAGTTCGAAAAAGAAGATTTCACCCAGAACAACACCTACTCGCGTACGGTCGCCGCGAGTAACGTCGCCGCCTGCGACGCCGGTCGCCGCGCCTTGCTGAGCCAGGGCTACAACATCGACAAGTTCGAGGGCTCGCGCGTCACGGGGCACAAGAATTTCCAGGACGAAAGCGGGCAGCATACGCAGATCGCCTTCAACATCGAATGCGCGTCCGATGGCAGTGCGAATGAGCGTGCCACGGTGTTCGCCAACGCGGTGCAGGACCGCTATTCGATCAAGCGCACCAACAGCTCGGCCAGCGTGGGCGTAAGCGTGCTGGGCCAGGTGTCCATGCCGTTCGGCTCCAGCGACGACTCGCTGGTGAAGACGGGTAGCCAGACGGTTGCGCGGCCCAAGTTCTATGAAGGTTTTTTCCAGCTGCTGCAGCGTTTCCTCCCGGATGCGCAGGCTGCCGCCGCGCCGCATGCGCCCGCGGGC
>NZ_DATCUY010000353.1:0-1961 GCF_036567245.1 Achromobacter sp. | reverse complement strand
GCGGCGCCGGCTGCTGCCGCCGAAAAGAAAGCCCCGGCAACGTCTTCCGGCGTCCAGGGCGTGTCCGGCGTGAAGCTGAACAACTACGACGAGCCCGCCGCGCCCTGAGGCGCGGGTCCGCCGCAGGCCGGCCCGCAAGGGGCCGGCCTTTCGCTTCAGATCACGTAGTTCTTGTAGCGCTCGATGTAGTCGCGGGCGCTGCCGTTCAATTCGCGCACGCAGCGCTCGGCCTCGTCGGCGTCGCCGCGGACCATTGCGTCCAGCAGGGCGCGGTACTGCTTGATTCCCATCTCTGAACGGCCCGGCAACAGGGCCACGCGGCGCATCGACACGCGGGTGCGGTCGTAGATGCGCTCGATCATGTCGCTCAATACGGGATTGCGCGCCAATTCCTTGATGTGATTGCGGAATTGCTCGATCGTGGCCACGTGGGCCTCGATGTCGCCGCTCTTCAGGCTGTGCTCGAAGGGCTCTCCCAGCAGGGCCTGCATCGCTTCCCAATCGGCGGGCGTGGCATTGGCGATGGCCAGGCGGACGGCCAAGCCGTCCAGCGCCTCGCGCACCTGATAAAGCCGATAGGTCGTTTCCATGTCGACCAGGGCCACGACGGCGCCCTTGTTGGGCACCCGTTCCACCAGCGCCCGGTCTTCCAGCGTCGCCAGCACTTCGCGCGCCTTGGCGCGCGGGATGTCGTAGGCCTGGGCCAGATCTTCCTCGGGCACGCGGGTGCCGGGCAGCAAGGCCTGCGACGCAATGCGTTCCCGCATATCCAGTATGACTTCGTAGGTGGACGCCGTCTTGCGTGTTTCCTTGGCGGCGGCGTCAGCTGAGGCAGTCGCGCGTTTATTGGGCATGTAGGCACCTGGGTTGAATGGCGGAAAGCATAGCATTTTTTTGAACTCAAGATTGTGCACAATTTAGAATGCGTAGTTGTAAATCAGCATTGACACAATAAAACGCACAAGAATATAGTGGCTGCACTTCGTCGCCGTACCCACGCATCCAAGGAGCCCAGGGCAATGAAAGACGCCGCGCAGTCCCCTCAACTTCCCGGTCCGCAGTGCCAGGCATACCTGGCCCGGCGCAATGCCGCCGTCGCCCTGGGCGTGGCCAACGGGCCCCCGGTATTCGCGGCCAGCGCCCGTGGCGCCACGCTGACCGACCTGGACGGCCATGCCTACATCGATTTCGCCGGCGGCATCGGGACCTTGAACGTCGGCCATGCGCATCCCGAAGTGGTGGTCGCCGTGCAGGCCCAGGCCGCGCGCTATCTGCACACCTGCTTCAACATCGTCATGTATCCGGAATACATCGAGCTGGCTGAAGCGCTGGTCGACCTGGTGCCCGGATCCTGGCCGAAGAAAGCCATGCTGCAGACCACTGGCGCCGAAGCCGTGGAAAACGCCATCAAGGTGGCGCGCCGCGCCACCGGCCGGCAGGCAGTGGTGGCGTTCGAAAACGCCTTCCACGGCCGCACCTACATGGCGCTGTCGCTGACCGCCAAGGCGCCCGCGTACAAGAGCGGCTTCGGCCCCTTCGCCTCCGAGGTCTACCGCGCGCCGTTTCCGGTGCGCTACCGCTCCGGGCTTACCGAAGCCGAATGTTCCGAGGCGGCCTTCAATGAATTCCGCCGCCTGGTGGAAACCGAGATCAATCCGGAGCAGGTCGCCGCGGTGATCATCGAGCCGGTGCAGGGCGAGGGCGGCTTCCATGATGCGCCTCCCGCTTTCCTGCAGGCGCTGCGCGCCTATTGCACCCAACACGGCATCGTGCTGATTGCCGACGAGATCCAATCGGGCTTCTGCCGCACCGGGGAGTGGTTTGCCACCCAGCATGCCGGCATCGAGGCGGATCTCTACACCCTGGCCAAGTCCATGGGCGGCGGCTTGCCGATAGCGGCGCTGGTGGGGCGCGCGGACCTGATGGACGCGCCCGCCGTGGGCGGCCTGGGCGGCACCTAT
>NZ_DATCUY010000352.1:0-10272 GCF_036567245.1 Achromobacter sp. | reverse complement strand
GCGACCTGAGCGCCAGCGGCGCCCGCCGCCGCATCGACGTGAAGGGCAAGGTGGTGTCCCCGGGCTTCATCGACTCGCACACGCACGACGACAACTACCTGCTCAAGCATCGCGACATGACGCCCAAGATCTCGCAGGGCGTCACCACCGTGGTCACCGGCAACTGCGGCATCAGCCTGGCGCCGCTGGCGCACGCCAGCCCGCCCGCGCCGCTGGACCTGCTGGACGAAGGCGGCTCGTTCCGCTTCGAGCGCTTCTCCGACTACCTGGAAGCCTTGCGCGCCGCGCCGCCCGCCGTCAACGCCGCCTGCATGGTGGGCCATTCGACTCTGCGCGCCGCCGTCATGCCCGACCTGAAGCGAGAAGCCACGGCCAAGGAGATCCAGGCCATGCAGACGCTGGCCGACGACGCGCTGGCCAGCGGCGCCATCGGCATCTCCACCGGCGCGTTCTACCCGCCCGCCGCCCATGCCAGCACCGAGGAAATCATCGAGGTCTGCCGCCCGCTGGGCACGCATGGCGGCGTCTACGCCACCCACATGCGCGACGAGGGCGAGCACATCGTCGAGGCGCTGGAAGAAACCTTCCGCATCGGCCGCGAGCTGGACGTGCCGGTCGTGATCTCGCACCACAAGGTCATGGGCAAGCCCAACTTCGGGCGTTCCAAGGAGACGCTGGCCCTGATCGAAGCCGCCATGGCCCGCCAGGACGTGTCGCTGGACGCCTATCCCTACGTGGCCGGCTCCACCATGCTCAAGCAGGACCGCGTGCTGCTGGCGGGCCGCACGCTCATCACCTGGTGCAAGCCTTGTCCCGAGCTGAGCGGGCGCGACCTGGAGGAAATCGCCGCCGAACGCGGCAAATCCAAGTACGACGTGGTGCCCGAGCTGCAGCCCGCCGGCGCC
This sequence comes from Achromobacter sp., assembly GCF_036567245.1. Classification (GTDB taxonomy): domain Bacteria; phylum Pseudomonadota; class Gammaproteobacteria; order Burkholderiales; family Burkholderiaceae_B; genus Achromobacter. Next base: position 9,367 of record NZ_DATCUY010000352.1, on the reverse strand, counting down.
ATCTACTTCATGATGGACGAGCCCGACGTGCAGCGCATCCTGGCGTTCGGCCCCACCATGATCGGTTCCGACGGCCTGCCCCACGACGAACGCCCCCATCCGCGCCTGTGGGGCACCTTTCCCCGCGTGCTGGGCCACTACTCGCGCGACCTGGGCCTGTTCCCGCTGGAGACCGCGGTCTGGAAAATGACCGGCCTGACCGCCGCCAAGTTCGGCCTGGCCGAACGCGGCCAGGTGTTGCCCGGCTACTACGCCGACCTGGTGGTCTTCGACCCCGCCACCGTGGCCGACTCGGCCACCTTCGAGCGTCCCACCGAGCGCGCCGCGGGCATCCACTCGGTCTACGTCAACGGCGCGCCCGTCTGGGAGGACCAGTCCTTCACCGGCCTGCACGCAGGCCGCGTCCTCAACCGGACAGCAGCCTGAGCCCCGCCAGCCCTTACAATCCGGCATACGCGGCGGGGCTTGCGGGCCCTGCCCCCAACCAACTTCTACCTGCCAGATCGCTACATGGCCCTACCCGGCACTACATCCCCGCCCGAGATCGTGGGCAAGGAAGAAATGGGCGCTCGCCTGCGGGCCGAGCGCAAGGCGCGCAAGATGACCTTGCAGGCGCTATCCCGCGCCAGCGGCATCGCGGTGTCGACGCTGTCGAAAGCGGAGCTGGGGCAGATCGCCCTGAGCTACGAGAAATTCGCCGCGCTGGCGGGCGCGCTGGGCATAGACATGACCCGCATGTTCATGCTGCCGGACGCCTCGCAGGCCGCCGTCGCCCCGACCTTCGTCAAGAACAAGCTCAGCGACGCCCGCGACTACGTCACGGAGAACTACCACTATCGCCTGCTGATGGGCGAATACCCCGGCAAGAAGATGACGCCCATGCTGGCGCTCATCGACTCGCGCAAGGTGGTGGAATTCGAGGACTACATCCGCCACCCGGGCCAGGAATTCGCCGTGGTCCTGTCGGGCAAGGTCCGCATCCAGTTCGAAAACGGCGACAGCGTCGTGCTGGGCAAGCTGGAGACCGCCTACTTCGACAGCAGCATCGGCCATGTCTACCTGTCCATGAGCAAGAAGCCCGCGGAAGTGCTGGCGGTGTGCAGCGACGTGGGCGAGGTGCCGTCGCGGCTGAAGCCGCCCGAATGACCCGGGATTTCGAGCTGCGCAGCGCCTAGCCCAGCAGTTCGGCGCTGTGCTCGCCCAGCCCGGGCGCGGCGCCGGCTGACTCCCTGGAGCTTGCAGAGAACCGGAACGGCGTCGCCGCGCAAAGCAGCTCCCCTTCGGTCGGGTGCTGAACGGTCTCGAAGAAACCCACGTCAGCCAGATGCGGATCCCGCAGCAGGTCATCCAGACTGTTGGCAGGTCCCGCGGGAATGTCGTGCTCCAGGAACAGCGCCAGCCATTCCGCCGTGCTGCGTTCCAGCAGGCTGCGGCTGACTTCCTCGTACAGGGGTTCGGCGTGGCTGATACGGTCCCCCATGGTCAGGAACCGCGCGTCGGCGGCCAAGTCGGGCCGGTCGAGCAAGGCGAACAGGCGCTGCCATTGCGCGTCCGTGTTGGCTACCAGGCAGACATGGCCCTCGCGGGTCTTCAAGGGCCGGTGATAGCGGCTGAAGACCCGCTCATAGCCGCGCGGCGCGGTCGCCATCTCCGAGCCGCTGAAGATGCTGTCGGCCAGATGTTCGACCAGATTGAAAGAGGCCATGGTTTCGAACATGGGAACCTCCACCTGCTGCCCGTTCCCGCTGGCGGCTCGCGCCACCAGCGCCGACGCGATGGCGCCCGCCAGATAGACGCCGCAGAGCTTGTCGGTGAACAGCATCGGAATGAAGCCCGGCTCGCCATACATCCTGGCATGCAGGCCGGACACGCCGCTCATGCCCTGGATCACGTCGTCGTAGGCGGGGCGCTCGGCGTAGCGGCCGTCCTGGTGAAAGCCAAGAGCCACGGCATAGACGAGCCGCGGATGGCGCTGCGCCAGGCTGTCGTAGTCTATGCCCAGGCGCCTGGCGGCAGCGGGCCGCATGTTGTGCACGAAGACGTCGGCGCTGGCCAGCAGCGTGTCCAGCCGCGCCACGTCGGCGACATTCTTCAGGTCCAGGACCACGCTGCGCTTGCCGCGGTTCAGGTTCAGGAAGAACGATCCCATCCTGGCATTGCGCGACTTGCCGACCATGCGCATCGGGTCGCCCTGGGGCGGCTCGACCTTGATCACATCGGCGCCCATGTCGGCAAGCAACTGGGTCGCCATCGGTCCAAACACGAAATTGCTGGCGTCTATGACGCGCATACCGGACAAAGGGCCTGTCATGCTCGTTCCTGGTTGGGGGTGGCCCTGCTCGGGCCTTGAGTGGATGGAAGGGCTGCCGCCAGCGCGGACTGCTCGCGCGCCTCGCGCAACAGATCGCGTCCAATGATCAGATGCTGGACCTCGGTCGCGCCCTCGTAGATGCGCAGCGCCCGCACGTCGCGGTACAGCTGCTCCATGATGTACCCGCTCCGCACGCCCAGCCCGCCATGCATCTGCAGGGCAGCGTCCACCACCTGCTGCGCATGCTCGGTGGCGGCCAGCTTTGCCATGGCCGCATCGCGCGACGAACCCCGCCCCGCATCGCGGGCCCAGGCGGCGCGATAGACCAGCAGCGCCGAAGCGTCGGTCTGGGTTGCCATCTGGCTCAACCTGGCCTGGGTCAGCTGGAAATCGGCCAGCGTCTTGCCGAACATCTCACGTTGCAGCGCATGCTGCGTGGCCTCTTGCAGCGCCCGGCGCGAGAAGCCCAGCGCCGCCGCGCCCACCGAGGTCCGGAAGATATCCAACGTGCGCATCGCGAGCTTGAAGCCCTGCCCCGATTCGCCCAGCAATTGCCCGTTCGCGACACGGCAGGCGGTGAACCTGAGGGTAGCCAGCGGATGCGGGGATAGCACGTCGATGCGCTCCGCGATCTCCAGTCCCGGCGTATCCGCATCCACGATGAAAGCCGATATCCCCTTGGCGCCGGCGCTGCGCGGATCGCGCGCAAAGACGACGTAGTGGTCGGCGATGCCGCCGTTGGAGATCCAGGTTTTCTCGCCGTTCAGGACATAGGCATCGCCATCCTGTCTGGCCGAGCACGACAAGGCGCCCACGTCGGAGCCTGCCTGCGTCTCCGACAACGCGAATGCCGCGATGTGGCGTCCTGCCCGGGCGGGGGCCAGATACCGCTGCCGCTGCGCGGGGGTGCCGTCCAGCGCAATGGCGGCCGATCCCAGGCCCTGCATGGCGAACGCGAAGTCGAACAGCGCGCCATGTCGGGCCAACCGGTCGCGCAGCAGGCAGACCGCGCGCGTGTCGATGCGGGCGCCGGGGGCTAGCGGGTCGGGCACGGCGTGAGCCAGCAGGCCCGCCTGGCCCAGGCCGGCCACCAGGAGCCGGCATTGTTCGTCCATCTCCGCCCGGCTTTGCGGCGCGGTCCAGGCGGGCCTTGTCTCCAGCCAGGCGTCGGCCTGCCGCAGCAGGTCACGATGCCGAGGCTCGAAGAACGGCCACGCGAGCGTAGCTTGCATGTTCATGGAACAACGTCCTGTCGTGTAGGCTGGGCGCTATTGCTTGGGGATGTTGGCGCTCTGGGCCGTGGCAATCTCAAGCTCGATCTCTTTCTTCTGGAACTTGGCCAGCGCGGCCGCGTCGCCAATGAAGGAGATGAAATTGCTCTGCGCCAGGAAGGCTTGCGTCTTGGGATCGGCGTAGATCTCCAGCAGCGCGTCCTGCAGGGTCTTCACGACCGGCGCGGGCGTCTTGGCCGGCGCGAACATGGCCCACCACGCCACCTTGAAGAAATCCTTGTAGCCCAGTTCCTGCAGGGTGGGCACGTCCGGTACGCTGGCCAATCGCTTATCCGTCGTCACTGCGAGCAAGCGCAGTTTTCTCGCCTGGACCAAGGCCTGCGCGCCGCTGTACTCGGCGATCACGAAGTCGACCTGCTTGCCCGCCAGATCATTCAGGGCCGGCCCCGCCCCCTTGTAGGAAATGCCGTTGGCGCTGGCCTGCGCCAGCGACAGGAACCACTCGCTGGCAATCTGGTAGGTGGCGCTGCCCGCCCCGTAGTTCAGTTTCTTCGGATCCTTCCTGGCGGCCGCCACCAGGTCCGCGACCGTCTTGTAGGGCGAGTCCTGATAAACATAGAAGCCCATGGGCGCCTGAGCCAGCACCGCCACCGGCGCCAGATCGACCAAGGGGTCATAGGGCAGCTTGGCGAACGCCGCGACGTTGGTCGCCACAGGCGCATTGGCCGCCAGCAGCAGCGTGTAGCCATCGGGCGCTGCGGACACGACGGCCTGGGTCGCGATAATGCCGCTGGCCCCGGGGCGGTTCTCGGCGATCACGGGTTGGCCCAGCTTGGCCTCCAGCTGGCGGGCGGTGTAGCGCGCCAAGGTATCGGTGCCCGTGCCGGGGGGATACGGGACGATCAGCCGGATCGGCTTGTCGGGAAAGGCGTGGCTGATCTGGGCGCCCAGCGCCAGCACGGCGCCTACGAGCAAAGTGGTCAATCGCTTCATGTCTCCAACTCCTTTGTGTGCTCTGTTGTCTTTTGGAATTGCGGGCGCCAGCGTTCGCGGTCAGGAAGATGACTGCGGATGCAAGGCGACCCGTCCGATGACCTCGCGAGAGGCCAGCGCGTCCAATGCGGCCGCGTATGCCTCCAACGGATAGGTCTGCTGGGTGCAGGGTTTCAGCGCCCCTTCGACGACCCAATCGAACATCGTGGCGAAGGCGGCGCGCACCGCTGCCTTGCGCTCGGGCGGGACGGACACCCTGCCCCAGCCCATGTAGTAGCCCCAGTAGATGCCGATAGCGGTGGCGTTCTTGACCAGCAGGATGTTGGCGGGAATCTGCGGAATGTCGCCGCCGGCAAATCCCATCGGAATCAAGCGCCCTTCGGGCGCGACGCAACGCAAGGACTCTTCGAAGACCTTGCCGCCCACCGGATCGAAGATCACATCGGCGCCGCGCCCGTCGGTCAGGGACAGCACCGCGTCGCGGAAGCCCCCTTCCCGGTAGTTCAGCCCCACATCGGCGCCATGGGCCCGCGCCGCGTCGAGCTTGGCCTGGGTGCTGGCGCACGCGATCACGCGCGCGCCCAGCCGCTTGGCAATCTCGATGGCCGCCAGTCCGCTGCCGCCGCTGGCCCCGTGCACCAGCACGGTCTCGCCCGGCTGCAGATGCGCGCGCCAGCGCAGCGCGCCATAGGCGGTGGCGTAGATGGTTGGAAACTGTACGGCGCTGTCGAAATCCACACCGGCGGGCAGGGCGAATGTCGTATCGACCGGCGCCACCACTTCGCAGGCAAAGCCGCCCGACTGCACGCCGGCCACCACCCGGTCGCCCGGACGGAACAGCGTCACGCCTGGAGCGCATTCCCGCACGATGCCTGCCACCTCGGTGCCCGGCGTCAGGGGTAGCGGCGGCCGGTTCTGGTGCTTGCCCTGCAACACCAGCAGGTTGGCGAAGCTCACGCCGCAGGAATGCACTTCGATGCGCACGCTGTCCGCCCGCAAGGGCGGCGCGGCGCAGGTCTCGACGTTGACCAGGCCGGGATCGTCCAGCCCCCGGCAGATGACGGCTCGCATGGTTCTCTCCTAATCGGTTTCTGGCAAGGCGCCATGGCGCCCCGCGCCCTGCTCGAAACGCTGCGCGCCGGCGCGCGCCTCCAGCTTGCGCGCGGCGGCGGCGTAGGCCATCTCGGCAGCCACCGCGTCGCGCTCGGACAAGGCCAGCTGGGCATAGGCCGATTGCCGGTCCGAGCGCATCGCGATCTGCGGGAATTGCGCCATCTGACGGGCCAGCGCCTCGGCCTCGGCACGCGCCTGTCCGTCAGGCACCACGCGATTGACCAGCCCGAAGCGCTCGGCTTCCGGGGCCAGCACAATACGGGCGGTCAGCAGCATGTCCAGGGCGCGGCTCATGCCTATCAGGCGCGGCAGGCGCACGGTGGTGCCGTCGCTCATCGGCACGCCCCAACGGCGCGACAGTACGGCGAACGAGGCGCTTTCCTCCGCGATGCGCAGATCGCACCACAGCGCCACGCCCAATCCGCCCGCGCAGGCATGCCCGGCCACCGCCGCGATGACGGGCTTGGACAGCGGCGCATGCAGGGGGCCGTCCGGGCTGCCTGCCCAGGGCTCATAGTCAGTGCCTCCCGCCAATTCCTTCAGATCAGCGCCAGAACAGAAGGCGCCGCCGGCGCCGCACAGCACGGCTACCCGGGCCTGTTCGTCGGCGTCGAACTCGCGCAGCGCTCGCGCCAGTTCGGAGGCAGCCTCGCGATCCAACGCATTGCGCACCTCGGGCCGGTTGATGATCACCGTGGTCACAAAGCCGGCGCGTTCCACCAGGATTTTCGGAGCCATGAATCGCTGTCGTCCTGTAATTTGAATAATACCAAGCAGTATTAAAATGATTGAAAAAAAAGCCGCGCGGAACGGTCCGTTGGCGCGGCCCGGCTTTACTGCGGATGCGGCAACAATGCGCTGACCGCAAAGCCGGCCAGTTCGCTGGCGACTCGCTCGCGGTCCTTCGCAGTTTCGTTCTTGCGCGGGTGATACCAGCGCGAAGTCCAGTTCAAAGCCCCCAACAGCGGCTTGACCAGCAGCTTGGCGTCCATGGAGCGGAAATCGCCGCACTGCACGCCCTCCTCGATCACACGCACATACAAGGCTTCATTCGCCGCCCGCAACTTCAGGATCTCTTCCAGTTCGGCGCGTTCGGACGCGGTGGTGCGGCCCGTCAGATGCAGCTCCAGCCCTTGCGCCGCGACACGCAGGTAGGCCAGATGCTCCATCATCAGCACGGTATGGTCATGCGCCATCTTCCGCAGCTTGACGGCAGGCCGTTCGGCCGACAGCGCGTGCGGCTCGATCGCTTCGCGGGTCAGTTCCATGGCGCGCCGCTGCACGGCGAAGAACAGCGCCGACTTGTTGCGGTAGTAGTAGTAGATGATGCCTTTGGTCGCGCCATAGGCCACGCTGATGTCGTCCAGCGATGCCGCTGAAAAGCCCAGGTTCATGAACACGGACGCGGCCGCATCGAGAATGGCGAGCCGCTTCTCGATTCCTTCCGTGCTGTCTATCAGGCTAGGCCGTCCCATAATGTCCTTGCTCTACCGGAAACAAACGCGAAATTCTACTCTCAGGCCTGCCTGCCGGCGCCCGCGAACTCATCACGGATCGCCTGCGTGTGCGCGCCTATGGCGGGTACCGCACCAAGATTACGCGGCTCGCCACGCACCTGAACGGGCGGCGCCACAATCGAGGCCACTCCATACGCGGTGCGCACCTCGGAGCGGCGCAGGTGCGGATGCGCCGACAATTCCTTAACGCCGTTGACTGACGCATAGGCGATCTTCGCCAGTGTCAGACGCCGCCGCAATTCCTCCAGAGCCACCGTACTCAATACGGCTTCGATCGCGGCTTTCAATTCCTCCGCATGGCGCACGCGGTCGCGATTGCTGCGGTAGCGCTCGTCATCGACCCATTCGGGCTTTCGCAGCACGTCGCAGGCGAAGCGGCGCCACTCGCCATCGTTCTGCACGCCGATCAGGATCGACTGGCCGCCTTCGCAAGCGAAGGCGCCATAGGGAGCGATGGTCGGATGCCCGAGGCCTACGCGCGGCCACACCGTGCCGGCGTAGTCGTAGTGCAGCAGGGGCACGGTCATCCAGTCGGCCATTGCGTCGAACAGCGACACGTGCAGGGCACTGCCCTGCCCGGTCCGCTCGCGCTGCAGCAGCGCTTCCAGGATGGCTGCGTGCGCATACATGCCAGTGCCGATATCGCAGGCGGATATGCCCACCCTGCCCGGCGCCTCCGGCGTGCCGGTCACCGACGCGATGCCCGATTCGGCCTGCACCAGCAGATCGTAGGCCCGCATGTCCGCATAGGGACCCGACTCGCCGTAACCCGTGATGTCGCAGGTAATCAGCCTGGGATTGGCGGCGCGCATTTCCTTCCAGCCGAATCCGGCGCGTTCCGCCGCGCCCGGCCCCAGGTTCTGGATCAGCACGTCGGCCTGCAGGATCAGCGTGCGCAACAGCGCCAGATCCTCAGGCTGAGAGAAATCGAGAACGATGGATTCCTTGCCGCGGTTGAGCCAGACGAAGTATGTGCTGTCGCCCATGACCGCGCCGTCGTAGCCGCGCGCGAAATCTCCAGCCGCGCGTTCAATCTTGATGACGCGCGCACCGGCATCGGCCAGCCGCGACGAGGCATAGGGCGCTGCGGCTGCCTGCTCCACAGCGATCACCAGCAGACCTTCCAGGGGCAATGCCATCTTTGTCTCCGATCCAGCATTCGTTTTTTTAATGCTACCGCGTAGTATTAGAACTGACAAGACCCGGCCCTCGCCGCGTCTGGAACGTGGCGGAGCCGCTGCGAGCACTGGCATACAGCTGTCACACTCGCGGGCGATACTGCCGTTCGGATATCCGCCAGCCCGCCCGAACCCGGGAACGCGCCGGATATTCATATAAAAGGTAAGTCGTTGGCCGCCGCCCCTGGCCGCCTTACGATAGCTGGCATCGACTGGGCCTGGCGCCCGCAGGAATGCTTCACATGCAACGCTTGATATCCCCCATCCTTACCCGCCGCCCGGTGCTGCTGGCCGGTCCGCTCAGCGCGCGCCGCTACGACGCCGTGGTTTCCCTCAACGCGCACCGCGAAGCCCGCAGGCTGCGCGAATCCGCCCAGCGCATCCTGGCCGTTTCCGCCCGCTACATGTTGCCGGGCGCCTGACCCTGTCCCCCAAAACCGCGCCTGACGCCGCGACCTGATCCCTTCCAGGCGCGGAACGCCCGCCGCCCTCATGCAGCCCCTCTGCCGCTTACTGCGGTAGGATTGCCGATTCCGCCCGGACCCGCCATACACTCGTCGGCCCGGGCCAGGCAGAACAGGAGTCATGCATGCAGAAGGTGGTAATCGTAGGCGGCGGCCACGCGGCGGCGCAATTGTGCGCCAGCCTGATAGAAGGCGGCTTTCCCGGCAGCCTGACGCTGGTGTGCGAAGAGGCCTCGCTGCCCTACCACCGGCCACCGCTCTCCAAGACCTACATCAAGGATCCGGAAGCCCCGATCCAGTTGCTGCGCCCCGAGACCGTCTACGCCGACGCCGGCGTGCAGGTCCTGCTGGCGGACCCCGCGGTCGGCATCGACCGCGATGCGCGCCGGCTGACGCTGGCTTCAGGCAAGCAGCTGGACTATGACGCGCTGGTGCTGGCCACCGGCACGCGCGCGCGGCGCCTGCCTGACGTGCCCGACGAACTGCAGAACCTGATCTACCTGCGCAACGCCGACGACGCCGCGCGCCTGCGCGCCGCGATCGCCGACGCGCCTTCGGT
>NZ_DATCUY010000351.1:0-3833 GCF_036567245.1 Achromobacter sp. | reverse complement strand
CGGCTGCTCGACGCGCCGCTGCGCGAGGCCGGCGCCACCGGCCTGCTGGATGCGCTCAAGGCATTCGACTACATGCCCATCGCCACCTTGAACCTGCGGCTGCAGGATCCCTGGCGTCTGCCCGAACCCATGATGATGCTGCGCGAGGAATCGGCCCGCGACCACTACGGCCAGTGGCTGTTCGACCGCGCGCAGCTGGCTGGCGACACCAAGGCCGGCGAACTGGCCGTGGTGACCAGCGCGGCTACCGGCATCGCGGAACGCAACCGCCAGCAAATCACCGAAGCGCTGATCGACCAGGTGGCCGAACAGGCGGCGCGGCATCCCGCGCGCCTGCCGGCCATGCCGGAAGTGGCGGCCGCGGAACTGTTCATCGAAAAGCGCGCCACCTTCGCGGCGGTGCCGGGACTGACCCGCCCGCTGAATTCCACGCCCTGGCCCACGCTGGCGCTGGCCGGCGACTGGACCGACACCGGTTATCCGGGCGTGCTGGAAGGCGCGGTGCGCAGCGGCCTGCAGGCCGCCCGCGTGCTGAATCCCGCAGCCGCCTGAGCGCGCCGCAGCAGCGCCGCGCGCGGAAGATTGCCGCTACCCGCGCTAGCGCAGCAGGTTGGCGGTGGCCAGGCCGGCCACCGTCAGCAACAGCGAGCCTGCCAGGCTGAACCCCGCATAGCCCAGCGCGCTGGCGTAGGCGCCGCGTTCCAGCATGGCCACCGTTTCGGCCGAAAATGTCGAGAACGTGGTCAGCCCCCCCATGAAACCCGTGATCGCGCCCAGCCGCACCCAGGCCGGCCATTCCGGATGCCCGGCCACCAGCGCCAGCACCAGGCCCACCAGGTAGCCGCCGGCCAGGTTCACCACAAAGGTGCCCCAGGGCCAGGACTCCACGTTCAGCCACATGCTGACCAGCCAGCGGACCCAGGCGCCGAACATGGCGCCCACGCCCACGGCCAGGAAATTCAGGGGAATCAGGGTTTGATAAGCGGACATCGGGCTTCAGGACGCCTTGTGCTGTTTGAGGCGGAAGGAAAAGACCAGCAGGAGTATGCCGAAAAACACGGCGTAGGCGCCAATGACCCAGACCAGCGCCAGCGCGCCTGCGCCCGGCTGCATGATCAGCATGCCGCCGAACAGGATGGACACCAGGCCCGACAGGCCCAGCAGCCATTCGTTGCGGATCTCCTTGCGGAAGCGGATGGCGGCCACGACCTGGAACACGCCGGACACCAACGCCCAGATCGCGATGATGTAGAGCAGGACCAGCGCGGTCAGGCCCGGATAGACGAAGGTGACGATGCCGGCCGCGATGCCCAGCAGGCCCACGATGATGAGCGCCCACAACGGCTTGCCGTTGTCGCGGATGCGCACCCCGGCAACCAGGGCCAGCACGCCGTCCACCAGCGCGAAAGCGCCCCACACCAGCACCAGGGCGGACAAGGTGATGGCGGGCATGAGCAAGGCCATGAGCCCGAACAGGATGGCGACGACGCCGCGCAATGCCACCCAACCCCAATGACGACCGATCTGATCCACGACTTGCTGTTCAAGCATGACGACCTCCGGTGTTTGTAACGGGTGGCCTATCTTATCGCCGCTGGCGGGCAGGCGCCACGGCGCGCCCTGCTCCACCGCGGCGCTTCCCCGAAATCGATTGAAATCTCATTGCGGGAAAAACGGCGGCATTTATAAGAGTCATTCTCATTAAATGTTAGAATCCGCGGGCTTTCACCCTATACCCCATGGACAGTCAACCCACTCCCCGCCGCCGGGCCTATTGGCTCAAGACGCTGCACCAATGGCATTGGATCAGCTCGGCGTTGTGCCTGTTGGGCATGCTGTTGTTCGCGGTGACGGGCCTGACCCTGAATAACGCCTCGCACATCGAGTCCAAGGCGCAGGTGACCAGCCGCGAAGCGCACATGCCCGCCGCCGTCCTGCAGCAACTGACCCCCGCGCCCAAGCAGAAAAAGGCGCCGCTGCCCGCGCCCGTGGCGCAGTGGCTGGACGAGACACTTGATGCATCCGCCGCCGGCAGACCGGCCGAGTGGTCAGCCGATGAGGTTTATCTGTCGCTGCCGCGCGCCGGCGGCGATGCCTGGCTGTCCATCGACCTGGCCAGCGGCGACGTGGAATACGAACGCACCGATCGCGGCTGGATCTCGTACCTGAACGATCTCCACAAAGGCCGCAACACCGGCCTGGCATGGAGCTGGTTCCTGGACATCTTCGCCGTCGCCTGTCTGGTCTTTTCGCTGACCGGCCTGGTGCTGCTCAAGATGCATGCCGGCAACCGCAGCGCGACCTGGCCCATGGTCGGCCTGGGCGTGGTGATCCCGGTGGTGCTGGCCCTGCTTTTCATACATTGATTTCAACGATCCGCCCTGGAGATTTCCATGCGCAAGCTGTTGTTGTCGGCCCTGCTGGCCGGCCTGATCGCCCGAACGGCCCAAGCGGCCGACATCGGCCTGTCCATCGAGATCCCGCGCCTGGACGTGGCCGAGTACCACCGTCCCTACGTGGCGATCTGGATCGAGAACCCCGACCAGAGCGTGGCCACCGACCTGGCCGTCTGGTACGACGTGGCCAAGAAGAACGACGAAGGCACGGAATGGCTCAAGGACATGCGCCAATGGTGGCGCCGCAGCGGCCGCAACCAGAAATTCCCGGTGGACGGCGTCAGCGGCGCCACCAAGCCCGTGGGCAAGCACGCGTTGAGCTTTGACGCGGCCAGCAAGCCCCTGTCCGGCCTGAAGCCCGGCCAATACGCCGTGGTGGTCGAAGCCGCGCGCGAAGTCGGCGGCCGCGAGCTGCTGCGCATCCCCTTCCAATGGCCGCCGCAAAAGGCCGAGCAGTTGACGGCTCGAGGCGAACACGAACTGGGCGCCATCGCGCTCGACCTGAAACCCTGAGATCTCCTAGGAGCGCAACGATGAAATCCGCCGCCAAACTGGCCGCAGCCCTGGCGCTGTGCCTGCCCTTCGCCTCCCAGGCGCATGACGTCTGGATGGTGCCGTCCTCGACCGTGCTGTCCGGCGTCGACAGCTGGGTCACCGTCGACGCCGCCGTCGGCAACGACAAGTTCTACTTCAACCATGCGCCGCTGCGCCTGGACGGCCTGGCCGTGACGGCGCCGGACGGCAGCGCGGCCGAAGCCGAGAACGTCAACAAGGGCAAGCTGCGCAGCACCTTCGACCTGCAGCTCAAGCAAGCCGGCACCTACCGCGTAGCGGTGGTCAACGACGGCGTGTTCGCGCGCTGGAAGGAAGACGGCAAGAACAAGCGCTACTTCGGCAAGCCCGAAGGCCTGGCGCAGGCCGTGCCGGCCAAGGCCGACGAGCTGGAAGTCTCGCAAAGCCTGGGCCGCGTCGAAACCTTCGTGACCGCCGGCAAGCCCTCGGCCGTCAAGCTGGTTGGCCGCGGCCTGGAACTGGCGCCCGTGACCCACCCGAACGACCTGTTCACCGACGAGCCCGCCACCTTCCAGATGCTGCTGGACGGCAAGCCCGCCGCGGACCTGGAAGTCAACGTGGTGCCCGGCGGCAGCCGCTATCGCGACAAGGTCGGCGAAATCCAGCTGAAGACGGACAAGGACGGCAAGTTCTCGGTGAAGTGGCCTCAGCCCGGCCTGTACTGGATCGAGGCCGGCATGGAAGACGCCAAGGTCAGCGTGCCGCAAGCCAAGAAGCGCCGCCTGTCCTACGCCGGCACCGTCGAAGTGCTGCAGCCCTAAACCGCCACAGGCGCATGGCCAGCTCTCCTTCCTACGCCCAGCGCGGCGCGCCGGCGGCAGCCGTGAGCGTCGCCTACGGCGCCATGCCGGCAATGCCGGCGGC
>NZ_DATCUY010000350.1:0-10182 GCF_036567245.1 Achromobacter sp. | reverse complement strand
CGGCGGCGGCAGGCGGCTCGGCGCCCAGCGTCAAGATGCGGCCATCCCGCACGTGCATGAATAAGGGATTGCCGTCTGCTCCGACGGCATTGATGTATACGCGGTCTGTCATGTTTCGCCTTGGTGTTGCGCGCAGCCATGCCGCCGGCACGGCCGCTTGTGTGAACCCTCCCACCTTATCGAAGCGCGCCCGCCACGGCCAATTAAGTGTTGCGATGCCCGCCAATGCGAATCGCGATAGCGCGGCCCGATGACTCGCGCCGCGCGTACGCCTGATGAACGTATGCTGGACTAGAGCGGGGTATGTCCCTATACTTGGCCGCTGTTGTAGTTCATTACGCATGCAGCCAGACGATGCACGTCGCCTGGAAGCATCCATCACAAGGCCGCGCACAGCGGCCCGGCGTGCAACGCCGAAACACCCAAACCCAGCTGTAAAGGCTGCGGAACAATTTTTCCTGCTTACCAGGCAGGACCATCGCTCGCCGCATCGGGCAACGTCTAAAGCAACCAGCGTTCTGCGCAATGCGGCAGCAAGACACCTATACGGTGTGCCTTTTTGCTGTCCGTCCGGGGGCTGCGCTTGCCGCGCCTTCGCCGGGCAGGCATGCGATCGCGCCTACTGGCCGTTCGTCTGGTGTTTCGGCTACGTCATCGGGGTTTGCCGCCCTGCGCATTCCGCGAAAAACGGCCTTCATGCAGCCATGACTGTCCGTCATGAACACGCTGTCAAGGAGAAAGGACGAAGACGATGCAAGAGACAGAATTCTTTCAGCTATCCGGCACCACCGCCATCCTACTGCTGGTGGGCTTCTACGGCGCCACGTTCCTCATGTCGCTGCTGATCAGCCAGAAGAACGAAAACGTGGACGGCTACATGGTGTCGAACAACGCGGTCGGTTTTGGCCTGTCTACCGCCAGCATGATCGCCACCTGGATCTGGGCCGCCTCGTTCTACGCCAGCGCCACCTCGGGCTACAAGTACGGCCTGTCGGGCCCGCTGCATTACGGCTTCTGGGGCGCGCTGATGATTCTCTTCATCTATCCCTTCGGCAAGCGTTTCCGCAAACTGGCGCCCAAGGCCCACACGCTGGCCGAGGTCATACATGCGCGGCACGGCACATCCAGCCAGATGATCATGGCGGTGTCCAACATCGTGGGCAGCTGCATCAGCCTGATGGTTAACTTCACCGCGGCAGGCGCGCTGGTGTCCATCCTGAGCCCGCTGACCTTCATCCAGGGCGTGCTCATCGCTGGGCTGGGCGTGCTGTCCTATACGCTGTGGTCGGGTTTCCGCACCTCGGTGATGACGGACTTCGCGCAGCTGGCCGCCATGATCATCGCGGCGGTCATCATCATTCCGCTCATCTTCTTCAACGCGGGCGGCCCCGATCTGCTGTCGGAAAACATGTGGCGCCTGAGTCCCGACCAGGCGGACTTCTATTCCACCCGCGCCATCCTGGAGCAGGGCGCGCCCTACTTCGTGGCCGTGCTGGCCTACGCCATCGGCAACCAGACCATCGCCCAGCGCCTGTTCGCGGTGCGGGAAGACCTGATCAAGCCTACCTTCCTGACGGCCACGGCCGGATACGGCGCCGTCGTGATCGGACTGGGCATGCTGGGACTGTTGGCGCTCTTCGTCGGCCTGGAACCCGCCAACGGCGACATGAACAACATCATCCCGCAGATGGCGTCCACCTATCTGCCGCCCTTCGGCATCGCGCTGTTCTTCCTGCTGGTGGTGGGCTCGCTTTCCTCGACCGCCGACTCCGACCTGGCCGCGCTGTCGGCCATCGTCATGACCGACGTGTACGCCAAGAACCTGGCCGGCGGCCGGCCGGATCCGCGCCGCATGCTGTGGTGGGGCCGCATCACCATGATCGTCGCGACGATGATAGGCGTCATCTTCGCCAGCCTGCGCCTGGACATCCTGGTCATGCTGGTGTTCGTCGGCGCGCTGTGGGGCGCCATCGTGTTTCCCGTCATCGCCAGCTTCTACTGGGACCGCGTCGACAACCGCGCCTTCGTCTGCGCGGTGCTCAGCGCAGTGGTCCTGTTCACCATCGTGCGTTTCGAACTGCTGCCCATCACCGGCGGCCTCGCCGTGTTCTTCGAGATCTGCTCGGCCATCGGCGGCGGCGTGGTGCTTGGTCTCATGACGTTCGGCTTCTTCGGCCGCACCGCAGCCCTCGTCGTGGGCGCGGCGGGCATGCTCATCATGCTGCCCGCTTTCGTGGGAACGCTGCGCGAGTACATCGTGCTGATGGGATCGCTGACCGCCTACGGCGTCAGCGCCACGGTCTGCGCCGGCCTGAGCCTGCTCAGCAAGCAGCGTTTCGATTTCAGCCTGCTTGCCGAGCGCGTGACTTCCTTCCAGGAAGCGCATGAAACCATGTCCACAGCGCCTGCCCAACGGCCCGAAGTCCAGCCGGCCCAAGGCTGAACACCCCCCAAGCAATAAGGAGACTGATATGTGGTTGACGTTCTACTTCCTGGTCTGGCCCGCCATTTCCGCCCTCATCCTGGCCCTGCTGTGCGTGACGCTGTGGCGGGACATCCGTGCGGCCAGGCACAGCGGCGAAGCGATGATCTGACGTTCCTCACCCGCATCCGTTGCCGGTTCAAGCCAGCCGCAACGGACGCTGGGCCTGCGCCAGCGCTTCCACGTAGACAGCGTGCGTGTCCGCCACGAAGCGCGACAAGGCGAAGTCCCGCAGGGCTTTTTCCCGGGCCGCACGGCCCATGGGACCCAGCAGATGCGGCTGCGCCAGGATTTCGCGCAGCACGCCGGCCACGGCCTGCGGCGCGCGCGCCGGCACCACCCAGCCGTCCAATCCCGCGTGCACATTCTCGGCCAGTCCGCCGGCATTGCTGACAATGACGGGCACGCCCATGGCCATCATCTCCCGGCAGGCGAACGAGATGGTCTCCATCTCCGAGGACAGCACAAAGCCCACGTCCAGCGCGGCCACGAAAGACCGGACGTCGTCCAGCAAGCCCGCGAAGATCACCTGGTCTTCCATGCCCAGTTCACGCACGCGCCGGCGCTGCAGTTCCCCAGGAAGTTCGCCGGCGATCATGACGACGATGCGCTCGCGCAATCCGGCTGGCAACAACGACACGGCCTCCACCATGTCCAGCCAGCGCTTGTAACCCGCGGTGCCGGCGTTGCTGCCGACCACCAGACGGCCGGCCTGCGCCTCGGTCAGCCAGCGGCGCCGGGCCGCGACCACGGCCTCCTCTGCCTGCGGCCTGAAGCGCTCCACATCCACGCCATTGCGCACGGTACGCAAACCGCAGCGCCCGAATGCGCTGCCCATCAGTTTGCGGCGCGTGTGCTCGGACACGCAGATGACGCGATCCGTCGCCATGCGGGCGCGCAGCATCGCGCCGAAGCTGTTGGCGGGCCGGTCATTATGCTGGGTGTACACCACCGCGGGGCTGTCCGCTCCCAGTCCCAGGCCTGCCAGCATGCACACGCGATGGTCGGCCGAACCGTTGACGTGCGCGACGTCGAAGCGCTCCTGCACCAGCAGCCGACGCAGCCGGCGCGCGTTGGGCAGCGCGGCCAGCATGCCTCCGCGGAAATCCAGCGCCTCGGCCCGCACGCCAGGCATCGCCGAGGCCGCCTTGAACAGGCGGCTTTCCGGCGGCGCGGCCACGACGATATCGTGCGCGTTGCGCAGCGCTCCGGCCAGCGACAGCACGTAAGTCGTATGCCCGCCGCCATCGCCGCGATGGAAATTGGTGTACAGGATTCTCATCGCGCAGCGCCGGTTCAGGCGTCGGACGGACCGACTGCACCGGCCGGCATCGGCCTGAACTGCTGCGCACATTTCGATGCGCAGGGTGCATAATGCGCCGCAACGGCAATTTCATCGTTGGCCGTTTCAAAGCTCTTCGAGATAGATTTTCGAGCATTCATGGATCGCTCCTTGTGTTTCAGCGCCGCCAAGCGGGAACTTGGCTGACACGCTGAACTCTACGCAGTCGGCAATTACAGAAGCCGGACCGACTCATTACATTTGTGCAAGGAAAGCGAGGCGCCCCATGCGTATCCTCTTGATCGAAGATGAAAGAAAGCTCGCGGACTACGTCCGCAAAGGATTGACCGAGCACAACTACGTGGTCGACATTGCCCGCGACGGCATAGACGGCCGGCATGCCGCCATCGAGGGCGACTACGACGTGGTGGTGCTGGACGTGATGCTGCCCGGCGTCGACGGCTTCGGCGTGCTGGCGGACCTGCGCAAGCACAAGCAAACGCCCGTCCTGATGCTGACCGCCCGCGACAAAGTGGAAGACCGGGTGCGCGGCCTGGAGGGCGGCGCGGACGACTATCTCGTCAAGCCCTTCGCCTTCTCCGAACTGCTGGCGCGGATCCAGGCCCTGCTGCGCCGCGGCCGCGGGCAGGAATCGACGCTGCTCAAACTCGCCGACCTGGAGATGGACCTTGCGCGGCGCAAGGCGCAACGAGGCGGCATGCGCCTGGACCTGACCGCCAAGGAGTTCACGCTGCTGACGCTGATGCTGCGGCGCCATGGCCAGGTGCTGTCCAGGACAGTGCTTGCCGAGCAGGTCTGGGACATGAACTTCGACAGCGACACCAACGTCATCGAGGTGGCCGTGCGGCGCCTGCGGGCGAAGATAGACGACCCGTTCGACATCAAGCTGCTGCATACGGTGCGCGGCATGGGCTATGTGCTGGAGCTGCGCGAAAAATGAAGCTGCCCCGCATCGCGTCCATGGAAATCCGGCTCACGCTGCTGCTTGGCGTCATCGCCCTGGTGGTGTCCAGCATTGCCGGATATACCTTGTTCTGGGCCTTGAAGCGCGAGGTGCAGCGCCAGGAGATCACCGAGGTGGCGGGCAAGCTGGAGCTCATCAACCATCTCATCGGCATGCAGGCCACGCTCGCGCAGATGCAGGACCTGCGCGGCGCCCTGGACAACATCATGGTCGGCCACGGCAATCTCAAGACCTGGATCACCCTCGTGGACGGCAGCGTGTTCTACGGCGACGCGCCGCCCGTGGATGTGCGGCCGCTCTCCGGGCGCGAGATCAGGCTGCATACGCAGGACGGCTGGAATATGCGCGGACTGCGCATGCCGCTGGAAGGCGCGCTGCTGCCCGGCGCCGAGCTCACCGTGGCCGTGAACCAGCGTCCCGGCACACAGTTCCTGTATACCTTCGCCACCGCGCTGGTCCTGATCTGCGTGGTCTGGGTCGGCGCCACCCTGGTGCTGTCCGCATGGGCCGTGCGACGCTCGCTGTCGCCCCTGCGCCGCCTGTCCCAGCAGGCCGCCCGCATCCAGCCGGACAACCTTGCGGTGCGCCTGCCGGAACAGGGCATCGACCGGGAACTGCGCGAATTCACCCACACCTTCAACGGCATGCTGGGCCGGGTGCAGACGGCCTACCAGCAGATGGAAGGCTTCAACGCCGACGTGGCCCATGAGCTGCGCACGCCGCTGGCCACGCTGATCAGCGGCGCCGAGGTCAGCCTGTCATCCCCGCGTTCCGAGCAGGAACTGCGCGAGGTGCTGGAATCCAACCTGGAAGAACTGGAAAGCCTGAAGGCACTGGTCAACGACATGCTGTTCCTGGCCCGGGCCGACGGCGGCGAACCGGCCGGAGACCTGCAGGAAGTGGACGTGCGCCGGGAAGTTGCCCGCGTGGCCGAATACTACGAGGCCGCGTTGGACGAAGCCGGCGTTTCCCTGGCGGCCCACGGCGGCGCGGTCCTGATGGCCAACCCGCGGCTGCTGCGCCGCGCCATCGCGAACCTGCTCAGCAATGCCATCCGGGCCACGCCCCGGGGACGCGGCATCGACCTCTACTGCATCGCCCGGCGGGACGAGATCGAAATCAGGGTGCGGAACCCCGGCGCGCCGATAGCGGCCCAGGCCTTGCCGCGCATCTTCGACCGCTTCTACCGCGGCGACGATGCGCGTAGCCGGCGTACCGATGGGCACGGCCTGGGACTGGCCATCGTCCGGGCCATTGCCCGCATGCACGGCGGCAACGCATTCGCCCGCTGCGGCGGACAGGGCACCGAAGTCGGCTTCACGCTTTCGCGGGCGCCGAACATTACAGGAAAGTAATCCTCCGGACAGGTTGCGGTGTGGAGCGCGTCACTAAAGTGGCGCCTCCACCCCCAATTCGAGTCTAGAGGATACGCATGAAAAAACTGGTGAAACTCGCGCAGGGCGCCGTCGCCGCGGGCGCCTTTTTGCTTTCCTTCGGCGCCATGGCCGCCCCCGGCCACGGCGCGGGCCACGGCGGCGGCCATGATGCCGTCGCCGCCATCGGCAAGCCCGGCAACCCCGCCAAGGTCTCGCGCACGGTCGCCGTCGACATGACGGACGCCATGCGCTTCACGCCAGACAAGATCGACGTCAAGGCCGGCGAAACCATCCGCTTCAAGGTCACCAACTCCGGCAAGATCCGCCACGAAATGGTGCTGGGAACCCCCGCGGACCTGGACGGCCACTACCAGATGATGCTCAAGGATCCGGGCATGCGCCACGAAGAGCCGAACTCCGTGTCCCTGGAAGCGGGCAAGGCCGGCGACATCGTCTGGACCTTCGACAAGGCGGGCAGCGTCGCCTTCGCCTGCCTCGAACCCGGACACTATCCCGCCGGCATGAAGGGTGCGGTTTCCGTCAAGTAATCCACTGCCGGGATGCCGGTCCGGCTACCGGGGAGATAGAGCATGAGTAGAGCAGTTTCGAATCCGCGCCGCCGGTTTGTGCAGGGCCTGGCCACGGGCGGCGCGCTGGCCGGCATGGGCCTGTGGAGTCCGTCGTCGTGGGCGCAGGCTGCCCCGGCGCGGCAGAGCGTGCTGTCGGGCACCGAGTTCGACCTTGAGATCGGCGAGAGCCCCGCCAACTTCACCGGCGCGCCCCGCATCGCAACCACGGTCAACGGCATGCTGCCCGCGCCCACGCTGCGCTGGCGCGAGGGCGACCGCGTCACCTTGCGTGTCACCAACCGCCTGCGCGAGGACACCTCGATCCACTGGCACGGCATCATCCTGCCCACCGGCATGGATGGCGTCCCCGGCCTGAGCTTTCCCGGCATCGCCCCCGGCGAGACCTTCACCTACCAGTTCGACGTGGGCCAAAGCGGCACCTACTGGTATCACAGCCATTCCGGCTTCCAGGAGCAGACGGGGCTGTACGGCGCCATCGTGATCGAGCCCAAGCGCCCGGACCCGGTGCGGGCCGACCGCGACTACGTCGTCTTGCTGTCGGACTGGACCGACGAGGATCCCATGAGCGTGTTCCGCAAGCTCAAGGTGATGCCCGACTACTACAACTACATCCAGCCCACCGTCGGCAGCCTGATGGACGACGCGGACAAGTCCGGCTGGAAAAATGCGCTGAACGAGCGCCTCATGTGGCAGAAGATGCGCATGAACCAGACCGACCTGGCCGACGTCTCGGGCGCCACCTACACCTTCCTTACCAACGGCAAATCCCCGGCCGGCAACTGGACCGGCCTGTTCCGTCCGGGCGAACGGATCCGCCTGCGCTTCATCAACGGGTCGGCCATGACCTACTTCGACGTGCGTATCCCCGGCCTGAAGATGACGGTGGTGGCCGCCGACGGCCTGGCCGTGCGGCCTGTGGAAGTGGAAGAATTCCGCATCGCCGTGGCCGAGACCTATGACGTCATCGTCGAACCGCAGGACGAGCGCGCCTATACGATTTTCTCGCAGGCCATGGATCGTTCCGGCTATGCCCGCGGCACGCTGGCCCCGCGCGAAGGCATGCAGGCCGAGATCCCGGCGCTGGACCCGGTGCAGGTGCTGACCATGATGGACATGGGCATGGCTCACGATATGCCCGGCATGGACATGGGCGGAGCGCAGGCGGGAGGCATGGACCACGGCGCACCAGGCGCGATGAGCCAGGGCGCGCAGGGCGGCATGAGTCAGGGCGCCATGGGCGGAATGAACCACGCCGGCATGGCTGGAATGGCAGGCATGGCGGGCATGAATCATGCCGGCATGAACCATGGCGCCATGTCCGGCAGCGCGGGCGCCAACGAAGGCGGCATGGTCGAGGTCAAGCACCCCTACCCCGCCGAGTACAGCCCTGCCAACTCCATGGTGCCCGACATAGTCTCGACCCGGCTGGATGATCCCGGCGTGGGCTTGCGCGACAACGGCCGCCGCGTGCTGACCTATGCCGACCTCCACTCGATGGTCGAACCCGCGGACAATCGGCCGCCGACCCGTGAGATCGAACTGCACCTGACCGGCAACATGGACCGCTACATGTGGTCGTTCAACGGGTTGAAGTTCACCGAGGCCAAGCCCATCGTGCTCAAGTACGGCGAGCGCGTGCGCTTCGTGCTGGTCAACGACACCATGATGACGCACCCCATCCACCTGCACGGCTTGTGGAGCGACCTCGAATCCGCCGACGGCAATTTCCAGGTGCGCAAGCACACGATCAGCCTGAACCCGGCGCAACGCCTGAGCTACCGAGTCAGCGCGGACGCGCGCGGCAACTGGGCCTATCACTGCCACTTGCTGTTCCACATGGAGGCCGGCATGTTC
The DNA here is from genome assembly GCF_036567245.1 of Achromobacter sp. Classification (GTDB taxonomy): domain Bacteria; phylum Pseudomonadota; class Gammaproteobacteria; order Burkholderiales; family Burkholderiaceae_B; genus Achromobacter. The sequence goes on along the minus strand of NZ_DATCUY010000350.1, from coordinate 1,613 downwards.
CGCGCGGTCGTCGTGGAATAGGGGGAATAATGAGAAAAAACACATTCAGAAAGCACTGGCCCGGGCTCGTCGCGGGCGCCGCCCTCCTTTCCGCCGCATCCGGACTGGCCCTGGCGCAAACGCCGGCCGGCACGATGAACGGCATGGACCATGGATCGATGCCAGGCATGGATCACGGTGCCATGCAGGGCTCAGCTCCAGCTTCGAAGAACAACATGGATCACAGCTCGATGCCGGGCATGGATCATGGCTCGACGCAGGGCAAGGCTCCGGCCTCGCAAAAGGGCATGGATCACAGCTCCATGCAGGGCATGGACCATAGCTCGATGCCTGGCATGGACCACAGTTCGATGCCTGGCATGGGCGAGGCCCCGCGCAATGGCCCGCCAGTGGGCTCCCTGCCCTCCAGCGACGGCAGCACGGAGCAACGCTACGCCGCCTACCGCATCCATCCCCACATGATGGACAACGTCGTCACCAGCCATCTGCTGTTCGACAAGCTCGGCGTCGCCTATGACCGCAACGAGCAGACCAGCCTGCAATGGGACGGCCAGTTCTGGATCGGCCGCGACCTGAACAAGCTGTGGATCAAGAGCGAGGGCGATCGGCTCAACGGCAACACGGACGCCAAGATCGAAGCCTTCTGGAGCCATACGATCTCGCCGTTCTGGGACCTGCAGCTGGGCGCGCGGCGCGATTTCGGCACCGGTCCCAAACGCAACTGGGCGGCGTTCGGCGTGCAAGGCGTCGCGCCCTATGGCATCGAGACCGAAATCACCGGCTATGTCGGCGGATCAGGCAGGACCGCGCTGGCGCTGAAGGCGGAATACGATCTGCTGCTCACGCAGCGCCTGATCCTCACGCCTGAAATCGAAGCCAGCCTGAACGGCAAGAATGACGAGGCCCGCGGCGTGGGCTCCGGCCTGTCGGACGCATCGTTCTCCTTGCGGCTGCGCTACGAAGTCACGCGCGAATTCGCGCCGTACGTCGGGGTGTCGTTCGGACGCAAGTTCGGCAAGACCGCAAGTTACGCCAGCGAAGCCGGAGAAAGCCGTTCCGAACGCGCCATCCTGGCCGGCGTGCGCATCTGGTTCTGAGCCTCACCGGCGCCGCAATTCGCGGCGCCGATCAGAACTTTTTCATCTGCTCTGCCCGCATTCTCGCGATCTGTGCTGATCCACGGTCGTTTCCGTCCGAACATTACAAGAATGTAAACCTCCAGCAATCTGGCGGTCAGACGCGCATACCTATAGTGGCCCCTTTATCCACACAGCGGCGGGGCGGCAATGCTTGAAGCGATGGATCTGGGTTGCATGCGCGCGGAGCGTCCGCTGTTCAAGGGGCTAACGTTGCATGTGGCGCCCGGCGAATGCCTGTTCATCCACGGCCGCAACGGCAGCGGCAAGACCAGCCTGCTGCGCATACTTGCGGGCCTGGCGCGGCCCGCCAGCGGCACGGTGCTGTGGCAGGGGCGCGGCATCGCGCAGCCTGGCAACGGGTATCGCGGCCAGTTCTTCTACCTGGGCCATGCCGAAGGCCTCAACGGCGAACTAAGCGCAGCCGAGAACCTGCGCGCACTGCGGGACGCTGGCGGCGCTACGGGACGCCCCGCC
>NZ_DATCUY010000349.1:0-4343 GCF_036567245.1 Achromobacter sp. | reverse complement strand
GGCGGCGCCGCGGCAGCCGGCCGGTGCAGGGGAGGCGGCCTGATGGCACAGATCGAACTGGACCTGTCCCATTCCTACGTGGCCGATCCCAAGACCGACGAGGACTACGCCCTGTTGCCGCTGGCCTTCACCTTCAGGGATGGGGGGGCCTACGCCTTGCTGGGGCCGTCCGGCTGCGGCAAGACCACGCTGCTCAACTGCGTCTCGGGCCTGTTGCGGCCGTCGCACGGACGCATCCTGTTCGACGGCCAGGACGTCACGGACAAGACGCCGCAGGCGCGCAACATTGCCCAGGTATTCCAGTTCCCGGTGGTCTACGACACCATGACGGTGGCCGAGAACCTGGCGTTTCCGCTGCGCAACCGCGGCATGGCGCAGGATCTCATCCGCGAGCGCGTCGGGCGCATCGCCGAGATGCTGGAAATGTCCAACGTGCTGGACCGGCGCGCCAGCGGCCTGACCGCCGACGCCAAGCAGAAGATCTCGCTGGGGCGCGGACTGGTGCGCAGCGACGTGTCGGCGATCCTGTTCGACGAGCCGCTGACCGTCATCGACCCGCAGCTCAAATGGGAGCTGCGCCGCAAGCTCAAGGAAATCCACCACGAGTTCAAGCTGACGCTGATCTACGTGACGCACGACCAGACCGAGGCGCTGACCTTCGCCGACGAGGTGATGGTGATGGCGCGCGGCCGGGCCGTGCAGGTCGGCACCGCGGATGACCTGTTCCAGCGGCCGGAGCACACCTTCGTGGGCCATTTCATCGGCTCGCCGGGCATGAACTTCCTGCCGGCGCAGTGGCGCGACGGCGGGCTGGAGGTGGGCAAAAGCCGCGTCGCCGGGCTGCCGGAGGAGATGGCAGCCAAGCTGGACGGCGCGGGCCCGGTGAAGCTGGGGGTGCGCCCGGAATACCTGCGCATCACCGAGCCGGGCGCGTCCGGCGCCGTGCCCATGCGCGTGGACCGGGTGCAGGACGTGGGCACGTACACGCTGCTGGTGGCGGATTTCGAAGGCGCGCCGGTGCGGGCCAGGCTGGGCAGCAACATCGTTCCGGCCGCCGCCGGCGGCACGGTCTGGTTGTCTGTCGTGAATCCGCACACCTGCTTCTACCGCAACGAGGAGCTGATCCGATGAAACCCATAGATCACCGGGCCTGGTTCCTGGTCCTGCCCGTGGTGCTGTGCGTGGCGTTCTCGGCCATCCTGCCGCTGATGACCATCGTCAACTACTCGGTGCAGGACATCATTTCGCCCGAGCGCCGCGTCTTCGTCGGCACCGAGTGGTATGCCGCCGTGTTGCAGGACGAAGAGCTGCACGGCGCCCTGTTCCGCCAGATCGGTTTCTCGCTGGCGGTGCTGGCCATCGAGATTCCGCTGGGCATCCTGCTGGCCCTGTCCATGCCTGCCAGCGGCTGGCGCGCCTCCGCCGTGCTGGTGATCATCGCGCTATCGCTGCTGATTCCCTGGAACGTGGTCGGCACCATCTGGCAGGTGTTCGGCCGCACCGACATCGGCTTGCTGGGCGCCACGCTGTCCTGGCTGGGGGTCGACTACAACTACACCGGCAACGATTTCGACGCCTGGATCACGGTGCTGATCATGGACGTGTGGCATTGGACGCCGCTGGTGGCGCTGCTTTGCTACGCCGGCCTGCGCGCCATTCCGGACGCCTATTACCAGGCCGCCCGCATCGACGGCGCGTCGCGCCTGGCGGTGTTCCGCTACATCCAGCTGCCCAAGATGCGCGGCGTGCTCATGATCGCCGTGCTGCTGCGCTTCATGGACAGCTTCATGATCTATACCGAGCCCTTCGTGCTGACCGGCGGCGGGCCGGGCAATGCCACTACCTTCCTGTCGCAGTACCTGACCCAGAAGGCGGTGGGCCAGTTCGACCTGGGGCCGGCGGCTGCGTTCTCGATCGTCTATTTCCTGATCATCCTGCTCTTGTGTTTCATCCTCTACAACTGGATGCAACGCGCCGGCACCACTGGCGGCTTCGACGAGGAGCGCGCAAATGCGTGAGAAAAATTCCGCCTGGCGCGGCGTCTTCCTGACCCTGTACCTGGTCTTCGCCATCCTGCCGCTGTACTGGATGCTGAACATGTCGTTCAAGACCAATACCGAAATCGTCAGCTCCTTGACGCTGTGGCCGCGCGACTTCACCTTCGAGCACTACCGCACGATTTTCACGGACCCGGCCTGGTACTCGGGCTACATCAACTCGCTGATCTACGTGGTCATCAATACGGTGATCTCGCTGGCGGTGGCGCTGCCGGCGGCCTACGCGTTCTCGCGCTACCGCTTCATCGGCGACAAGCATGTGTTCTTCTGGCTGCTGACCAACCGCATGACGCCGCCCGCGGTGTTCCTGCTGCCGTTCTTCCAGCTTTACAGCTCCTTCGGCCTGATGGATACGCACCTGGCGGTGGCGCTGGCGCACCTGGTGTTCAACGTGCCGCTGGCGGTGTGGATCCTGGAGGGCTTCATGTCCGGCGTGCCGCGCGAAATCGACGAGACCGCCTATGTCGACGGCTATTCCTTTCCGCGCTTCTTCCTGACCATCTTCCTGCCGCTGATCAAGTCGGGCGTGGGCGTGGCGGCGTTCTTCTGCTTCATGTTCAGCTGGGTGGAGCTGCTGCTGGCGCGCACGCTGACCTCGGTCAACGCCAAGCCCATCGTCGCCACCATGACCCGCACCGTGTCGGCTTCCGGCATGGACTGGGGCGTGCTGGCGGCCGCCGGCGTGCTGACCATCGTGCCGGGCGGCATTGTGATCTGGTTCGTGCGGCATTACATCGCGAAGGGTTTCGCGATGGGCCGGGTGTAGGCGCAAGGGATACCGGGAGAGCGCGATCATGTTCAGCTGGATGGTATGGACCACGCCCGTCGCCGTGTTCTTTTCCTGCATCGTCCTGATGCTGGTCGGCATGACGGTCTGGGAATTGAAATCGCCCACGATGGAACGCAAGGGCTTCCTGCCCCTGCGCACCACCCGCGGCGACCGCCTGTTCATCGGCCTGATGGCCGCGGCCTGGCTCAACCTGGCATTCCTGGGGCTAGGCCAGAAGGCGGCGGAATGGTTTTCACTGGACGAGCCGCCATCGGTGTGGATCAGCTTCATCGCCTCCATGCTGCTGTTGGCATTCGTCATGCGGAAAGGCTGAAGAGGGGCGCCAGACCCCTCGGATATTCAAGAGGTAGTGGAAGGACTATCGGCCAGCGTCTTCCCCGGCCAGCGGTCCGCAGCAAACGATGGGGAAGATTTATCGAGGAGACAGGTCATGAAATTGCGCATGCACGCCATGGCGGCCGCTATCGCCCTGATCGGGACTTCGGCGGCCTGGGCCGGCGAACCGGAAGCGAAGAAGTGGGTCGATTCGGAGTTCCAGCCGTCATCGCTGTCCAAGGATCAGCAGATGGCCGAGATGAAATGGTTCATCGACGCCGCCGCCAAGCTCAAGGCTAAAGGGGTGAACGAAATCAGCGTGGTGTCCGAAACCATCACCACGCACGAGTACGAGTCCAAGACGCTGGCGAAGGCCTTCGCCGAGATCACCGGCATCAAGGTCAACCACGACCTGATCCAGGAAGGCGACGTGGTCGAGAAGCTGCAGACCTCCATGCAGTCCGGCAAGTCCATCTACGACGGCTGGATCTCCGATTCCGACCTGATCGGCACGCACTACCGCTACGGCGCCATCCTGCCGCTGTCGGACTACATGGCGGGCGCGGGCAAGGAATGGACCAATCCCAACCTGGACCTCAAGGATTTCATCGGCACCAAGTTCACCACCGCGCCCGACGGCAAGCTCTACCAGCTGCCCGACCAGCAGTTCGCCAACGTCTACTGGTTCCGCGCCGATTGGTTCGCGCGCCAGGACCTGAAGGACAAGTTCAAGGCCAAGTACGGTTACGAACTCGGTGTCCCCACCAACTGGTCCGCCTACGAGGACATCGCCGACTTCTTCTCCAACGACGTCAAGGAACTGGACGGCAAGAAGGTCTACGGCCACATGGACTACGGCAAGAAGGATCCGTCGCTGGGCTGGCGCTTCACCGACGCCTGGCTGTCCATGGCCGGCGCCGCCGACAAGGGCCTGCCCAACGGCATGCCGGTGGACGAATGGGGCATACGCGTGGCGGACGACAAGTGCACGCCGGTGGGCGCGTCGGTCTCCCGCGGCGGCGCCACCAACAGCCCGGCCGCGGTGTATGCGTTGACCAAGTACGTGGACTGGATGAAGAAGTACGCGCCCCAGCAGGCCATGGGCATGACCTTCTCGGAGTCCGGCCCTGTGCCGGCCCAGGGCCAGATCGCCCAGCAGATCTTCTGGTACACGGCCTTCA
>NZ_DATCUY010000348.1:0-3983 GCF_036567245.1 Achromobacter sp. | reverse complement strand
GCTGTATCTGGCGCTGGCGGCGGTCGGCCTGCCCGTGCTGCCGGGCGGCCGGGGAGGGCTGGGCGCCTTCTTCGGTCCTACCGGCGGTTTTCTCGTGGGGCTGGTGGCGGGCGCGTTCGTCACCGGCTGGCTGGCGCGCAGCCTTGCGGGTCGCGCCACGGGCGGTTGGGCGAAGTTCGCCGGCTATGTGGCCGCTTGCGTGGTGGGCGGCATTGCCGTGGTCTACGCCTGCGGCGTGCCCTGGCTGGCCGCGGTGACGAAGATGGGCCTGGCCAAGGCTGCGATGGCGGTAGCCGTGTTCCTGCCCGGCGACCTGGCCAAGGCGGTGGTCGCGGCCTGGGTGGCGTCGCGGGTTGAGCGCGTGTGGCCGATGTTGGGGCGCTGAGACATGCGCCGCTTTCCAAGGGAATCCCCCAACTGACGGCTGGTGAACTTATCTAGTACAAGTTCGCCATTAACGAATGCGTTTGCTAAAACGTGTTTTGGGTAGCACATCAGGGAATTACCGGAGTTGCGCATCGTCATCTGATACTGTTTTAACCCTATAATATTTTTTTCTGTATAACTTTAACTAGGCTCGCCTTAGCCTCGACCGAGGCGCACAAGAGCCACCACAGGAGACAAAAATATGCGCAAGCACTTCGGCTTGTCCGCGGCGGCTGCCGCCATTGCCCTGGCCCTCCCGCTATTGGCGAGCGCCCAGGTCAAGGTCGGCGTGACCGTGTCCAGCACCGGTCCCGCCGCGTCGCTGGGTATCCCCGAGCGCAACACCGTGGCCCTTCTGCCCAAGGAAGTGGCCGGCCAGAAGATCGAATGGATCGTCCTGGACGACGCTACCGACACGACCCAAGCCGTCAAGAACTCGCGCAAGCTGGCCACCGATGACAAGGTCGACGTGCTGATCGGCACCTCGGTCACGCCGGGCTCGCTCGCCATGGTCGACGTGGCCGCCGAAGCCAAGGTGCCGATGATCAGCGTGGCCGCCAGCGCCAAGATCGTCGAACCCGTGGACGACAAGCGCCGCTGGGTCTTCAAGACCCCGCAGAATGACGCTCTGATGGCCGGCGCCCTGGCTGACGCCATGGCCAAGTCCAAGGTCAAGACCCTGGGCTTCATCGGCTTTGCCGACGCCTACGGCGACGGCTGGCTGGACGTGATGCAAAAGGCTGCCAAGGCCAAGGGCATCGAAATCGTCGCCATCGAGAAATACAGCCGCACCGACACCAGCGTGACGGGCCAGGTGCTCAAGCTGGTCGGCGCCAAGCCCGACGCCATCCTGATCGCCGGCGCCGGCACGCCCTCGGCCCTGCCGCAGAAGGAACTGAAGGCCCGCAACTACGGCGGCACCATCTACCAGACGCACGGCGCCGCCAACAACGACGTGCTGCGCGTTTGCGGCAAGGACTGCGACGGCATGCTGCTGCCCGCCGGCCCGCTGCTGGTCGCGGCCCAACTGCCGGACAGCAACCAGGTCAAGAAGTCGGCCCTGGCCTACGTGGAAGCCTACGAAAAGGCCAACGGCGCCGGTTCCACCAACACGTTCGGCGGCCACATGTGGGATGCCGGCCAGCTGGTCGTGGCCGCGCTGCCCGTGGCGCTGAAGTCGGGCGCCAAGCCCGGCACGCCGGAGTTCCGCGCTGCCATGCGCGACGCGCTGGAAGGCGTGAAGGACCTGGCCGCTTCGCAAGGCGTGTTCAACATGTCGCCGACGGACCACGCCGGCTTTGACGAGCGCTCGCGCGTCATCGTCAAGGTGGAAGGCGGCAAGTGGGTCTACCAGCCCGGCCTGTAATCCCCCAGGATCGCCCGATCCAAGGGTGCGCAAAGCGCGGCGGCGCCCGCCGCCCGCCGCGCGGCACCCCAGCAATGCTTCGCACCGGCCTTTCCGGCCGGTGTGTCGTATCAGTGTCCCGGGTGCGGCCGGAACACCAGAATAAATAAGGTTGTTAGATGGATTCCACAATTGCGCTGATCCTGCTGCAAGACGGTGTCGTCAACGGCGCCATCTATGCCCTCCTGGGCATGGCTCTGGTGCTGGTATTCGCCGTTACGCGCGTCATTTTCATTCCCCAGGGCGAGTTCGTGGCGTTTGGCGCCCTGACCCTGGCCATGCTGGTGGACGGCAAAGTGCCGGGTACCGCCTATCTCCTGCCGCTGCTGGGCGTCGTCTGCCTGGCGCTCGAACTGCTGCGCGCGCTGCGCACCCGCAGCGCCGCCGCGCTGCCCAAGGCCATCGCCACCTGTGTGGTCCTGCCGCTGGCGCTGCTCTGGCTGACCGTGACCTACACCGCTCCCGGCAATTCGCTGTGGCTGAACATGCTGCTGACGCTGCTGCTGGTGATCCCGATGGGTCCGATGGTCTACCGCATCGTCTACCAACCGCTGGCCGAAGCCACCGTGCTGGTGCTGCTGATCGTTTCCGTGGCCGTGCACTTCGCGCTCACCGGCCTGGCGCTGGTGTTCTTCGGCGCTGAAGGCTGGCGCACTCCCGCCTTCGTCAGCGGGCAGATCGACCTGGGCTTCATGACCTGGTCGGCGCAAAGCCTGTTCGTGGTGGCGACTTGCGCCCTCCTGATCATCGGCCTGTGGCTGTTCTTCGGCAAGACGCTGTATGGCCGCGCGCTGCGCGCCACGGCCGTCAACCGCCGCGGCGCCCGCCTGGTCGGCATCAGCACCACCATGTCCGGCAGCCTGACCTTCACGCTGGCCGTCGCCATTGGCGCCATGTCAGGCATGCTGATCGCGCCCATCACCACCGTGTACTACGACACCGGCTTCCTGATCGGCCTGAAGGGCTTCGTCGGCGCCATCATCGGCGGCCTGGCCAGCTACCCCGTGGCCGCCGCGGGTTCGCTGCTGGTGGGCGTGCTGGAATCCTTCTCGTCCTTCTGGGCCAGCGCCTATAAGGAAGTGATTGTCTTCACCCTGATTATCCCGGTTCTGGTGTGGCGTTCGTTCAGCACCCATCACGTGGACGAAGAGGAATAAACGTCATGAACCGCATTTTGCTCGTCCTCTTCCTCGTCGTCCTGGCGGGCCTGCCCATGGTGCCGGCCACGCCCGAATTCTGGGTGACGCAACTCAACTACATCGGGCTGGCCAGCCTGGTGGTGCTGGGCCTGGTGCTCCTGACCGGCGTGGGTGGCCTGACCTCGTTCGGCCAGGCCGCGTTCGTGGGCCTGGGCGCCTACACCACCGCCTTCCTGACCACGCAATACGATGTCTCGCCCTGGCTGGCGCTGCCGGCCGGGCTGGTCCTGACGGCCGTCGTGGCCTACCTGCTGGGCGCCATCACCCTGCGCCTGTCGGGCCACTACCTGCCGCTGGGCACCATCGCCTGGGGCCTGTCGCTGTACTTCCTGTTCGGCAACATCGATTGGCTGGGCAAGCACGACGGCATCGCCGGCATCGAGCCCATCAGTATCTTCGGCATGTCGCTGGCCAGCGGCCGCCACATCTATTACCTGATCTGGGTGTTCGTGCTGCTGGCGCTGTGGGCGACCCGCAACCTGTTGAACTCGCGTCCTGGCCGCGCCATCCGCGCGCTCAAGAGCGGCGCTGGCATGGCCGAGTCCATGGGCGTGAACACCGCCGCCTACAAGGTCGTGATCTTTGTCTGGGCGGCATTGCTGGCCTGCGTCTCCGGCTGGCTCTACGCGCACATGCAGCGCGCCGTCAGTCCCAGCCCGTTCGGCATCAACTACGGCATCGAGTACCTGTTCATGGCGGTGGTCGGCGGCGCCGGCTACGTCTGGGGCGCCCTGCTGGGCTCCAGCGTCATCCTGGTGCTCAAGGACCAGCTGCAGAACCTGTTGCCCAAGCTGCTCGACACCAACGCCAACTTCGAGATGATCGTCTTTGGCGTGCTGCTGATCCTGATGCTGCAATACGCCCGCAACGGCCTGTGGCCGATCCTGGCGGGCTGGTGGGACAGCATCACCGGCGCCGACGGTTCGCGCCGCAACCTGGCGCCGCCCGCGCCC
>NZ_DATCUY010000347.1:0-2377 GCF_036567245.1 Achromobacter sp. | reverse complement strand
GGCGCTGCCCGGGGCGCGATAGAAACGGTCAAACACGCGCGCGCGCTCCTCCGGCGCAATGCCCGGGCCATCGTCGGCCACGCGCAGGCAGGCCCCGCCATCCGGCGACGGTCCGCAGGACACGGCGATCTGGCCGCCGCTCTGCGTATAGCGCACGGCATTGTCCAGCAGGTTGCGGACCAGCACGCCCAAGGCGTCCAGCCGCCCGCGAACGACGCAAGCCTGCACGTCCAGCTGGATGCGCAGCTGCTTGCGGGTCGCGTCCGTTTCCCAGTCGCGCACCAGCATGGCGACCAGCGCATCCAGTTGGACCAGCTCGGGCTCGTCCGCGCTGGCGCTGAGCGCATCCATGCGGGCCTGGTCCAGCAATTGTTCCGACAGGCGCGAGGTGCGCTGGGCGACCAGGCGCAATTTCTCGATGGCGGCCGGCGCATCGGCGGAACCGGCGCTGCGGGCCACCAGTTCCGCGTGCGCGCTCAGCGCGGCCAGCGGGGTGCGCAGCTCGTGCGCGGCATCCTCAAGAAAGCGGCGCTCGCGGTCCATGCCGCCCTTGACGCGCAGCAGCAGCTGATTGATCGAACGGATGAAGGGACGCAATTCGCCCGGCATGCCGGCCATGGGCAGCGGGGCAAGGTCGAACGGTCCGCGCCGCGCAATGGCCACGCCCGCGCGGTCCACCTTGCGGAAGGCGCGGCCGACCACCCTCCAGCTCACCACGGCCAGCAGCACGAACAGGACGGACACGATGACCAGCCCGCGCTTCAGGCTGTACAGCGATTGGGCGCGCAATTCGCTCTGCGGCCGCGCCACCTGCACCTGCACCCGCCCCTGCGCGTCGGAGATCGCGTACACGCGCCAATCCATGCCGTCGGCGTGCACGTCGGCATAACCGTCCTGGAAGCCACCGCTCAGCGGCTGCTCGGGCGACTCGGGCGAGCGCAGCAGCAGCCGGCGGTCGGCCAGCGACCACAAGTGGAAGCGGACCTTGTCGCCGTCGACACGGCTGGATGCGGGCGGGGTGAAACGCTCGGACGGCGCGTCGTTGCCCAACAGGCTGACCGGCAGCGACGCCAGCATCTGGCTGGCCGCGTCGTGCAGCCACTGATCGCGCGCGCCGGTCTGCGAGCGCGTGGCTTCGTACTGCTGGAAGGCGAACACGGCAATCCAGGACAGAGCCATCGTCAACAGCAGCGTCAGCGTCAGTTGCTTGCGCAGCGTCTTCATTCGGCCGCCTCGATGCGGTAGCCCAGCCCGTGGACGGTAACGATGAGCTTGTCGCCCAGCTTGCGGCGCAACTGATGGATGTAGACGGCCACCGTATTGCTTTCGATGGCGCCGCTATCGCCGTAGACGGCGGCCTCCAGCTGTTCGCGGCTGACGGTATGGCCGGTGCGCTCCATGAGCGCCAGCAGCGTCCGGTATTCATGCGCGCTGAGGCTGACTTCCACCCCTGCGCGCGTCACCGCCCGCCTGGCGGGCTCCAGCACCACGTCGCGGCAGCGCAGCGCCGACACCACGGCGTTGCTGCTGCGCCGGACCACGGCGCGCAGCCGGGCCAGCAGCTCGTCCAGCTGGAATGGCTTGACGATGTAGTCGTCGGCGCCGGCATCCAGGCCCTGTATCCGTTCGCTCAGCCGGTCGCGCGCGGTCAGGATCAGGACCGGCGTGGCGTCGTAGCGCGCGCGCAAGTGCTTCAGGACCGCCAGCCCGCTGCCATCAGGCAGGCCCAGGTCCAGCAACACGGCATGGAAGCCGTGCTCCACCAGGGCCAAGCGCGCCTGCGCGACGTCGCGCACCCATTGCACCTCGGCGCCAGACTGCGCCAGGCTGGTGTGCACGGCGTCGCCCAACATGGCGTCGTCTTCAACTAGCAGGACACGCAAGAAATCTCCAGGACCGTCAACGATGCCGCAGCATGCCGGCTGCGGGTTAAGAACTTATTAAGAATCCAGGCCGCAAGCGCCGCTCTGGCAGCGGGCGGCGAGCTGCGGGCGGCGAGCGCATCGCCAGCCATGGACTTGAGCGCCGCATTTTAGAGCGCCATCTTGACTGTACTTGTATATACGAGTTAAATGAATCCCGCCAATACCCGCACCCCCGGAACGCGCCATCAGCGCCACCCGCCGCACCGCAACTGGGCAACACCCCCCCGCCCTCGAGTACGCGCCAGCAGTCGGCCCGGATCCGCCCCCTTTCACGCCGTAGTCCCTCTTCTCCCCCCTTTCCTCCGCTCGAGGAGTAGTGATGCGTCATCTTCCAGTCGTTGAAGTTTGCGTTTCGAGAAGTTTTTCACCCAGGTTCGCGGGTCCGCTGTTGCTGGCCCTTGCCCTGACGGCAGCGTTGCAAGCCGCCCCGGCCTGGTCCGCCGCAGCCGCCA
>NZ_DATCUY010000346.1:0-9571 GCF_036567245.1 Achromobacter sp. | reverse complement strand
GCAGGCCGGCCCGCGTGCCCGCCACGTCCTGGCGCGCCATGTCGCGGGACAGTCCCGCCGCCTTGACCCGGGCGGCGCGCTTGCCGCCCGTCTCCAGCGGCATGTTCAGCATGGTCGTGGTCGTGCGCGTGGCAGATTTCGTATCGTCCACGCTGACGTCGATGGACGGGTTGGGCAGCACGCCTGCCTGCGTCAGCAGGCCTTCGGTCGCCGCGGCCTCATTCTTCGCTGCGGCGAATCCGGGATTGCGTTCCAGCGCCGCGGCCAGGGCACGCTCCAGCGTCAGCACGGCGCCTGTCTGGCTCTGCGCCACGGGTGCGGGAGCGCGGGCCGCGCCTGCGTCCTGGGCGGAAGCGGACGCGGACGCGGCGATCATCAGGGCCGCCAGGGTCAGCGGCAAGGCAGATACATGCATGGTTCAACCAAGGAAGGTGCGAGCCGGCAATGTATCCAGACAGGCGCGTCAATCGACCGACAGAAAAATGACATTTCCGTAAGGTTCACGGGCCTTACGAAAACGTAATCAGGGAGTTCGTGAATTGACGGACATGCGTCCGTAGAGTGTCACCGTCGCTACACAAACAGCGTGTATGCGCCGGACGCGACACCGCTCGCGGCGCCGCTCTCAACCTAGGAGATATCCATGAAGATCCAAACCCTTTCCGCCGCCCTCGCCCTGGGTGCCGTGTTGGCCGTTCCCTTTGCCGCCAGCGCATCGAGCACCTGGCACCAGACCAACACCGAGATCGGCTACGCCATCGCGCCGGATCACGTCACCGGCGGCAAGACCCGCGACGAAGTGAAGACCGAGCTGGCCGTGGCCAAGTCCGACCCGAAGCAATGGTTCCTGACCAATCTGAACGCCGCCAAGCCCGGCTGGGTCAAGCAGGGCACCTCCCGCACCCGCGCGGACGCCATGGCGGAAATCGAGGCCATGACGCCGGCCGAACGCGCCCGCCTGGACGCGATCTACACCCCGGGCTGAACCCAGGACTGATCCCGGACCCATGGCGGACGCGTCCCGCGTGCCTGCCGGCGCTGCGCAGGGCGGCTGGGCCGCCCTGTTTGCGTTTCTTTCCCCGACGCGATTCCGCCTAGAATAGGACGCAGGATCCGAGGACTTCCGCGCACTCTTTTTATTCTGCTGATATGAAAGTACTCGTAATCGAAGACGAAAAAAAACTCGCCGAGTACTTGCGGCGAGCGCTGACCGAACACAACTACGTGGTCGACGTGGCTCTGGACGGCGTCACCGGACTTCATCTGGTCCGTGAAAGCCCATACGACCTCGTCCTGCTGGACGTGATGCTGCCCGCGATGGACGGCTTTTCCGTGCTGGCCGAGATCCGCAAGACCAGCCGCGTCCCCGTCCTGATGCTGACCGCGCGCGACAAGCTCGAAGACCGGGTCAAGGGCCTGCGCGACGGCGCCGACGACTACCTGGCCAAGCCGTTCGCCTTGTCGGAACTGCTGGCCCGCGTGCTGGCGCTGGGCCGGCGCAGCGGCCACGGCCAGACCGAGACCATCGCCCAGAACGTGCTGCGCATCGACGGGCTGGAACTGGACCTGCTGCGCCGGCGCGCCAGCCGCGACGGCGTGCGGCTGGATCTGACCGCCAAGGAATTCACCTTGCTGGCCCTGCTGATGCGCAAGCAGGGCGAAGTCCTGTCGAGGCTGGAGCTGGCCGAACAGGTGTGGGACATCAACTTCAACAGCAACACCAACGTGGTCGAGGTCGCGATCCGCCGCTTGCGCGGCAAGGTCGACGAACCCTTCGAAAAGAAGCTGCTGCATACCGTGCGCGGCATGGGCTACGTGCTGGAACCGCGGAGCGACTGATGTCCGGGCAGCGCCCCAAATCGCTGCACCGCTGGCTGTCGCGCTGGCTGGCGATCCAGACTTTCATCGCGCTCGGCCTGGTATGCGTGGCGGTCTATTACGCGACCAACCTGAACCTGGCCAGCCGCCAGGAAGCCCTGCTGCAACAGAAGGTCGAGGTCGTGCGGCACCTGGTCGAGGAAAACGCCGCCAGCCAGGACTCCACCCGCCTGCGCCACAAGCTGAGCGACTTCTTCTACGGGCGTCCGGATTTCTCGCTGGTGCTGGAAATAGACGGCGAAAAGGTCTACTACGGCAGCCCCATCGCCGGCGACAACGATTTCCACCATGAGCGGCGCATCGCCTTCACGCTGCCCTTCCCCGGCGCGCCCGGCGACGCCATGAACGCCGAACTGGTGCTGGACATCTCCAGCGACATCCTGCTGCGCAAGGCCTTGGCCTGGACCCTGTTCGCCTGCGCCCTGGCCGGCGCCATCATCGTCGCGGCGGTGGGAACGCTGCTGGTGCGCCGAGGGCTGGCGCCGCTGGACGCACTGGGCAAACAGGCGGCGCAGCTGTCTCCGGACCGCATCGGTGAACGGCTCGACGAAAGCGGCCAGCCCTGCGAGATCCGGCCGCTGGTGCGCCAGTTCAACGCCGTGCTGCAGCGGTTGGAGCGCGCCTATGTGCAGATGGAAGGATTCAACGCCGACGTCGCCCACGAAATGCGCACGCCGCTGGCGACGCTGATCGGCGAGACCGAGCTGGCGCTGAGCACGCGCCCCTCCCCGCAAGCGCTGCTGGAAACGCTGGGTTCCAACCTGGAGGAACTGCAACGCATTTCCGGGATCGTCAACGACATGCTGTTCCTGTCGCAGGCCGACCGCGGTGCGCAGGCAAGGGGCGCCTGGCAGACCAGTCTCGCCGGCATCGTCCGGGAAGTCGCGCAATACCACGAGGCTGAGGCCCTGGACGCTGGCGTCGAAATAGCTGTGATCGGCGACGCGCCCGCTCAGGTCGACCGCGCGCTGTTCCAGCGGGCCGTGTCGAACCTGATCTCGAACGCCGTGCGCTATGCCGCCCAGGGTAGCGTGATAGAGGTCGAGATCGCGCGCGGCGGCGCCGAAGAGATCCTGGTCTCTGTGCGCAACGCGGGCGAGCCGATACCGGAAGAGCACCTGCCGCGGCTTTTCTACCGCTTCTACCGCAGCGACAGCTCGCGCGAGTTCGACGCCAACCATCATGGGCTGGGGCTGGCCATCGTCGCCGCCATCGCCCGCATGCACGGCGGCCGCAGCTACGCCAGGTCGGCCAACCGGAGCACCACCATAGGCTTCAGCATCGCGGCGGCGGACATTACAGAAAGCTAATCCGGCTGTCCGGATTCTGTTCGCGCCCGCTCCCTAGAATTTCTCCATGCCTCTTGAAGACCAGCCAAAACAGCGGCTTTCAAGGGCCCGGCCTCAGGGAGGCCATCTGCCTCCCCTGGATTGTTGAGACTGCCGGACCACGTTCCATGGAGAAATTATGAATCGTCTGACCCTGTTGATCCTTGCCATTTCCGTTGCCGCTGCGGCCCCGACTGTCCAGGCCGAGCCGAAGACCCGCGAACAGGTCAGGCTTGAACTGGAGCAGGCGAGGAATGCCGGCCAGGTCACGTACGGCGAACTGGACTATCCGCCCGCCATCGCGCCCTCTCAAGCGGGCAAGACCAGCGCCCAGGTTGCCGACGAGCTGCAACGCGCCAAGGCCGCCGGCCTGGTCACCTACGGCGAGCTGGACTACCCGCCGTCCCGGCCTGCCACCGCGTCCAAGACGCGCGCGGAAGTGCGCGCCGACCTGAACCTGTGGAAACGCTCGGGCATGGCGGACCTCTATCGCGGAGCCCAGGAGCCCGACGTGTTCAGCCTGAAGTACCGCCAGCGATATGCGGAGTATGTCAGGATGCGCACGGGCGCGGAGTATCGGCAGCAGCTGGCGATTGAGAACGGCAGGCAGTAGACGTCACCTGCCGCGCGGTCCACGCTAAAGCAGGAGCGGCCCGGCCTCAGTCCTCTTCGACGAACGCCTCCTCGCGCTTCTTGCGGATGTTGGGCAAGGCAACCAGCACGACCAGCACTAGCGCCGCGCCCAGCAGGGACGCGGACAGCGGCCGCTCCACGAAAGTCGTGAAATCGCCGCGCGACAGCAGCAGCGCGCGGCGGAAGTTCTCTTCCATCATGGGACCAAGCACCAGGCCAAGCAGCAGCGGCGCGCCCTCGCAGCGCAGCTTGCTCCAGATGTAGCCGACGACGCCGAAGAAGGCCGTCATGTAGAGGTCGAAGGTGTTGTAGTTGAGCGAATACACCCCGATCGTGCAGAACACCAGGATCGCGGGGAACAGGACGCGGTAGGGAACCTTGAGCAGCTTGACCCAGAGCCCGACCAACGGCAGGTTGAGAATCACCAGCATCAGGTTGCCGATCCACATCGACGCGATCAGGCCCCAGAACAGTTCGGGATGGCTGGTCATGACCTGGGGGCCGGGCTGGATGTTGTGGATGGTCATCGCGCCCACCATCAGCGCCATTACCGCATTGCCCGGGATGCCCAGCGTCAGCAGCGGGATGAAGGACGCTTGCGCCCCCGCATTGTTGGCCGATTCCGGCCCGGCCAACCCGGCCGGATGGCCTTTGCCGAAACGCTCGGGTTCCTTGGACAGCTTCTTTTCCAGCGTGTAGGAAGCGAAGGCCGACAGCACCGATCCGCCCCCGGGCAGGATGCCCAGCATCGATCCGACCGCGGTGCCGCGCACGATCGCAGGCGCCGCCTCGCGGATCTCCTGCCGGTTGGGATACAACGAACCCACCTTGTCCGTGATTTCGACCCGCTTGTCCTTCAGTTCCAGGTTATTCATGATCTCGGCAAAACCGAACACGCCCATCGCCACGATCGCGAAATTGATGCCGTCCTGCAGCTCGGGAATGCCGAAGTCGTACCGGGCCACGCCGGAATTGACATCCGTGCCGACCAGGCCGAGCAGCAGCCCCAGCAGGATCATGCAGATCGCCTTGACCAGCGAACCCGATGCCAGCACCACCGCCCCCACCAGGCCCAGCGTCATCAGAGAGAAGTATTCGGCCGGCCCGAACTTGAACGCAACCTCTGCCAGCGGCGGCGCGAATGCCGCGATCAGCATGGTGGCCACGGATCCGGCGAAGAAGGAGCCGATGGCGGCCAGCGACAGCGCGGCGCCGCCGCGGCCGTTACGGGCCATCTGATGGCCGTCGAGCACCGTGACGACCGCGGAAGTCTCGCCTGGCAGGTTGACAAGTATGGCGGTGGTCGAGCCGCCGTACTGTGTGCCGTAATAGATGCCAGCCAGCATGATCAGCCCCGCGACGGGCGGCAGCACATAGGTGATCGGCAGCAGCATCGCAATGGTGGGCACGGGTCCCAGGCCAGGCAACACACCCACCAGCGTGCCCAGCACGCATCCCAACAGCGCATACAGCAGGTTTTCCGGCGTAAACGCCACGGAAAACCCCAGCATGAGGTTATCGACAAGTTCCATCCCCGCTCCTTGGTGTTTTTATCGTGATACGAAAATAGATCGTAGTACGATATAAAACACCAAGAAACCCGGGTTTTTACGGACTGAGGAAGCCCAGCTGAAGGATGGCGGGCGCGCTGCCGATCTCAGCAACCCGCTCGCCGTGGGACGATGCCGAGGCCATGCCGCTGACGCGGCAAGGCCTCACATCGGCTTGAGATCGACCTCTTTGGCAATCTTGCCGAAGGTTTCCAGATCGCTCTTCACGCGGGCGGTGGTTTCGGCCGGCGTGGACACGCGCGGGATCATCGCCAGATCCAGCAGGCGCTGCTTCATTTCCGGCTTGGCGAACTCGCGCGCCAGGGCCTGCTGGATCTTGTCGACGATCTCATCCGGCGTGCCCTTGGGCGCGGCCAGGCCGAACCAGGCAACTGCGGAGAACCCCGGCAGGCCAGCTTCGGGCGCGGTGGGCACGTCGGGCAAGGCCGCCACGCGTTCCGGGTTGGTGACGAACAAGGGGCGCACCTTGCCGGCCTTGATGAAGGGCGTCTGCACGCCGGTGTTGTCGAGCACCGCGTCGATATGGCCGCCCAGCAGGTCGTTCATGGCCGGGCTGCTGCCCTTGTAGGGCACGATGTTGACCTGCATGCCGGCGGCGCGGGCGAACATGAGCTGGGTCAGATGCTGCTGCGTGCCCAGGCCGGCATTGCCGAAGGTGATCTTGTTGGGATTCTTGCGGCCGTAGTCGATGAACTCTTGCAGGTTCTTGGCGGGGAACTCATTGTTCGTGACCACCACGAAAGGCAGGTCGACCAGCACCGTGATCTGCTTGAAGTCTTCCAGCGGCTTGTAGCGCAGCTTGTAGACGTAAGGATTGACGGCCATGGTGCCGCTGGCGGTCAACGCCAGCGTATAGCCGTCCGGCTCGGCGCGCGAGACGAACTCGGTGCCCAGCACGCCGCCCGCGCCCGGCTTGGCCTCGACGATGGCCGGTTTGCCCAGTTCGGCTTGCAGGGCCTGCGCCGCGAAGCGCGCCAGCATGTCGGCCGACCCGCCGGTCGCGTACGGCAGGACGATTGTGATCGGCTTGCTGGGATAGGCGTCCGCAGCCATCGCGGGCGCGGCGATCCCGGCCGCCAGACAGGCAGCGGCCAGAGTTTTCAGATGCTTGACCATCAATGATTTCCCCTCGTGGTGTAACGACTGCGCTTGCACCCGGGGAAGATTAAGCGGTCCCGTGTTATATGGCTAATCAACAATTAAAATAGATCTCTATCACCAACGTTGATAATCACCCGGGATTGCCATGCTGACCTCGATGGACCTGAACCTGCTGCGCATCTTCGACGCGGTCATGACCGAACGCAACGTCACGCGCGCGGCCTCCGCCCTGCACATGACGCAGCCCGCGGTCAGCAATGCCATCAACCGGCTGCGGCTGACCTTGAAGGATCCGCTGTTCGTGAAGATCCAGGGCGGCGTGCTGCCCACGCAGCGCGCCGAACTCCTGTGGCCGCCGATCCGCGACGCGCTCGCCCGCATCGCCGATACGCTGGAACGCAACGACTTCGATCCGGCACGCTCCGAGGCCGTGTTCCGCATGGCCATGTCCGACTATGTGGCGGACCAGGTCATCCGGCCGCTGTTCGTGGAGCAGCAGACGGTGGCGCCCAACGTCCGCATCCACCTGCATCCCTATTCGCTGGACAATGCCGGCGTGCTGCTGGAGAAAGGCGAAGTCGACATGGCGGCGGGCGTGTATTCCAACTTCGGCTCGTCCCTGCGCACCTTGCCGCTGGAAACGCTGACCTACGTCTGCGCCATGCGCAAGGGCCACCCGCTGCTGGCGCAGCCGCGCTTCACCCTGGACAACTTCCTGCGCGCGCGCCACTTGATGGTGAGCCTGCTGGGCACGCCGACCCTGATCGACCATGAACTCGCGCCCCACGGCTATAAGCGCAACGTGGTGCTCACCATCAACCAGTTCGCGCTGGCGCCGCGCCTGCTGGCCGAGACCGACCTGATCTGCGTGGTGCCCCTGAACACCGTGCGCAACAGTCCCTACAGCCATTTGCTGGAAGCGGTGGAAGCGCCCTTCCCGTTCGCCCCGCGCACCGTCAACCTGATCTGGCACGAGCGCTCGGACAATATCCCCGCGCACCGCTGGCTGCGCGAAGAGATCCTCAAGGTCTGCCAGGCGCAAGGGATGGTGTTCGATCAGGCGCAGCCGGCGGAGTCGCATCCGTATTGAGGTACTGACAAATCATTCACAACAGTGATAATCACTGATACCAATCTTTGATTGGACCGAATGATGGTGCGTCAATAGCATTCTGGTCATCCCACTCCCGGCGCCTTGCGCGCCAGCATCCTGGAGACCAGCGTGACCCAGACCGCATCCGCCCCGGGCGCCCGCCGTTTTCGCGTCGGCTTCGACGTAGGCGGCACGTTCACCGATTTCACCCTGCTTGCCGAGCACACCGGTGAACTGCATTACTACAAAGTGCCTTCGACGCCGCACGATCCGTCCGAGGCCATCCAGACCGGCCTGGCCCACCTGATACGCGAACACGAGATTGCCGGTTCCGAACTGGCGCACGTGGGCCACGGCACCACCGTCGCCACCAATATGGTGATCGAGCGCAGGGGCTCGCGCTGCGCGCTGGTCACCACACGCGGCTTTCGCGACGTGCTGGAGATCGGCCGGCAGACGCGCCCCCACCTGTACGACTACAACGTCACCAAGCCGCAGCCGCTGGCGCCGCGCGAGTGGCGGTTCGAAGTGACCGAGCGCGTCGGCGCCGACGGTGCGGTGCTGCAGGCGCTGGATGAGGACGAGGTGGCGGCGGTGGCGCGCGAACTGGCCGCGGCCCGCGTCGAATCGGTCGCCATCTGCTTCATGCACAGCTACCGCAATGATGCGCACGAGCGCCGCACCCGCGACATCCTGGCCGAACACCTGCCTGGCGTCTACCTGAGCGTGTCGAGCGAGATCCTGCCGGAATTCCGCGAGTACGAGCGCATGTCGACCACCGCGCTCAATGCCTACGTCGGCCCGCGCATGGCCGGCTACATGCGCAACCTGGTGAGCTCCGTGCGCGCCATGGGCGTGGCGGCCGAACCGACCACGGTGCACTCCAACGGCGGCCTGATGTCGGTGGAATCGGTGCTGACGGCGCCCGTGCGCACTTGCGTGTCGGGCCCCGCTGCCGGCGTGATCGGCGCGACCGAACTGGGCCGCGTGGCGGGCCTGCCCAATCTGATCACCTTCGATGTGGGCGGCACCAGCACCGACGTGTCGCTGGTCGCCGAACTGCGGCCGCTGTTCACCTCGAGCCGCCTGGTGGCCGACTATCCGGTCAAGACCCAGATGGTGGACGTGCACGTCATCGGCGCGGGCGGCGGCAGCATCGCACGCATCGACGACGCGGGCGCGCTCAAGGTCGGCCCGCAGAGCGCGGGCGCGGTGCCGGGCCCCATCGCCTACAACCGCGGCGGCGAAGTCGTGACCATCACCGACGCCCACGTGGTGCTGGGCCGTCTGAATCCGGTCGCGCTGCTGGAAGGCCGCATGGCCGTCCACGCGCGCCAGGCGCGCGAAGCGCTGGAAGCGCAGATCGCCCGCCCGCTGGGACTGAGCGTCGAAGAAGCTGCCTACGGCATCCTGCGCATCGCCAACTCCAACATGGCGCGCGCGGTGCGCGCGGTCTCCACCGAGCGGGGGCATGACATCCGCAAGTTCGCACTGTGCGCCTTTGGCGGCGCGGGCGGCCTGCATGCCGCCGAACTGGCGCGCGACTGCGGCATCGGCACCCTGCTGATCCCGCAGGAGCCCGGCACCATGTGCGCACGCGGCATCCTGCTGTCCGACATCTCCATGGACTTCGTGCAGACCTTGATGGCCTACGCCACCGCGGACGGCTGGACGGTGGTCCGCCAAGCGCTGGCAGCCCTGGCCGGCAAGGCCCGGGCCTGGCTGTCCAGCGAAGGCGTGAACGACGCGGAGCAACGCCTGTCCGCCGTCATCGACGCGCGCTACCAGGGCCAGAACTTCGAAATCGCCGTGCCGCTGGACGGCATGCAGCTGATGCCGCTGGACGAGTTCGTCGCGGCATTCAGCGCGGCGCATGTGCGCGAGTACGGCTACGACGCCGCCGGCCGCCCGGTGGAGATCGTCAATTGCCGGGTGCGCGCCACCGGCCTGGTGCCGCGCGCGCCCCT
>NZ_DATCUY010000345.1:0-22380 GCF_036567245.1 Achromobacter sp. | reverse complement strand
CCGCCATGTCCTCGCGCACATACAGGGGCGTGTCGCACCAGGCGCCGGCGCTGTACATGCTGACGACGCGGCGGGGAGCCAGCGCGCCGTCGCGCACGCGCGCGCTGGTGGCTTCGCTGACGCGCTCGCCGCCGCCCGTGGCTTCGACGGAGATGGTTTCCACCACCAATTCGCGGTTGGGCATCAGGAAGGAATAGCGCTGGCGGTAAGCCGCCTCGAAATCCTTGCGCGCCTGGTCCAGATCCGTATAGGCCACTTCCAGCGAGGTGTCCGTGCCACGGTACTTCAGGTGCAGGCGGCGCTGCACGCCGATGTCGCTTTCGGCCACATGCTGGCGCCGCAGTTCGCCCACGGCCTGACCGGCAAGTTCGTCCAGTTCGCCCTTGAGCGCCTGCATCAGATCCGCGTCCAGAACCTTCTCGACCGTCTTCTGGCGCATGTCGGTCTGGTCGGCCAGGCCCATGCCGTAGGCCGACAACACGCCGCCCAGCGGATGCGCGAACACCGTCGTCATGCCCAGCGCGTCGGCGACCAGGCAGGCGTGCTGGCCGCCCGCGCCGCCGAACACGGTCAGCGCGTATTCGGTGACGTCGTGGCCGCGCTGCACCGAGATGCGCTTGATGGCCTCGGCCATATTGCCTACGGCGATTTCCAGGAAGCCCTCGGCGAGTTGTTCCGGACTCATCTCACGGCCGGTGGCGGCGCGAACTTCGTCGGACATGGCCGTAAAGCGCGCCACGACCGCGTCGCGGTCCAGGGGCTCATTGGCATCGGGGCCGAAAACCTTGGGGAAGAAATCAGGCTGGATCTTGCCCAACAGGACGTTGCAGTCCGTCACCGCCAACGGGCCGCCGCGGCGATAGCACGCGGGACCCGGGTTGGCACCAGCCGAATCCGGGCCCACGCGCAGTCGCGCGCCGTCGAAATGCAGGATCGAACCGCCGCCCGCCGCCACCGTGTGGATGCTCATCATGGGCGCGCGCATGCGCACGCCGGCCACCTGGGTCTCGAATTCGCGTTCGAATTCGCCGGCGTAATGCGACACGTCGGTGGAGGTGCCGCCCATGTCGAAGCCGATGACCTTGGGAAAGCCCGCGATCTCGCTGGTGCGTACCATGCCGACGATGCCACCGGCCGGCCCCGACAGAATGGCGTCCTTGCCGCGGAAGCGGTGGGCGTCCGTCAGACCGCCGCTGGACTGCATGAACATCAGGCGGATACCCGGCAGTTCGCCGGCCACCTGGTCCACATAGCGCATCAGGATGGGCGACAGGTAGGCGTCGACCACCGTGGTATCGCCGCGCGACACGAACTTGATCAGCGGACTGACCTCGTGCGAAGCCGACACCTGCGGGAAGCCCACTTCACGCGCGATGCGGGCAGCGATACGTTCGTGTTCCGGCGCATGCCAGGCATGCATGAAGACGATGGCGACCGCGCGGATGCCGCTGTCGTAGGCGGTCTGCATGGCTGCGCGCAGCGCTTCCTGGTCCAGCTCGCGGATCACCTCGCCATCGGCGGCCACACGCTCGTCCGCTTCCACCACGGATTCGTACAGCATCTCGGGCAGAAGCACGTTGCGGTCGAACAGGCGCGGACGGTTCTGGTACGCAATGCGCAGGCCGTCGCGAAAACCACGGGTCGTCACCAGCAAGGTGCGCTCGCCCTTGCGTTCCAGCAAGGCGTTGGTGGCCACCGTGGTGCCCATCTTCACACACTCGACCTGATCGGCAGGCACGGGCTGGCCGGGCGCGATGCCCAGCAGTTTGCGGATGCCGGCCACGGCCGCGTCGCGGTACTGCTCCGGGTTTTCCGAGAGCATCTTGGCCGTGGTGGTCGTGCCATCGGGACGCCGCGCCACGATGTCGGTAAAGGTGCCCCCACGATCAATCCAGAATTGCCATTTCATAGCTGTCCTTGCAAACAAAGGGTCGCCGCGGCGCCTGCGGCCGCGCGCGGGTAAATGGAATCAGAGAGAGGTCGCCGCGCGGGCCGCCTGGTCGTACAGGCCGGACAGCGCGCGCAATGTGTGCGCCAGTTGGCGGCTGTAGTCCAGCCCGCCCCCGCCCGGCGCGTCCAGGCCGGCGGTCAGGCATTGCTCGCGGATCTCGGCATAGCGCTTGAGGATGGCGGCGCCGTCCGGCGTCACGCTGTAGAACACTTCCTTGCTGCTGCGTTCGCCTTTGACCACGCCCAGGCGTTCGAGCTTCTTGAGCGCATAGCTGACGATGTGCGTGTCCTCGACATTCAGCGTGAAGCAGATGTCGGCCAGCTTCTTGGGCCGTTCACGGTGATAGACGTGATGGAAAACCATCACGTCGGTGGGCGTCAGGTCGGGCAATCCGGCCGCGGCCATGCAGCGCACGGTCCAGCGGTCGAAGGCGTGGCTGGCGATCATCAGGCCGAATTCCACCTCGGAGAGGTCGGGCGCGCTGCCGCCGGCAAGGTGGGCCGACGATGCAATCAAAGCAGGTGTCATGGGAGCCGCAAGCCGAGTTTATTTGAGTGAAATACTAATAATTTATCTATATTTCATCAATAAAAAATAAGCACGAAACGCCAGAAATCCCTTATTCCAAGGGAATACCCCTAGGAAGCTCCCAGCGGGAAATGCGGTTTAAGGGGCCGACCAGCCCATGGGCAGATTGGCCCGGATCAGCCAGCCGGCGATGGAAATCCGCGGCGCGATCTCGGGCATCGGATCGCCCGGGCCGAACCAGCGCGCATCGGCGATCTCGTCTTCCTGGACCCGGATGTCGCCCGACACGTAGTCCGCCGTGAACGCAACCATCAGCGAATGCGGAAACGGCCAGGATTGGCTGCCGAAATACTGCAGGTTGCCGACCTTCAGGCCGACTTCCTCATACACCTCGCGATGGATGGTCTGCTCGATGCTTTCGCCGGGTTCCACGAAACCGGCCAGCGCGGTGTAGCGGGAGGTGGCCGTGGTGGTGTGGCGCGCCAGCAGGATGCTGTCGCCCTTGCGGATCAGCACCATCATGGCTGGCGAGATGCGCGGATAGGCCGAGAAGCCGCAGGATGGGCAGCGCAGGCAGAACTCGCTGGCCACGCGCTCCGCAGGCGTGCCGCAGACGCCGCAGAACCTGTGCGTGCGCGCCCATTCGGCGATCTGGTAGGCACGGCCGGCCAGCGCCATGCGCTCGTCGTCCAGCACGCCGAACAGCGAGCGCAGCTTCCTGAAGGCATAGCCCTGCGGCGGCTCCACGCCGGGCTCGACGTGCACCGTGCGGTACGGCGAACCGGGCAGCGTCCAGATCGGCTGCAAAGCCGTGACCGCCACGCCTATCTGTACACACAAGGAGGTGTCCGGCAGTACGGCGGACGTCTCTTCAACCAGCAATTCATCACGACGAAAAACGAAGTTCACACACGCCTCTGCACCATGCTTTCGATAGTGCAATGTTAGAAGAAAAACCGCTGTGGGAACGCGCTTGCGCAGCGTTTGCGCAAAGATTGAATCCTCAAGCATCCGCGACGCGCAAGCTTGTTAGGAATAACCCGTAAAGAGGCGATTTCAGGCGCGCGGCCGCCGCACAGCAACATAGAATGGCACGGCTTTTCAGCTGCGCGTCATTGTTGCAGCGCTCTCTTTCGCAATGCCTATCGGGCACAACCCGGCTTCACCATTCGCAAAGAAGGACCACCCATGCACAAGAAAATTTCCCTGTTGGCAGGCAGCATCGTCCTGGCGTTCAGCGCCGGCGCCCAGGCTCAGACAAAATGGGATCTGCCCACCGCCTACCCGGCCAGCAACTTCCATGTCGAGAACCTGACCGGCTTCGTCAAGGACGTGGACGCCTTGTCTGAAGGCAAGCTGAAGATCACGCTGCACAACAACGCGTCGCTGTACAAGGCGCCCGAAATCAAGCGTGCGGTGCAAGGCAACCAGGCGCAGATCGGCGAGATCCTGCTGACCAACTTCGCCAACGAAGACCCGATCTACGAACTGGACGGCCTGCCCTTCCTGGCCACCGGCTATGACGCTTCGTTCAAGCTCTACCAGGCGCAGAAGCCCTTCCTCGAAAAGAAGCTGAATTCGCACGGCATGACGCTGCTGTACGCGGTGGCCTGGCCGCCCCAGGGCATCTTCGCCAACAAGGACATCAAGCAGATCTCGGACATGAAGGGCCTGAAGTGGCGCGCCTACAGCCCGGTGACGGCCAAGATCGCCGAACTGGTCGGCGCGCAGCCCGTCACGGTGCAGCAGGCGGAACTGGCCCAGGCCATGGCCACCGGCGTGATCGATTCCTATATGTCCTCGGCATCGACGGGCTACGACACCAAGACCTACGAATACATCAAGAAGTTCTACGACACCCAGGCCTGGCTGCCGAAGAACGCCATCATCGTCAACAAGAAGGCGTTCGACGCACTCGACCCCGCCACGCAGGCCGCCCTGAAGAAGGCCGGCGCGCAGGCCGAGGAACGCGGCTGGAAGCTGTCGCAGGAAAAGAACAAGTGGTACCAGGAAGAGCTGGCCAAGAACGGCATGGAAACCGTCAAGCCCACGGTCGAGCTGAAGGAAGGCCTGTCCGTGATCGGCAAGCGCATGCTGGAAGACTGGCTGAAGAAGGCCGGCGCCGACGGCCAGGCCATGATCGACGCCTACAAGAAGCAGTGATATCTCCATGCGCCGCTTTCTAGATGGTTTATACGGCGCGGCCGGCCTGCTGGCCGGCCTGTGCACGATCGGCGTCCTGGTGTCGGTGCTGGCCGCGATCATCGCGCGCCAGCTCAGCATGAACATACCCGGAACGGACGCCTACGCCGGGTACTTCATGGCCGCCGCCGGTTTCCTGGCGTTGGCCAGCACGTTCAAGCACGGCGAACACATCCGCGTCACGCTGCTGCTCAATTCGCTCAAGCCGGCCGCGGGCCGCAAGCTGGATATCTTCGCCCTGGCGGTCGGCTGCCTGCTGGCTTCCGCCTTCGCGTTCTTCAGCGTCAAGCTGACCTACGACTCCTGGCAGTTCAACGACATCTCCACGTCCAACGACGCCACGCCGCTCTGGATTCCCCAGCTCAGCATGGCCGCGGGCACGGTGCTGTTCCTGGTCGCCCTGATCGACGAGCTGATCCGACGCTCACGCGGCCTGGCCGCCGCTACTTCGCAGCAAACCCATGAATGAACTTCTCGTCATTACCCTATTGGTCGTCTCGATCTTCGCGCTGCTGGGCTGCGGCGTCTGGGTCGGCCTGACCCTGGCGGGGACCGCATGGATCGGCATGGAGATCTTCTCCAGCCGGCCGGCGGGCGATGCCATGGCCGTCACCATCTGGGGCGCGTCCTCCAGCTGGACGTTGACCGCCCTGCCACTCTTTCTGTGGATGGGTGAAATCCTGTTCCGCACACGGCTGTCGGAAGACCTGTTCAAGGGGCTCGCCCCTTGGCTCAACCGCCTGCCCGGACGGCTGCTGCACACCAATGTGATCGGCTGCGCCATCTTCGCCGCAGTCTCGGGCTCGTCCGCGGCAACCTGCGCCACGGTGGGCAAGATGACCATCCCCGAGCTGACGCGCCGCGGCTATCCCGAGGACAAGATCCTGGGCACGCTGTCGGGCGCCGGCACGCTGGGCCTGCTGATTCCGCCATCCATCATCATGATCGTGTACGGCGTGGCGGCGGACGTGTCCATTGCCAAGCTGTTCATCGCGGGCATCGTGCCGGGCATCCTGCTGGCCCTGCTGTTCATGGGCTACATCGCCTGGTGGGCGATCCGCAATCCCGGCCAGGTGCCGGCGGCCGACCCGGGCCTGACGCTGATGCAGAAGCTGTCGCGTTCGCGCCATCTGATCCCGGTGATGCTGCTGATCGGCGCGGTGCTGGGGTCCATCTACACCGGCATCGCCACCGCCACGGAGGCTGCGGCGGTCGGCGTGGTAGGCGCCCTGATCCTCTCGGTGCTGCAGGGGTCGCTCAACCGCTCCACCTTCATGCAGTCCCTGCTGGGCGCCACCCGGCTGTACTGCATGATCGCGCTGATCCTGGCGGGCGCGCAGTTCCTGACGCTGGCCATGGGCTATATCGGCTTGCCGCGCGCGCTGGCCGAATGGATCGGCGGACTGGGCCTGTCGCAGTTCTGGCTGATCATGGCGCTGATGGTGTTCTTCATCATCCTGGGCTGCTTCCTGGACGGCATTTCCATCGTGGTGCTGACCATGGGCGTGCTGCTGCCCACGGTGCAGGCCGCCGGCATCGACCTGATCTGGTTCGGCATTTTCATCGTTTTTGTTGTGGAAATGGCACAGATCACGCCGCCGGTCGGGTTCAATCTGTTCGTACTGTCCGGCATGAGCGGCAGGGAATTGCCCTACATCGCGCGCGCCTCGCTGCCCATGTTCTTCCTCATGATCCTGGCGGTGCTGCTGCTCTACGCATTGCCTGGCATAGCCACGTGGCTGCCGCTGCACATGACGCTGTAGCGCGACCTAGGCATGAAAACCCCGTTCTCGCAACGGGGTTTTTTTTACGCCTGCTTGCGCACCCTATCCGCCCCCCTGTTTTGCTCTCCTGTAAACCAGGGAAAACTCCAAAAAACTACAGGTGTTGTTCAGGCCTCAACTTTTCTAGAATTCCCAGGCGCTGATACGTTGCAGCATTACGGCGTATATGTGCATATGCGGCCATCGCCCGGACCCGCGCTTACCCGAAGCGTAGGAGCGACGGCCCATCGCCTGGCGATCCGCCAGGCGTAACCAGCCGGGCCAAAAGCCCGGCGCCACTAAAAATAGCGCTACCCAGGAGGAGTCCCCCGCATGAAACGCATCACCCTATCCCTCGCCCTTGCAGGCCTGGGCTTGGCCGCCGGCACGGCCCAAGCCGAAACCAGCGTTACCCTCTACGGCATCGCCGACGTCAGCATCCGCTACCTCAGCACCAGCGCGGGCAGCGTGGGCGCAGACGGCAGCCGCGTGTCGATGGAAAACGGCGCCATTTCCAACAGCCGCTGGGGCCTGCGCGGCTCCGAAGACCTGGGCAATGGCAACCGCGCCTTCTTCCGCCTGGAAAACGGCTTCAACATGCAGAATGGCCGCGGCTCGGATCCCAGCAAGACCTTCAGCCGCCTGGCGTATATCGGCCTGGACGGCGGCAGCATCGGCGCGCTGACGCTGGGTCTGCAGAACACCCCGATGTTCGACTTGCTGGCCGACTACTTCGACCCGCTGACCGTCGGCAACTACGACCAGAACGCCTGGCTGCCCGCCGCCATGTCGCGCGTGCGCACCAACAACATGACCAAGTACTCCAACACCATTGGAGACTTGGCGCTGGTGCTGTCGTGGGCCAACGGCGAAGACTGGAACGACCACAAGGCCGGCCAGCAGTATGGCGCCAGCCTGCGCTACACGATTGGCAACCTGGGCCTGGGCGCGGGCTACCAGCAGACCTACGAAAGCACGGATTCCGATCTGCGCCAGCGCGTCTGGAACCTGAACGCTTCCTATCAGTTCGAAGGCGCCAAGGTGTTCGCCGGCTACTACAACGGCCGCGATGAAACCGGCTGGGTCAACGCCGTGATGGGCGGCGCCCAGGCCCCCGGCCTGGACCGCAAGGACAACGGCTACTTCGCCGGCGTCACCTGGCAGGCCACGCCGCGCTGGGCCATCACCGGCGCCGCCTACTACGACCAGAGCAAGAACGTGGTCGAAGACGGAGACAAGGGCAAGCGCTACGCGCTGGTCGCCGTGGCCGAGTACTCCCTGTCCAAGCGCTCGCAACTGTATGGCACCGTGGACTGGAACAAGGTCAGCGATGCCGCCATCGGCGAAATCACCGGCAAGAGCAACCAGCTCGGCGCCGCAGTGGGCTTCCGCCACATCTTCTGATGATCGACCATGCCGGACGCTTGCCGCGTCCGGCATGGCTTGGCCGCAGCGCCAGCCTCACATCCCCAGATACGCCTTGCGCACCTCGTCCGAGGCAGCAAGCTCCGCCGCATCGCCCGACAGCGCCACCCTCCCGCTCTGCATCACATAGGCCCGCGCCGCGACTTCCAGCGCCTGCGCCATGTTCTGCTCCACCAGCAGGACCGACAGGCCGTCGTCACGGTTCAGGGCGGCCAGCGCATCGAACACCTGTTCCACCAGCAAAGGCGACAGACCCAGGCTGGGCTCGTCGATCAAGAGCAGGCGCGGCCCGCTCATCAGCGCCCGGCCGATGGCCAGCATCTGGCGTTCGCCGCCGGACATGGTGCCCGCCAACTGGGCGCGACGCTCCTTCAGGCGCGGGAACAAGGCGTACA
This sequence comes from Achromobacter sp., assembly GCF_036567245.1. GTDB lineage: Bacteria > Pseudomonadota > Gammaproteobacteria > Burkholderiales > Burkholderiaceae_B > Achromobacter. The sequence goes on along the minus strand of NZ_DATCUY010000345.1, from coordinate 14,116 downwards.
CCCGTTCCAGGCGTTCGCCATACACGCGCTCGTCCCGCACCGTATAGGCTCCCAGGCGCAGGTTCTGCTCCACCGGCTGGCGCGCGAACACGCGGGCGCCTTCCGGAATCATGGAAATGCCCTGGGTCACCAGCTTGTCCGGCGGCGTCCCGGTAATGTCCCGACCTTCGAAGACGACCCGTCCGCCCTTGGGTTTGACCGCCCCCACAATGGCCATCAGGGTGCTGGACTTGCCCGCGCCGTTGGCGCCCAGCAAGGCCGCAATCTCGCCCGGTCTGACTTCCAGCGACACGCCGCGCACCGCCTGCACGCCGCCGTAGGCCACGCTCAGGTCTTCGACTTTCAGCATCGCATCAGGCACGGTGCTTTCTCCCCAGATAGGCTTCGATCACGGCCGGGTTGCGCACGATCTCCTGCGGCGCGCCCTCGGCAATCATCTGGCCGAAGTTCAGCACCAGCACCCGTTGCGCCAGCCGCATGACCACCTCCAGCACGTGTTCCACGATGATGAGCGTGACGCCCGACGCGTGGATGCCGCGCAGGATCTCGGCCAGCGCGATGGCCTCGGCGGGGTTCAGGCCGCCCGCCACTTCGTCCAGCAGCAGCATGCGCGGCTCGGTCGCCAGCGCCCGGGCCAGCTCGACCCGCTTCTGCCCTGCCACGTTGAGCTCCGCCGCCTTTACGTCGGCGCGTTCGGCCAGCCCCACCAGTTCCAGCACACGCGCGGATTCGCGGCGCGCGTCCTGCAGGCGCGGATGGCGCAGCAGCGCGCCGACCATGGCGTTCTCCAGCACCGTCATCTGCCCGAAACTGCGCGGGATCTGATATGTGCGCACCAGGCCCATCGCCGCCACCTGCTCGGGACGGCGCCCTATCATGGACTGGCCGTCGAAGGTCACCGAGCCGGAGGTGGGCTCGTGGTGCCCCACCAGGCCGTTGAACAAGGTGCTCTTGCCCGCGCCGTTGGGGCCGATGATGGCGACGATTTCGCCCGCATCGACCGACAGCGAGATGTCCTTGTTCGCGACCAGGCCGCCGAATTGCTTGGTCAGGTTCTTAACGTCCAGCAGAGCCACGGCGCCTCCTCAATGTGACCAGTCCACCCGGCAGGAACATGGTGACCAGCAATATGGCCAGGCCGAAAACCAGCAGGTCCAGCCCCATGCCCGAACTGCCCCACAGCACGCGCGTGCCCTCGGACAGCGGCAACAGCACCGCCGCGCCCAGCCACGGGCCGATCAGTGTGCCGACGCCGCCCAGGATGGTCACCAGCACGACCTGCACCGACATCGTCAGATTGAACATGGATTCCGGGTCGATGAAGCCCACGTACATGGCGAAGAAGCCGCCCCAGACCCCGGTCATGCCCGCCGACATCACGAAGGCCAGCATCTTGTAGCGGTCCGCGGGCACGCCCAGGCTGCGCGAAGCCGCTTCGTCGCCATTGATGGCGCGCCAGTAGAAGCCGGTCTTGGAGTGCACCAGGAAGAACGTGGCGCAGAAGGTCAGAAAGGCCAGGCCCACGGCGATCCAGTAGTACGGCACCTTGCTGCGAAACAGCAGCATCCAGGCGGCGTCGCCGATGGGCGCCTCCAGGCCGACCGCACCGCCCGCCCATTCCCAATTGATCATCAACAGCAGCCCGATCTGCAGCAGCGCGATGGTGGCCATCGCGAAGTAGTGGCCGGACAGCCGCAGCGTGGGGCCGCCCACCAGCCAGGCCAGCGCCGCGCTGATCACCCCGCCCAGCGGGATGCCCAACAGTGGCGTGAGCTTCAGGTGGTGCAGCAGCAGCAAGGTGGTGTAGCCCCCCACCCCCACGAACACGCTGTGGCCGAAGGAGATCCGCCCGAGGAAGCCGCCGACCAGATTCCAGCACGCGCCCAGCGCGCCGAACATGATGGCCAGCAGCAGCACCTGCAGAGTGAAGGAGTCCTTCACCACCACCGGCACCAGGGCCATCAGGATGGCGGCCACCGCCGCCGCCGCGACCGGCCATTTGGGCACGCCCGTGTACGCGGCGTCGAGTTTGTTTGTTTTGTTCATCTCACCACCGCCCGAACAGGCCGCGCGGCCGATACCAGAGAACCAGGATGAACAGGATGAACACGCTCACTGTCTTGAGCGCCGGCGCGACGAAGTAGCCCGTCATGGCCTCGATGATCCCGATCAGAATCCCCGCGATGAAGGCGCCCGGCAGCGAACCGAAGCCGCCCATGCACACCGCCACGAAAGCCAGCAGGCCGAACACCGTGCCCACCGAGGGAAACACATAGAAAAAGGTGGTCAGCAAGGCGCCGGCCAGGCCGACCGCCGCGCTGCCCAGCATCCAGACCTGGGCGTTGACCCGGTCCGGCGAAATGCCCACCAGGGCGGCCACCTGGCGGTCTTCCGCCACCGCCTGCAAGGCATGGCCCCAGCGCGTGCGGTACACCAGGATGAACAGCGCGACCACCACCACCAGCGCGATCAGGCCCGTCACCACCTGCGGCCGGCCCAGCGAAATGCCGGCGACCGTGACGCTGCCTGACACCATGGTGTCGGGCAGGCTGCGGTAATCGGGACTGAAGGCGATGAAGGCGATCTGGCGCAACACCAGCCCCAGGCCGAAGGTAGCCAGGATGACCGCCATCGCCGGCCCCTTCTGCAGGCGGCGGATGATGAGCGCGTAGGTCAGGAAACCGACGAAGGCGAGCACGATGGCCACCAGCGGCGCAGACAGCGTGGGATCGATGTGGCCCAGCGTGTAGAGCCAATAGGCGGCATACATGCCCAGCATCAGGAACTCGCCATGGGCGAAGTTGATGACGTCGGTAATGCCCCAGATCAGCGCCAGCCCCACCGCCACCGCGGCATAGATCAGGCCGTTGAACAGGCCTGCCGAGAGAGCTTCAAACATGGAGTGCTCCTGCGGCGGGCCCCGCGGCCCGCCGCGTCAGACTACGACTACTTCCAGGCGAACGGCAGCGTGGGCAGGTTCTTGTCCGTGCGGTACTTCTCCGGCCACACCGTCTGGTAGGACGAACCCTTGAGTTCCAGGATCAGGCCCGAGCCCTTGGTGTTCTGGCCCTTGGCGTCGAATTGCACCCCGGCCCAAGGCATCGCGACTTGCGCTTCGCCCAGGTCGGTGGCGGCCAGCGCCTTGCGGATCGCCTCGGGATCGGTCGAGCCGGCCCGGTTGATCGCGTCGGCCAACACCAGCACGCCCTGCATCGAACGGGCGTTATTGCCGTTGAGATCCTTGCCGGTCTTGGCCTTGTACATGTCGTTGATCTTCTTCAGCCCGGCCTTGGATGCCGCCACGTCGTTGCCCCAGACATCGCGCGTCAGCACGCCCTGGACCTGCGGCCCCACTTCCTGCACGAAGCGCGAATCGATGAAGCCGGCGTCGTTGGCCAGCAGCACCGGCGGCGCGTACTTGCTTTCGCGCATGGTGCGCACGAACAGCATGGCGTCCGAGGTGTAGCTGGCGAAGATCGCCACATCGGGCTTGGCAGCGGCCAGTTTCTGCACTTCCGCCGTCACCGAGGCCGAGCCCGCGCTGTAGGCGATGTTGGCGACCAGTTCGCGCTTGTATTGCTTGGCGAACTTCTCGACGGCCTTGTAGGTGTTCACGCCGAAGTCGGTGTTTTCATACACCACGGCGATCTTGGCGGTCGGCACGGCCTTCACGCCGTCCAGGAACTGCATCATGTTCTCGACGAAGGTGTCGTCGTTGGGCGAGGTGCGGAAGAACCATTTGTAGCCGCGCTCGGTCAGGTCCGGGCTGCTGGATTCACCGTTCACATAGGGAATGCCGCGCTGCTCGGCGATGCGGCTGGCGGTCTTGGTCACGGCCGACTGGTAGGCGCCGGTCAGGGCCACGACCTTCTCCTGGTCGATCAGGCGCTGGGCGTCGGCCAGGCCCACTTCGGGCTTGCCCTGGGAATCGCCGAACACCACTTCGATCTTGGCGCCTTTCAGCGCCGGCAAGCCGCTGCCCGCGGCCAGCGGTATGCCTTCCAGTTCGGGGTGCGGATTGTTGATGATGTCGACCGCCAGTTCGATGGCCGCCTTGATTTCCGACCCGGTGGACGCCAAGGCGCCCGACAGGGGGTAGATCGCGCCGATGCGCACGGCCTGCTGGGCCTGCGCGGGCAAGGCGCACATCAGCGCCAGACTCGCGGCGACGCCCGCGATGAGCTTCATCTTCATAACTGGACTCCTGGATTGAACCGGCTGGGTGTGAAAGCAATGCATGGACGCGGCCCGGGGCATCCCCTGGAGGATGATCCCGGCCGCGGCCGCACGAGACCTTCCGGCACGCCGGAAGACCCCAGATTCAGAGCGGTTGTCGCCATTTCCCCTTGTCCTTTAATGGATCGTTTTGGTGGCACAACTGGTACTGCAACGCGAGTATGACTGCTTACTGCTTCCTGCCTGCGTCCGGCGGAAAAAGCGGCCCGAGGGCGGTCAGAACACCGCCATCCGGCTATTGATGAGGTCCGTGACCAACATATGGCCCGGCGCATGGGTAATGCAGAACTCCGGCCGCACGGCCGCGACTACCGACTGCGGCGTCACGCCGCAAGCCCAGAACACCGGCATCTCGCCTTCGCGTATTTCAACCGGGTCACCATAGTCCGGGCGGTTGATGTCGGCAATCCCGATCAACGCGGGGTCGCCGATATGCACCGGCGCCCCGTGGACCGAGGGAAAACGTGAAGTCACCTGGATGGCGCGGATGGCGTCCGCAGCCTTCAGGGGACGCATGGACACGACCAGCGGGCCGCCGAACACGCCTGCGGCATGGGTCGGGACGCTGGTGCGGTACATGGGCACATTGCAGCCCTGCTCGATGTGGCGCACCGGCAGGCCGTTATCCAGCATCGCTTCCTCGAACGAGAACGAGCAGCCGATCAGGAACGAGACCAGATCGTCGCGCCAGATGTCGCGCACGTCGGTCGGCTCGGCCACCAGCTCGCCGTTGTGCCAGACGCGGTAGCGCGGGATGTCGCTGCGGATGTCGATGTCCTGGCCCAGCTCCGGCAAGGCGGGATCGCCCGGTTCGGACATGGCCAACAGGGGACAGGGTTTGGGATTGCGCTGGCAGAAGTGCAGGAAGTCGGCAGCCAGGGCGCGCGGCAGGATCGCCAGATTGGCCTGGACGTGGCCCGGAGCCAGGTTCGCGGTCGGGCCGGTCAGCTTGCCGCTGCGCGCATCCAGCCGCGCCTGCCGGGCCAATTCGACGCTGGCGCGCGCCGCGGGTTTCGATTGCATGCCTATCCCCTTGTTCATGATGCAGGTATGGGGCCATTGCACCGGAAGCGCGGGCCAGCGTCCAATCACAAGTTGCGATAGACCCCGATCAATATTCCTTATCAGGGTTATGCCGGATGGCGCAGCGACTCTTCACGCGCAATCTGCTGCGCCGCCTCGGCCACGGCGCGCGGGATCTGGCTGTCCGGCCCCTGCATCCAGCAAGCCGTGTAGTGCAGCGGCGGCAAGGCCGGCGCCTTCACCTCCAGGATGCGCAACTCGCCCTGCGCCAGCTCCTTGTGCAGGATGACGGGCGCAATGACGGCGGTGCCGATGGCGTCCTGCGCCATCCGCACAATGACGCTGAGCGCGGAGCTGCCGTACATGCGCGGCGCCTCCACCCCGGCCTGCTGCAACAGCTGACGCACGGCGCGGTGCGGATCGGTGGTCGACGGATAGGTGATGACGGGCCATTCGGCCAGCCGCTTCAGGGCGATAGGCTGGCGCCCGACCTTGAGCTTGGGGCTGGCCACCCAGGATAGCGGGTAATTGCAGAGATAGAGGTTCTCGATGCGGGGCTCTTCCATCGGCCCCAGCAGGAACGCCAGGTCGATCTGGCGCGAAGCGAGCTGCGTCTTCAGCACCGTGGTCGTGTCCACCTGGATCTCGACCATCAGCGCCGGATAGGCGTCGTGCAGATACTCCATCAAGGTGGGCAGCCAGGTATGGACGATGGTTTCGGACACCCCCAGCCTCAGCATGCCGCTCATGACGCTCTTGGCACGCGCGGCCTCCTGCATGTCGCGCCGCATCTGCAGCATGCGTTCGGCGTGCGACAGCAATTCGCGCCCTTTGCCCGTCAGTTTGATGCCGCGGGTGTCGCGGTCGAACAGGCGCACGCCCAGATCGGATTCGAGCGACGCGATGCGCTGGGAAATGGCCGGCTGGGTGGCATTGAGCTTCTCGGCCGCGGCCCGAAACCCGCCCAGGGTGGCGACCCAGAAGAAAGTCTCGATATTGCGCAGATCGATCATGGCGGCGGCGTCCGGCTATGCAGCCGCCATCTTAGCGCCCGGAACGGACCGGCGGCTGCCGTCCGCCCCGGTTTCACATCACTGGCCCGCGTACAGCGCTTCCACCGCCAGGCCGATGCTCAGGATGCTGCGGTCCGCGCCATTGCTGCCCGCGATCATCAGCCCCACCGGCGCCGTGCCGGGCGCCTGGCAAGGCAAGGACAGCGCGCAGCCATCCAGGAAATTGATCAGCGTCGGGTTGCGCAGGATCAGGCCGTTGGCCGCGTAATAGGCTTCGTCCGAAGCCTGCAGGTCGGCGACCGCCGGCGCCACGATGGGCGTGGTCGGCATGATCAGGGCGTCATAGCCGGCGATGCGGCGGTCCACCGCGGCGACCCAGGCTTCGCGCGCGTCCAGCAGGTCCAGGTAGTCGGCCGCGCTCATGTCCTTGCCGCGCATGATGCGCGACACCACGCGCGGGTCGTAGCGCTTGCCCGCGCGGGCGATCAGGTCGCGGTGCCAGGCCCAGGCCTCGGCCGCGGTGAAGCCGCCCTTGGCGTTGATGGCAGCCAGTTCCGCGAATTCCGGTATCGCAATCTCGTCGACCTGGGCGCCGGCCTCCTTCAGGCGGGCAACCGCAGCCGCGAAGCTGTCAGCAACATGCTTTTCCATGGCGTCCAGCGCCAACGTGGTCGGGATGGCCAGGCGCAAACCGCGCAGCGCCGCCGCTTCCGGCACCGGGCCGCCGTCGCCGGACAGGATGGCGTCCAGCTCGGCGCAGCAGCGCACGCTGGCGGCGATGGGGCCGATCGAATCCAGGTTGGCCGACAGCGGCAGCACGCCTTCCATGGAGACGCGCCAGGCGCTGGGCTTGAAGCCCGTCAGGCCGCACAGCGCGGCCGGGATGCGCACGGAACCGCCCGTATCCGAACCGATGGCCGCGACAGCCATGCCGTCGGCGACGGACACGGCCGCGCCGGACGACGAACCGCCGGGGATGCGGCCGGTGGCGCGGTCGTAAGGGTTCAGCGGCGTGCCGTAGTGCGGATTGATGCCCAGGCCGGAATAGGCGAATTCGGTCATGTTGGTGCGGCCGATGATGACTGCGCCCGCCGCCACCAGGCGGCGCACCACTTCGGCGTCGGCGTCGGCCGCGGGCTCGCCTTCGCGCGCCACGGAACCTGCCATCGTGGTCTCGCCTTCGATGTCGAACAGGTCCTTGATGCTGATGGGCAGGCCCTCGATGGCCGAGCGCACGATGCCGGCCGCGCGCAGCGTGTCGGAAGCCTGGGCCTGGGCCAGCGCCGTTTCCGCGTACAGACGCGTGAAGGCGCGCGCGCCCTCGCCCGCTTCGTCCTGGGCGCGGGCCAGTGCCGCCCGCGTCAGTTCCACGGAGCTGCTGCGGCCCTCTTGCAGGGCCAGGGTCAGATCGTTCAGGGTCGAAACCATAGTCATCCTAGTGCCGCCTTGCGGCATGAGTGCAAACGGGCGCGCCCGCAGGCGCGCCTGGCGATAGGCGCCGGAGGCCGGAATCAGGCCACCACGGGCAGCGTCTCGACATGATAGCGGTGACGCAGGCTGCGCTGGCGGCGCGGGTCGTGCAATTCCATCGTGAAATCGGCCGAGGGGCGGATACCGCCGATCGCGCCCACGGTGCCGCAGGTCATGCCGGCGCCCGCCGGCAGCACGGCCGAACCGCCGGTATAGCCGGCGACCAGGTCCTGCGGCGTGCGCAGCGATGCCAGCGGACCCTCTTGGTACAACACTTCAACGCCGTTCTCGACGATGTAGGAACGGATCACGAGTTCGTCCCAGTAGTCGGCTACATCGGCCAGGCGCCAGGCGCTGGTGGCCACCGGCTTGACGCAGACCTGCTTGGACATCGCCACGCTGTAGGTCTCCAGCTTGCGGTCGGTGTGGTCCGAAGCGATGCTGACGTACATTTCGCCATCGACCGCGAACACGAAGGTCTCGACTTCGCCCGAGGAATCCTCGCCCAGGGCCTGCACGGTTTCCTTCTGGGTCAGCTGGTTGTCGGCGATGCGGTAGTACAGCGGCACGCTGCTGGGGCGCGGCACGCCGATAGCGGCCAGCTCTTCGATGTGGTGCTCGATTGCGGCCATGTCGCGTCCGGCCCAGCCGGCAACGATCAGGGTGTCGAACTCGACTTCCACTTGGCGGGGTTGCGAGTCTTCGATCTGGAATACGGCTTTCATATCTGTCCTGCGGAAATAAGAGGATGAAGGACGCGGCGGCTTGCCGCGCCCGGGATGTCTATGGAATGAAGGTCAGCCGAACACGCGCGGCAGCCACAACGCCACGTCCGGCCAGAACGCCAGCAGCGCCAGCATCACGAACATGGCCAGCACGAACGGCAGGCTGCCGACGATGACCGCGCTCATGGAGCCGCTCTTGCGCAGGCTTTGCACCACGAACAGGTTCAGGCCCACGGGCGGCGTGATCAGGGCGGCTTCGACCAGGATAATGATGACGATGCCCAGCCAGATGGGATCGAAACCCAGCCCGATCATGATGGGCGCGATGATGGGGATGGTCGTGATCATCATGGACAGCGTTTCCATGAAGCAGCCCAGCACCAGGTAGAAGATCACCACGATCAGCAGCATCCATCCCGGCGACAGGCCCAGCCCCGTGATCGACTTGGTCAGCGCATCGGTCAGCCCGGTCGCGGACATGACGAAGTTCAGGAAACTGGCCGCCACCACGATCAGCATGATCATGGCTGTCGAGCGCATGGTGCCTTCCATGACCTCTCGCAGCATCGACCACGACAGGCGGCGGAACCAGGCCGCCAGGATGAAGGCTCCCAGCACGCCCAACGCGGCGGCTTCGGTCGGCGTGGCCAATCCCGCATAGATGGAGCCCACCACCAGAAAGAAGATCCCCATGGGCGGCGCCAGGTGCACCAGGCTGGCGAAGCGCTGGCTCCAGGTCGCCTGGATCTTCTTGCCGCCCCAGGACGGCTTGGCGACGCAGGCGATGACTACCGTCACCATGAACAGCGCAGCCATCGCGAAGCCCGGGATGATGCCGGCCAGGTACAGCTTGGGCACCGAGGAGTTCGTCAGAACGCCATAGATGACCAGGTTGATCGAAGGCGGGATCAGGATGCCCAGCGTGCCGCCGGCGGCCAGGCTGCCCAGGAACAGCGGCTCGTTATAGCCGTACTTGCGGATCTGCGGGATGGCCACCGTACCCACGGTCGCGGCGGTCGCGACGCTGGAGCCGGAGGTGGCCGAGAACAGCGTCGAAGCGCCGATGTTGGCGTGCATCAGGCCGCCCGGCAGCCACGACAGCCAAAGGCTCATCGCGCCATACATGCGTTCGGCGAAACCGGCGCGCAGCAGCACCTCGCCCAGCATGATGAACAGCGGAATCGCCACCAGCAGGAACTCGTTGTTGGTGCTCCACGAGACCTCGCCAATGGCGCGCGTCAGCGGCAGCATGGAGAACAGCGGGTCCAGGATCAGGCCCAGCACGCCCAGCGCCGCGCCCACCGGAATGGACAGGCCGATCAGCACCAGGAGCAGTATCAATGCGGTGGAAATCATGCGGCCTCTCCCTTCACCATGCGCTCGCCGGCGGCGGCTTCCTCGTCGGCTTCCTCCTGCGCCGAACGCACACCGCAAATGTTCTTGACCAGTTCGATGTCGCCCGTGACCAGCGCGGCGGAGGCGCGCGCCAGCATCAGCGCAACGGTGATGCACATCCACGCCAGGCCCAGCACCCACAGGCCCTGCGGAATCCACAAGGGCGTGGCCAGCGGCGTATTGGCGGCGGATTTCTGCGCCCAGGAGGTCTGCGCCACCTCGAATGCGTAGTAAGTCAGGTACACCATGAAGACGGCCAGGGCCACCATGGAGATCCAGTCCAGCACGGCCGCAATGCGCACCGGCATGTATTGGTAGACCACGTCCACGCGCACATTGGCGCGCTGCAGCGTGGCGAACGCCAGCGCCCACGAGGTGCTGATGGCGAAGGCGTAGCTGGACAATTCGTCCGCGCCGCCCGTCGTGAAGCCCAGGAACTTGCGGGCCAGCACGTCAAACGAAATCAGCAGCACGCTGGCCACGGTCAGCGCGCCGCCGGCCCACACCGCCAGACGTGAAAAGCTCTCGGCGCGCCGCAATAGCCCGCCCAACAGGCGGAAGTGTTCAGATTGAGTCATGAGTCAAACCTTTGCAGGGCCAGGCAAGCATCGCCGCCTCTGCGATTAACGAACGATCCCATAGGGACGCCACGAAGCCGGCTATGCCGATCTGCAACGACTCCCCCCCGATCGGGATGCCGCGGATCCGGCTCCGCCGGTCCGCAGGCATGCCCCCCGGGGGGAAGCGCGCAGCGCTTCGGGGGGAGTCCACCTTGCGGATCCGGCTCCGCCGGTCCGCAGGCATGCCCCCCTGGGGGGGAAGCGCACAGCGCTTCGGGGGGGGACCTACCGCATTGCGGTCAGGCCCAGGGTTTTGCCGACCGTGGCGTTGAAGTCCTTCACGCACTGGGCCGAGCAACGCGCAGCCCACTTGGGCAGCACCGCTTCTTCAGTGACCTTCTTCAGCAGCGCGCGGTCTGCGTCCGAGGGCTGAACCAGGACCATCTTGCCCTTGACCGGGAACGGGCAAGCAGCGGCGCCCGTGTTGCAGTCATAGCCTTCCTGCGTCTGGCGCGCGGCGGCGTCCCAGATGTTGTCGACCAGGGTCTTCACATTGGTCTGCAGGAAAGTGCGCACGTTGGGGTCGAGCTTGTCCCAGGCCTTCTGGTTCACGGCGTGGATCTGCTGGTTCCAGTTGATCGGCAGCGCGACCAGGTGCGTGGACACTTCGTACCACTTGGCCGAATAGCCGGACAGCGAACCCGTGATGGCGCAATCCACCACCTTGTTCTGCAGCGCGGGCACCACTTCACCGAAGGCCATGGTCACGCTCGAACCGCCCAGCGCCTCGACGAACTCGGCGGTGGTACGGCTGCTGGTGCGGACCTTCTTGCCCTTGATGTCGGCCAGGCTCTTGATCTCGGCGTTGCAGAACAGCACTTGCGCGGGGTAGGTGGAAATACCCAGCAGCTTGACGTTGCTGCCTTCGCCATACAGCTTGGCGTAGACCGGCTCGAACGCGTCGGTGACGGCGCGCGCGGTCTTGACGTCCGGCGCCAGGCCGGCCAGGTCGATAGCCTCGTTGATCGGGTTGTCGCTGGCGAAGTACGCCAACGTGGCCGTGCCGAACTCGACCACGCCCTGCGACATCAGGCGCAGCAACTCGGGACCCTTCAAGCCCATTTCGTTGAAGCCCTTGATGTCGGCGGTGACCTGGCCTTTGGACAGCTCAGGAATCGTCTTGGTCCAGAACGGCTTTTCGTAATCGTTGTACGCGGTCAAGTTGCTCAGGCCGCCCACGACCTTCAACTGGGTCTTGGGCAGGTCCTGCGCCTGGACGGCGCCGGCCAGCAGGCTGGCGGCGACGGCGGCGAAAACTAGCGACTTCTTCATGGACAAAACTCCTGGCTGGCGGGATGGTATGCCGCGCGCCGGATCCCGTTATCCTGGCGGCGCGCGGTGGCAATCGGAGAGTCTGGAGATCAGCCGCGCAACGGCGCGCGTCGCGCCTGCGCGGCATGGCTTGCCGCCCGGGTCCGGGAATGAGACATACGCTGGTTCATGCTTTCCCCCGCTCTATGCATCCAGGCGATCGTTATTGATGTGGCGCCATTGCAGCGTCAGGGGCGCGGAGCGTCCAATCGTATGTTGCGATACGGGGGTATAAATTTTTCTTTGGTCTCGGCCGGCGCCAGCGCTGCATTTCGCGCAGACCGTGCAGTAGCGCGGCTCAGCGGGCAGCTGGCGACGCCGGGCCGCAGCCCGGCTGAACGGCTGCTTGCACCGCTCGCGCGGCGCTTGCTGGGGAAAACACCTAGAGAGGAACCCCGTCCGCGGCCTGCTCGGCCACCTTCTGGGCCATCTGCGCGATGACGCGCACCGGGTGGCTATCCGGCCCCTGGACCCAGGTCGCCGTGAAACTCAGCTCCGGCAAGGGGTCGGCCTGCACGCGCAGGATGCGCAGTTCGCCGCGCGCCAACTCCTTGCCCAGGAACACCGGCGCGATCACGCTGGTGCCGATGGCATCCTGGGTCATCCGCACCATCATCGACATCGAAGCGCTGCCGTACATGCGCGGCGAGTTCACGCCCGCGCGCGTCAGCATGTCGCGCACCACGCGGTAAGGCGCGCTGTTCGAGGGATAGGTGATGATGGGCAGCTTGCCGATCTGCTCCAATGTCAGCGGCTCGGGCCCCAGATCCAGCGCCGGGCTTGCGACCCAGGCCAGCGGATAGGTGCATAGCGGCAGGTTCTCGACCCGCGCTTCCAGCACCGGCCCCATCAGGAAAGCCAGATCGATCTGGCGCGACATCAGGTGCGAGCGCAGCACATGGGTCGTGTCAACCTCGATCTCCAGCACCAGCGCCGGATAGTTGGAGTGGATCAGTTCGATCAAGGTGGGCAACCAGGTCTGCACGATGGTTTCGGCCACGCCAATGCGCACCGTGCCGCTCATGACGTTCTGCTCGCGCGCGGCCTCGAACATGTCGCGCCGCACCTGCAGCATGCGTTCGGCATGCGACAGCAGCTCATGCCCCTTGGCGGTCAGCTTCACGCCGCGCGCCTCGCGCTCGAACAAGAGCACGCCCAGATCCGCCTCCAGAGAGGCGATGCGCTGCGATACCGCAGGTTGCGTGGTGTTGAGTTTCTCCGACGCGGCGCGAAAACTGCCCAGCGTGGCGACCCAGAAAAAAGTTTCGATGTTGCGTAGTTCTATCATGAGCCTGTTCCCCCGGCGCGTTGAGCGTATCATGTCAGCCGCCCGATACCCGCTGACCGGCGCCCCAGCCGCATAAGGAGTTTGTCGATGACCCCGGCCGATAACGGTCGCACGCGCGCAGCAGCGCCCGCCTCCAGCGGCCCGATGATGGGAGTGCTGTTGCTGGTGCTGTCGATGTGGACGCTGTCGTGCCTGGATGCCAGCGGCAAGTGGGTGATGAGCGCGGGCGTGCCGCTGCTGGTGCTGTCGTGGTTCCGCTATGCCGTGCACCTGGCGCTGGTGCTGGCCCTGGTGCTGCCTGCGCGCGGGCTGGGCGTGCTGCGCAGCAAGAAGCCGCGCGAACAGATCCTGCGGGGCGGCTCGATGTTCCTGGCCACGCTGATGTTCTTCACTACGCTGAGCTACATTCCTCAGGCCGAGGCCACCGCCATCAATTTCCTGGCGCCGCTGCTGGTGCTTTCGGCTGCGCCCTGGGTGCTCAAGGAGCCTGCCCGCCTGTCTCGTTTCGTCGCCGCGGGTATCGCCTTCGTCGGCGTGATCATCGTGATCCGCCCGGGCGGCGGCCTGGACCCCGTCGGCACGGTGTTCGGCCTGCTCACGGCCTGTTGCTTCGCGGTGCAATTCATTGCCACGCGCCGCGTTGCGGGTGACGACCCGTTCACCTCGCTGATCTGGAGCGGCGCCGTCGGCACGATCTGCCTGACGCTGGCCCTGCCCTTCATTCTGCCGTCCGCCCTGCCCGTCCTCAAGGCGCTGGCGCCGCTGGATTGGGTCGTGCTGATCTCCACCGGCATCACCGGCGGCCTGGGGCACCTGTTCCAGATCGCTGCCTACCGCCGCGCGCCCGCTTCCACCCTGGCGCCCTTCGTCTACCTGCAGATCCTCAGCGCGACCGCGGTCGGCTGGCTGGTCTGGGGCCATTTCCCCGACCTGCTGACCTGGCTCGGCATCGCCATCATCTGCGCCAGCGGCATCGGCATCGGCCTGGTCGAATGGCGCCGCAGCCGGGCCCAGGCCGCGCCGCTGGCCGGGGCC